>NZ_CACSHH010000015.1 GCF_902705545.1 Chlamydia sp. 17-3921 | reverse complement strand
ATATAATATAAATAATTAGTTTTTAAATTAACTTTAAAAACTTCTCTTAATGCTTGTAGAATATATTTAGTTTGGAATTAGCTTATTCTAAACTTTTAGTATGCATGATAATAATAGCTATAATAAATCACACAATTGTTCTCTATAAAACCCACCACTTTTTGAAAAATTCATGCTTCCTCAAGAGAGTAGAGAAGACTTAAGTTTTGTAGAGGGAAAAAATATGAGCACACCCGTAACATCTTCAGAGAAAAATCCGATAAGTAGCAACATAGATCAATGTAGCAATGTTGAACCAAGAGAATCAAAACGTGAAAAAATAGTAAGAATTGTATGTATTGTTGTTGGAATTCTTGCCACTCTTTTAGTCTTAGTAGGAGTTTCATTATTGGTAGCTGGTACTGTTACTGGAACTCTTTCCTGTCTCGCTCCTGCCTGTGCGCTTATACCTGTAGGGTTGGTATTGGCTTTTGTTGTAGGTCTCTGTGGGGCGAGTCGCGATGCTTCTGATTCTTCTTCTTGTAGTAGGCGAGGAATAAAAAATCAAAAGCTCGCCGATTTTTATTTTGGCCTTGCTGGTGCTTTCAGTCGTCAGCATCATAGAGGGAGAGGTCGGCGTGGTCGCTTTCTCGTATAAAAACTTGAATTTATGTAAAAATAATTTATAATTTTTGAAATGTAATTCAATCTTTTTTTTAGAAGTTAAAGAATATATCATGTTAATTTAAAAAAAATTAAAAGCTCTTGTCTTCTTTTTTATAAGAAGATATTTTTTGTTTTTAATTTTATAAGAATATTGGTATGACGAAACTTAATGTAAGTGTCGTAGAACATCTTCGGCCATTTCCAGTAATAGAGATAAAACCATTTCATCTATCACTAAAGATTCCAGTTGTTTTTTCTTTACTCTCTATGTTTTTGGGCACAGTTCTTCTAATAAGTGCGGCTTTTTGTTTATTTCCTAATGCGATTCCCGCAATTGTAGGGATAATCTTATTTTCTCTTGGATTTCTTATTTTATATATAAAAACCGGTTTGAAATGCCTTATTCCTTCTCTGAGAAAAAAAGAGATTGTCGTTGAGAAAGTTTTTATTCCAGAGACTTCTAAAGAAATTTTATTAGAACTAAAGAAAGTTAAAGCAGAGAAGGAAGAGGCTCTAAGATGTAATGACAATTTGTTGAAAACAAATCAGGAAATGCTTCAAGAATTGCAAAGCCTCCAAGACAAGTGTCGATGCGAATATTTTGAAAGAAGATGCAAAGAATTGGAGAAAACCAGCGATAAACTACGCACAGCTTGTATACAACTTATCGGAGAGGTTGAAAAGTTTTTGGAAGAGAAAGTAGTAACCTTTTGTTCGGATAAAGCTGCTTTGACATCTGAAAAGGAGGAGACCAAACTCTAATAACGAAAAAAGAAAATACTTTTGCTTTATCCTAATTTAGAAAAAATTTTGTTGCAAAAGTCTTAATTTTCTTTGAAATGCAAGACATTCCTTTGCAAAATCTTGTTTTGTTTGCTTCTAAAGATTATAGTGATTTTTTTTGAAAAGGAGTGCTTATGTCTCTAGAGCGCATAGTTCGCGTTGCTGTTACTGGTGGTACTGGACAAATAGCCTATAGCTTTTTGTTTTCTTTAGCTCATGGAGATGTTTTTGGTAGCGATTGTGGTATAGATTTACGAATCTACGACCTTCCAGGAATGGAAAGGATGCTTTGTGGCGTTCGTATGGAGTTGGATGATGGTGCGTATCCTTTGCTGCAACATATTCACGTTACTACATCACTAGAAGATGCTTTTGATGGTATAGACGCGGCCTTTCTTATTGGTGCTGTACCTCGAGGTCCGGGGATGGAAAGAGCCGATCTTTTAAAGCAAAATGGGAAGATTTTTTCTTTGCAGGGAGCAGCTTTAAATACTGCTGCGAAACGTGAAGTGAAAGTCTTTGTCGTTGGAAATCCTGTGAACACGAATTGTTTGATAGCGATGAATCATGCTCCAAGGCTTCTTAGGAAAAATTTTCATGCTATGTTGCGTTTAGATCAAAATCGTATGCATAGTATGCTTGCTCATCGGGCTCAGGTTCCTTTAAGTGAGGTTTCTCAAGTGGTTGTTTGGGGAAATCATTCAGCAAAACAGGTTCCAGATTTTACTCAAGCACAGATTTCAAAAAAACCAGCTACAGAAGTTATTGGTGATCGGGATTGGCTAGAAAATATTATGATTCCTTCAGTGCAAAATCGAGGAAGTGCTGTCATTGAATCTAGAGGGAAATCTTCAGCAGCATCTGCTGCTCGCGCTCTAGTAGAGTCTGCAAGATCAATTTTTAATCCTCTAGAGGGAGAATGGTTCTCTTCTGGAGTCTGTTCGGATTACAATCCCTATGGTATACCTGAGGGCTTGATTTTTGGATTTCCATGTCGTATGTTGTCTTCTGGGGATTATGAAATTATTCCAGGATTGCTTTGGGATACATTTATAAGGAATAAAGTACAAATATCCTTAGATGAAATTTTACAAGAAAAAGCTAATGTAGCTTCACTTTAAGTTCGATTTATAGAGAGTAATTATGGCTCAATCGTTTGATTCTTTAAGTCAACAAGCTTTTAAAAAGATATTTAATAGGCAGAGATTTTTATTTATTTTCTCTAGTTTATGCTGTTTTGGTTTTATCTTCGCTTTGTTTTTGAAATTATGTTCGCAATTTGTTCCAAGTGTATCTTTATCAACATTGAGTCTTGGAGCTTTTTTCTGTGCTTTTAGCGTGGTTTGCGCTTCCGCTGTGATCGTTCAATACTTGTTGAAACAAGAATCTCAAGAAAAATCTTGCTATATTTCTTCAGCTCTATACAAAAATTGGAAATCTCTTTGGTTATCTCTTCTAGTGTCAACGCCATTTTTTATGGCAATGGTAGTAGTCGTTACCGTAGTTATGCTTTCGGTTTTTCTTGGTTCCTTACCTTGGGTCGGGAAGTTTTTTCATACCGCTTTGATTTTTATTCCTTATTTGTCAGCAGCTTCATTGATACTTCTATTTTTGGGAGCTTTCGCAAGTCTATTCTTTTGCATTCCAGCTCTTAGTAATTTTGATAGTATTGATTACATGAAGTTACTAGATTGCTTTAAAGGAAACATTCTCCGACAGTTTTGTGGCTTTGCTATAGCTATATTACCTTTGGGTTTATGCTGTTGGTTAGCCTTAGATTCCTTCTATTTGATGTCGTGTTTAGTTGCTTTGGCAGATATGCATACATGGTCTTTTTTAGCACAGATTTTAGTATTAATTGTGCCCATAGCTTTTATTTTAACCCCTGCAGTAGGCTTTTTTTTCAATTTCTCTTTCGATTTCTATCTTTCGAATCAAAAAGAAGAACAATCTGTTAGTACAATTGCTAAGGAGTGAATAAAAACTCTTTAGCAATATAGGTTGTCGAACCTTTTAGAACAGATTTTGCGAGCATATCCCCAGCAAGGCCATGATATAGAAGGCCTTTCGAACCCAATCCTCCTAAAAACCAAAGCTTTTCCTTGAGTCTCGCTATAATAGGAAGTCGTGTAGAGCTAGATGAGCGCATTCCTGCATAGCAATTTAAGACTTGAGCATTTTGAAGTCCCGGAAATAGAGATAACATAGGTGTCATAATTTCTCGGTAAGCTAATTCTGGATCTGGGACATTTTCTGGTTGATTATGTTCAAAAGTAGCTCCTAGGATACAAGTATGATTGTCGATATTACTGACCATATACTTATGCGCATTAATACTAAAAGGAGGCATAGCCAAGTCTTTAGGCCAGCTAATTTCTAAAAGTTGACCCTTTACTTTTGTTAAAGGAAGTGCTTGAAGTTCTGGAAGAAGATCAGCATTAGCTCCAGGAGTAACTATAATATGATCATAGAATTCTTGAATATCAGAGATATTCTCGATAAGTTCATCGTAAAATTGCGTTCCTAGGTTAGCACAAGCATCCCAAACACCATCAATATAAGCATTATTGTTTATTGTAATGCCGTTCTTAATAAATAATGCTCCTAAGTTTGAAGGGATGACTATACTCGGAAGAGTGATTTCACAACGGGACTTTTCCCACCACTCCACTTCATTTGGAAATTCTTCAGCACGCTTTATAAATAGCTTTGCTTGTTCATCATCCACAGCAGGTCTTAAGATTCCTCGAGATAAGACAATAGGGAGATTTAGAGCTTTACTAGCTTCTGTGATTAGGCTGTGTGTTGTAAGAATACCAAGATCCGCGTAGGGAGGCTTAATAGCTTTTTTCCCTGTAAAAGCATGAAGAAGACCCGAAGACATCCCTGAGGCTCCATGTCCTAGGGGTATAGGATCAAAAAGATCTATAGTTGTTGTGCTTTGGGTATGAAGAAGAAGATGCCAGGTTACGGAAAGCCCTGCATATCCTGCTCCTAAAACGGCTATACGCATAATAACGCTACTTTGTAATGTTTTTGTATTCTCTCAGTATTGTAGGTATTGTTGTTTTGAGAATAGGAGAATAACACATTAAAGAACAGAGAGGATTGCTCTAAATGGAGAATCATAAGTAAAAGAGTTTTCCATTTTTTACTTACTTTATTTAGAGTTTTATTCTTCCCGTTGAGAATAGAAAAATTGCTATTAAGGCTAGGATAGCAATTAAGAAAATCATAAAGACTTCTCTTCTTGCAAAAAAAGTTTTGGCATTTTTTCCTTTTCTCCCAGCTTCTATATAAAAAGGAATTCCCAAAGCGAGCAAAATTACTGCCATAAATAGATATCGCAGACCTCCAGCATAGATAAGCCATAAGGAAAAGAGAGTTCCCAAAAATCCTGTAAGCATTGCTGTTGATGCTTTAACTGGTGATTTTTTTGGAAAATTTTTATTTTTCCCTAGTTTAAATAAGAATACGGAGCTTGTAAAGTACGCAGGAAGAACCATAACTCCTGTAATACTGAGCATAGTATTCCAAGCATCTGAAGAGAAATACACAAGAAATAGAGTGAGTTGCATAAGAGCACTAGTTGTGTATAGAGAGACACTTGGTGATTTTACAGAGTTTTCTATAGCAAAAGCCTCAGGAAAAGTTCCATTTTTTGCCATGGAATAGGGAATCTCGGTAATGATCATAGTCCAAGATAACCAACTGGATAAAATAGCAATAAGAAGACCTATGTTCATAAGGATTTCTCCCCAGTTTCCAACAAGGATTTGTAAAATTCCTGCTGTGGAGGGGTTTGGAATCGCTTTAAGCTGATATTGAGGTAGAGAGCCAAAAGGAAGAATAGAAAGTAGAATATAGATAAGCAAACATCCTATAAATCCTAGAATTGTAGCTTTCCCAATAGAAGAAGAATTTTCTGCTCTCGCAGATAGAACGTTGGCGCCTTCGATTCCAATAAAAGCCCAAAGAGTTACTAACATAGTGTTTTTTATTTGAGAACCTATAGATCCTAAAAGAGGTTGTGTTTTCGTTACTGTTGTTCCTAAAAAATCAGCGTTAAAGATAGAAAGTTTAAAAAAGAATGCTGTTAGAATAATGAAAATTAAAAGGGGTACAAGTTTGCATACTGTTCCAATAATGTTAATAAAGGAAGCTTGTTTAACTCCTTTAAGAACAATAAAATTGAAAAGCCAAATGAGGATAGATCCTCCAATAATGGCAGGGATTGTGTTCCCACCTTTAAAGTATGGGGGAAAAAAATAGTTTAAAGCGTCCATAGTAATGACGGCATAGCCGACATTACCAAAAATTTGACATAGCCAATACCCCCAACCAATCGTAAACCCTATGTAGGGACCGAAGCCATTTCTACTGTACGTGTAGATTCCCCCAGTTAGATCAGGACGTGCTTGTGAAAGGATTTTGAAAGTCCTAGCAATGAAGAACATCCCAAAGCCTGTAAGGAGCCAGGTTAATAAAACAGCTCTCGAACTTGCTGTCGCAGCCATGTTTTGGGGAAGGTTAAAAATTCCTCCTCCAATCATAGAACTGATAACGATACCAGTAAGAGCCAAAGTACTAAGGTTCTTTTGTGTTTTTGTTTTGAAGATCATCGAATTCCTTAATTCACTGTTACTGCATCAGCATTTTCGAAATTTAAGAAGCCTAAAGCTGTTAAACAAAAACCAAATTTCTTTTTAATATTGATATAGTTATAAAAGTATTGAAAATCACTATGTTTTGCAACAGAGCGCAGATTTAGTTCGTGCTGTAAAGATTTTTTTAACCACATTTTTGCATGTGCCTCTGTAATTTCTTCATTGATCCATGTTGGGAAAAATTCGATATATTCTGCAGCCCAACCTCCAATGAGTTCACCATTTTTATTTTGTCCCCAACAAATTCCGATTCCTGTAGCAATAGCTTGTGTTCCCTCTGTCGTTGATGCTCCTCGCCCTGCCATGATGACTTCAAGAACTGCACCATGTTTGAAATGTTTAACGCAAGTGTCAACAGGAACAATATTACCAAAAAGTTCTTTAGGTAAGACTGAGGTATAAGAAACTAAATTGAAATTTTCTATTTTTGCTTGAAGCAAAGCTGTGTCGTAGCAAAAAGTTTCATAAGGTTGTGGAGGCATGCCATCATCAGATTCTCCTACACCTCCTGTATGGAAAGCTAAGGTGGGATAGCGTGTTCCATATGCCATGATTCGACTCCTAGAAATTATAAAATAAGATGAAGATTTAAAAAATTAGATTGCTTCGGATTCCATATACCTGTGAGGTTCTACGTTCTGGGCGAAGTGCCGGATGAATGTAAAGTTGGAAATCTGGAGTCAAAGATAAATGAGGGCCAAAACCTACAGTAGCAAAAGCTTCTACGACAGTTTCAAACTTTCTTATTGTGTCTGAGATATTTAATGCCTTAGGATTAATTTTATTGATTGCACAGCCAAGACTAAGAAGATCTTTAGGGTCGCGTTTTAAAGGGTTTGAAGAGGCAAATCCCCAAGCTATTGAACGGTTTATAGCGAATGCTGTTCCTGTTGCTCCGTTCCATCTTCCGAAAATATAAAGTTTTTCTCCTAGACTTTGTCCGAGATTGAACGACCAGCCCGTTGCTCTTGATGGTTGTTGCGGTACTGAGCGAGTACTGTAAATAAGAATAGAATATTGTCCCCCTCCTAAAGAAATTTGTGGAGCCCAAGAGAAGAAACCATAGAAATTATATTTATTTTTTGTAAGACCGTCAAAATTGAAAGAAGTTCCCGTTAGGTTGTAAGCGTCTTGGCCTCCGAATTGAATTTGAATTTCTGGAATAGGAGAGATCTGTAGATAAGCTCCTATGCTTCCTTGAGAATACGTAGCACTGGCATTTTGTGATAAAGCATAACTAATAAATCCAGATTGTTGATCATTGTCGTATAGTGTTCCGTCTATTGCATATAAACTGTATTGTCCAAGTGTCAGAGTAATTACGTTTCCAGGAAAGGTTTGCGAAAATGTACATTGACCAAGATAGCTTTCTTTTGTAATAAAATCATTGATTCCGGCTATTGTTCCAACGGATTCATTAAGGTGTTTGGCATCATTTTGCCAATAGCGAATTAGAGTATAGTTAAAATCTATGGTTCCAGTTCCTGCTATGGGAGAGCTATAAAGTTCCCAGGAAATATTGGGACTAAAGTACATTTGCCATGAAGGCATATCTTCACGTTGAGATGTTTTTAAGGTTTTTCGAGGATGGACCCATTGAGGCAGAATTGTTAAGTCTAGAGAAATGTAAGAATTTGTCGCTTCTTGAGCAGCGAGTCTGAGTTTTGTCAGGGACATTCCTTCTTGCCAAGCCTGGGAGGAAAGGAAGTTTTTAATAGGGGAAAACACATTTGTACATTCGTGTTTATGTACTATTCGTTCTTGAGTAGGCTGTGCTGGTTTTGAAGACGGTTGATGGTTGTATTTGAATCTGTTTACATAGCGATGTTGATGGTAGTTAGTGGGAGTTACAGCATAAGAAGAAAGCGGTAGCATCCCGCAAGCGCAAAGGCTAGTAAAAAATATAAAACGGAATAAAGCCATGAATTACCCGAAAAGGTACGCGTATTTTTATTTGTGACTCTAAAAAAAAACATTGTTTTTATTCCATCATTTTTCCTGAAGAGATGAGATCTACTTGAGATTATTTATGCAGTTGGTGTCGTAAGAGAAGTGCTGCAGCTTCATTACTGAGAAGTTTTTTTGAGAATGTGTATTGAATTTTAGAGATTTCCGGAAGGTATATTGGCGGCAAATATTTTTGAGCAGAATATGTAATGCCAAAGTAATGAATCCCTCGATTTACACATAAGTCTCCTACGCGTAAAACATTTTCTTCGAGATTGTCTATATAGATAATTTTTTTAGGAGAGAAATCTAGTGCGTCTAGGAAAAGTTGTAATCCTAAACCTTTATGGTATTCTTCAGCAAAAAGCACCCCAGAGTGATACGCTAATTGTTCCGGAAGAGTGTTTGCTTGGGGTGCGGTTTTTGATACAAAGATATCTAAAGATTCAAGTTGCTTTAAAGTAAGATCTTTAGTTCGTCTAGGACGCTCTGTGTATGCAAAAAGAGTTTTTCCCTGAGCTTGGATTTTTTTTATTAGAGTATTCATCGCTACTTCTATAGATTTTACTGAACCCATTTCTTGGATTTCTATCCAGTAAGGAAGTACAGTTTCCCAAGCTTTTTGTTCTGTAAGACCCAGTTGTTGGAATCCTTCAATGGTATTTTGAAGCCAAAGTGTGTGGGTTAAGGCTTCGGCTCCTTGAAATAAAGTATCATCGACATCAAAGATTAACCAAAAATCTTCATTGTCATAGAGAATATCCCCGGCGACTTCGTGAATAGATTTTATCTGAGTGTAACGAGTTGTCGTAGATCCTAAGATGTTTAAAGATTTTCCAAATAAAACAATTAGGATAAGGAATAAGCGCATATAGTTAACCTAAAGAGTTCATGAGATTTTGGACATCTTTACGAAAAAAATTACAAAATTTTTGAGATAGAATTTTTGGAAACCAAAGAGCAAATTGTAAAAGAGCTTGTTCAATAAACATTTCATAACCGTAAAGAACAAAAGAACCTTGTTGTTTTGCAATTCTTGTGTAGTGTGTCTCTTTGGGAAGGGTATTGATATCTATAACGATCGGAGGAAATCTCCAAGGGAAGTCTATGTTTGACGGTAGAGTATTAATTACCATGTCACTGTAGGAAAACTCTTTGAACTCTTGTAGAGAGTAAGCTTTGCCATTGCAGCGTTGTGCTAGTTCTTCGGTATGCTGGCGAGTCCTATTGAAAATATGGATTTGTGCACCGTGATTAGCAAGAGTTGTTGCTATAGCTTTTGCTGCGCCTCCAGCTCCAAGAATAGCAATATGTTGATTTTTTATAGGAATTTTATGGAGATTTAGAAGGTTTAAGATTCCTAATCCATCTGTATTGTGTCCGAAAGTGACTCCTTCCCGAAAGATTAAGGTGTTCACGGATCCACATTGTTTTGCTGTGTCATCGAGGATGTCTACGTAATTTAAAACAGTAGTTTTTAGCGGCATAGTTACGCTTAGTCCTTGAAATGGTAGATTTTTTGCTACTCTGAAAAATTCCGATAATTGTTCTGGAGTAATTGCTAGTTTTATGTAGCTTGCATTTAGATTTAGCTTTGAAAATAGTTTATTATGAGTGATATGACTAAGGCTACGATCTATTGGAGATCCAATGAGGCCGTAAATAGAAGCTCCCTTAGAGATGTTTTTATAGTTATAGGCAAGAAGATCTTGGATATAGGGTTGCCCAGGAGCTACTGGAAATGTATGTACTCCAGCAGCATAGTTTATGGCATTACCAACGAGAGGTGAAAAAATTCTAGAAGCTAAACCTTGCTCTCCAAGGCAGAGGGTTGTTGTATTTTTTGGGAGAGAATATGCTGATTTCATGTACTTCAAGGTTTCTATAGTCGTTTCTGGAGACACAACTATTTTGTAATAGTTTGCTGGTGTGGAGAGCATCTCACAATGGATTTCATGAAGATTTTCATTTTTTTCAGAATGATAAGAAAGGATGATTTTTATATTGGGATAAGATTTTTGAATTTGTTGAAGAACTTCTATAGGGAAATCTTTATCAATATCTAAATATGTCGGAGATAGTGCTGCCAGCTCTTGGATTTTTTTTATCCATGTTGCTGTGGATGGAGCTAAACTCTTCTTAAAAGTACAAATTGGAGATTTTGCTATTGCGATAAGGGAAGAAAGCTCTTTGTTACTTAGGTTTGGCATAGCGTCAATTCTAAGTTCAATGCTATCAACAAGAGGAAGCGAATCAAGAATTTGCTGCTTTGCTTTAGAAAATGATGGACCACTAATAGTGGCACATAAGATTGCATTCATCTTGCAAAACCTTGTAGAGAATTTCCTTATTTGGTGAGGTGCAATAAGCCCCTTCAAAAGAAGCTGCCCGTCCTAGATGTTCTATCATCACTATCCTTAATGCTTTCTTAGAAAGATTTTTTTTATCATATCCTAAAGTGTGAATGATGTTTTCAGGATGATAAAAGTTCTTTTGGAGATGTTGTGGAATAATTGTACGAAGATCTTCGAAAGTTGTTGGAAGATCGAATTTTTTAAGTAAGGTGCAAAGCTGATCCAGAAGTTGGGAATTTTTCATGACCCCAGAAATTAAGGAAAGTTTCATTTCTACCATCATGCCAATGCTAACAGCTTGTCCATGATTTACATATCCCTTAGAGAGAGTTTCTATAGCATGAGCTATAGAATGCCCAAAGTTTAGAATTTTTCGGCGATTTCTATCTTGAGGATCTTCGATGGTTATTGCTGCTTTAATCTGGCAGTTTCTTTTTATAAATTCCCCGAGAATCTGAGGAGAAGAAAATAAAGTGCTACTATGACTGTCTAGAAATTCCCAGAGATAGACATCTGCGATACAACCATGTTTTATAGCTTCTGCAATGCCGTAATGCCACTCTTGTCTTGATAATGTAGATAAAAACTCTGGGCAAATCCAAACATCTTTAGGAAGATAAAATGTTCCTAAGCGATTTTTTAATCCTCGGAAATTAATACCATTTTTTCCGCCAATACAAGCATCTATCATGGCTGTGATTGTTGTAGGGATAAGATAGAGTTGCATTCCTCGACAATAGGTAGATGCTAAGAATCCTGTCATGTCAAGAACCGTTCCTCCTCCAAATCCTAGAACGGATGAACCTGTGGAAATTCCTTGTTCAACAAGTTGATTTTGTAGAGAAATAAAATTTTCCCAATTTTTTTGCTGTTCTCCAGGGGGAAAGGAAAGAAGTATCACTTCATAACCAAGGCTTTTCATGTAATCTAAGACCGGAGGAAGAACTAAGTGTTCTATATTATGATCAGTAATAATGACTACGGGGTAAGCTATTGATATAGAAGAGAAAAGTTTCTTAGTGAAAAACTTGTTTACGAGTTTTGCACTGTGGGGTTGAGTAATTATTGTATTTATCATAATTTAGCACATCGTTGGTGTAAGAGTAAATCTGCAAGGACGAGGTTAAGCATGGCTTCTACAACGGGAGTTGCTCTTATAGCTACACAAGGGTCATGACGCCCTTGTTTTGATGTTGCATAAAAAGCCTTCTCTCCAGTTTTTGTTACTGTTTGGCAAGGTTTGGTAATAGATGAGGTAGGCTTGAATGCTACACGTCCTTCTAAAGGTTGTTCTACAGTGATCCCTCCTAGAGATCCCCCACAATGGTTAGATTGAAGAGATACTTTACCATCTCTTATTGTGAAGGGATCCGTGTATTCCGATCCAAACATCTTTGCTGAAGCGAATCCCGTGCCAATTTCAAATCCTTTTGCTGCTGGAATGCTCATCATAGCACTAGCAAGTAAGGCATGAATTTTTCCAAATAAAGGTTCCCCTAAAGATTCTTGTATTGGAGTGGTAATAAAAGAGACTATACCTCCTAGAGAATCTCCTTCCTTTTGTAATGTTGTTAAAAGCTTTTGAATAGCTTCTTCTGATAGGGGAGATGCGTAAGGAGATTCCTTAATTTTTCTCGAGAATTCCTCTGTTAAGGAGAAGTACTCAGACGTTGTTAAAGATCCTATGGTAGAGAGGTAAGCTAAAGAGAAAATATCGTGATGGGCAAGAAGCTTTGTTGCAACTACACCAGCTGCTACGCGACAAGCTGTTTCTCTGGCTGAAGATCTTCCGCCACCATAGATATCGACTATTCCAAATTTTTTTTCATAAGCGAATTGGGCATGTCCAGGTCGGTACAAGGATTCTTGAGCTTGATATGTAGAACTATCAATATCGACGTTGGATATTTGTAGGGCTATAGGAGTTCCTGTTGTAATTCCTCGACTTACTCCTGATAAAATCTGAACAAGATCAGGTTCTTTTCTTAAGGATGTCCCGATGCGCCCAGGTCTTCTCCGTATCATCGCAGGAAGAAAATCTTCAGAGTTTAGATGAATACCTGCTGGACAACCGTCAATAACGACTCCAAGAGAAGGTCCATGAGACTCTCCCCAGGTCATAAAGGAAAATAAAGATCCAAAACGATTTTTCATTAGATTAGCAGAGCGTAAAGGGCTTCACAAGTCTTTTTCACAGAATCTGGATTTGATAAATTTACATTATCTACAGGAAAAATATAATTTGAAATTTTCTTCATATGCTCTATGCGAGCTTGAAGAATGGCTTCAAGATGCTCTTTGCTTTTGGCTTTCTTTAACCTTTCTGGTAAACCCCGTGCTTGAAGTCTTTTATAAATAATAGGTAGAGGAAGAGAAAGGAAAACTAGAAGACCTTGATTTTGGATTTCTTGGTAAGCCTCTTCATACATAACAGTTCCCCCACCCAAAGCTACTACACAATCATTACTTGGTAATGTTCGTAGAATTTGAGTTTCCCATTGGTAAAATATTTCATTACCGTGAGCTGTAAATATCTCTGAAATAGTGCAGTGTAACCCATGGCCATAGTTCCTTACAATTAAATCATCGGTATCAAAAAAAAAAAGACAGAAATTCAGCAAAAGCTTTACCCAACGAGGTTTTTCCACTTGTAGGTAGACCGCATAGAAATATCTTCATAACTCTCCTGTATTCTGACGCCTAGGGAATTTAAAGTATGAGAAAAGTAAGGAAAAGATTTTTTCACACAGGCAATATCATAGATAATACTATCCCCAGAAGCTCTCATAGCAGCTATTGTTAGTGCCATAGCGATTCTATGATCATTATGGGAGTTTACGACAGCTCCATGTAAAGGGCCGGGATTAATGATAAGCCCGTCATGAGTTGGTTGAATGCAAGCTCCCATTTTTTGTAATTCTTCTGTAATTACCAAAATGCGATCACTTTCTTTGTTCCTAGCATTTTGTGCATTATACAGATGAGATGGAGACTCTGCGAAACAGCATAAGACAGCGAGTATAGGAACAGCATCTATGAATAAATCCATATCTATAGAGCTTCCTGAAAATATAGAAGGGTAGACAATAACCTCTTGAGAGTGAAATTCTATAGATGCTCCAAGTTGTTGGAGTAAGAAAAGCAATTCTTTGTCTCCTTGTGAATCGAACATATCAAGATTATGTATTCGCGTTGGTTCGGATCCTTTGGATAATAGGGCTGCTGCAATAATAAATGCTGTGCTACTGAAATCTCCAGACACAGAATAAGAAAATTCTTTAGGACGAGAATTACCTGGAAAAGAGTAGGTGTTGTTGTTACGTGTGTAAGGTAAAGAAAGTCGTTCAAGCCACCATAATGTTAACGCAAACCAAGGGTGTTCTTTAGGATCGATGATTGTAAAAGAGAAAGGCCCATCTGCTAGTGTACAAGCAAACGCTAGAGCCGAAGCAAATTGAGAATCGCTACCATCCACATCAGTGTATCCTGAGTATAGGGGTCCTTTGAGAGAAAAAGGCAAAGGTGTTTGAGGGGAATATGTAAAAGATGCTCCGAAATTTTCGAGAGCCTCGATTAAAGGAGCCATAGGTCGTCGTTTTAGATAAGGGGATCCTGTGAATGTGATATGTTTGGAAAACATGCATGCTAATGCTGTTAGAAAACGTAAAGCTATGCCTGAGTTTCCTGCATCAATTATAGAATGATCGGGGAAGCGAGGATATGTGGTTCCGGTAATTTCTAGGGTTGTCGGAGATCTCTTTATTGTTGCTCCCATTTGCTTGCAAGCATGTAGGATTGTTATTGTATCGGGAGAATCTAGATAGTTATGAATGAAAGAAGTTCCTTTTGCCAGTGCGGCCCAAAGAATTGCTCTGAGAGAGTGAGATTTTGACGGAGGAACACTTACATTTCCACAAATAGAAGATGTCGAAACTTTATAAGTTAGCATCGTCAGGCGAATTTATTACTTTATTAGCAAATAAGCTTGCCTGAAGAGCACATTTGTCGTCTAAGAAAATCCTAAAAATTCATTAAATCCCAACAGAGGTCAAAAGAGTATTTTCTAAACTTGTGACAAGTTGTTGGCAAAGCTCTGCTTCAAATTTACAAGCATATTCGAGAAGCTCTTCTCCTTGAGGAATAGTTGATAATTCTTGAACCATTTCTGCAAGGTGACCCTGTTCTTCTAAAATAATGGATTTTACAGAGACTTTACTTGAAAAAGCTTTCAAGATGTCATGATAAAGAGGGTAGAGCTCAGAAGCTCTAAGTTCTATAGCAAAGGTGACTAAGATATATGCTGTAGTTTTCAGCGCTTGTCCTGATAAAGCATACTTATTTTTTAGAACTTTACACATCCTTAAATCTAAAAGATGAAGATAATACTTTGTTATTAGTCCACCACAAATACTTGCTTTCTCATAGTTTGGAAAAGGTTTTGAAGTGATTCTTGAAATTTGCGATTTCATATAGTGGGCGTGTCGGAATTCTTCATAAGCATGTTTTAAAACTTCTTTTTTTACTTCTATGGGATGTTCGCTTGCAGCAATTTTCTTAGCTCCGCAATTTTCTAAGAATGACAACGTATTTACCCACTTCGCATGCAGTTCTTCAGAAGCAACGATTTTTTCTAGTAAAGGACTCCAAAGAGAATATAGAGAGCGAAATTGTTTTTTTTCTATTATTTTAGACATAGAGCCTCCTGTAATTGAGAGTAAATGTATGCAAGTTCTTCTTCCTGAATGCAATAGGGAGGAAGTATGTAGAGAGTATTTCCTAAAGGGCGAAGAAGTATCCGACGTTCAAGGAAAAAATTATTCAAAGAATCTCGATATTTAGAAAAATAATTTTTACTTTGTTTTTCTGGGAAATCTAGGGCAAGTATAGTTCCTAAGACCTCGCATCTTGACCATTGAGAACCATAATTTTCTCGGAATTTTTGATGAGAACATTCTATCATTTGTCTTTGCTTGAGGCATTGTGGAGACAAGGTAAGATCTAAAGAGGCTAACGCTGCAGCACATCCTAGAGGGTTTCCTGTATAAGTGTGACCATGTAAAAAGGCTTTGCTCCTATCTTGCGAGATAAAAGCTTGATGGATTTCTTCCGTTGTTATAGTTAGGGCTAGAGGAAGAAAACCCCCGGTTAAACCTTTCGATAAGCAAATTATATCGGGACAGACACTCATATATTCTGAAGCAAATAGGGGGCCTGTACGCCCAAATCCTGTTAAAATTTCATCTGCAATACAAAGAATCCCGTGATGTTTTGCTAATCTTAAAATTTCATCGAATCCTTCAGGATTGTAGATAAGCATACCACTAGCCCCTTGTAGTACAGGCTCGTAAATAAAGGCAGCAATATCCCCTTTACTAAAAATTTTTTCAGCTTCGGTTATAGCTAGTTCTTCTTGACCATAGTAAGGAGGAAGTATCTTTTCACAGGGAAGAAGGAGATCTTCAAAAGGGGCCGAAAAAGAACTTTGTGCTGAAACTGACATGGCTCCAAAAGTATCTCCGTGGTAGCCATTTTTTAGAGATGCAAACCGACGTTTTTTAATTCCTTGATTATGAAAGTACTGTATAGAAATTTTTAATGCTGCTTCAACAGCTGTAGATCCGTTATCTGAAAAGAAAAAATGCTGAAGTTGCTCAGGAAGAAGTGGAGAAAGTTTTGTTACGAGATCTATTGCTGGAGTATGTGTAAAATTTGCAAAAATGACATGTTCTAAAATATGAGCTTGCTCACTAAGTTTTTGCACTATGTAAGGATGAGCGTGCCCATGGAGGTTACACCACCATGATGATATAGCATCAAGATATTTTTCTCCAGATTCTGAATAGACATAGACTCCTTCTCCTTTAGATATGTGAATAGGAGTGGGATCTAGACCATGTTGAGAAAAGGGGTACCAGATAGAATGTTTTCGAATTTTTGATTGTGAGACCATGGCTCTCTCCAATTATTTGCGTAATGTTGCACTACTCTGGGAGTAATTTCTTGTTCTTGATGTAGACTACCAAGTAAAGAAAGATCTGTCATTTCTACCATCCATGACCTTTCCTCTTCAGAATAACCATTTAAAATCATTCCCAAGATGTTAAGATTTCTTGAACGTAAAGCTTCAAGAGTTAAAAAAGTATGATTTATACTTCCAAGATAAGCTCTACTAACAAGTAGCCAAGAACATGGCCACGAAGCAAAAATGTCTCCCTGAAGGTGTTTCTGAGCGCAAGGGGATAGAAATCCTCCTGTAGTCTCAATAATTAATGGTGCGGAAGTTTGGGGAAGTCGAAAGTTTTCGGTTTCTATAGTGATATTATCGATTTTTGCTGCTTGATGAGGAGAAAGAGGCTCTTTGAATCTGTAAGCTTCGGGATGACAGTAGGCTCCTGAAAGCTTATTGACTGTAGAACTATCCGTATTGTCCAAAGATCCTGCTTGGATAAATTTCCAATACTCTGCATTGAGCATTCTTGTAAGGATTGCACTTACTACAGTTTTTCCGACTTCTGTATTGATTCCTACAACAATTATACGCATAGAGTTAATGCCTTTGAAATAATAGATAGTAACTGGGATATTTCTTCCTTAGTGTTAAAAGTATGTAAGCAAATACGCAATAATTCTTGTTTCTGCTTTACAGTAGGGCTAAGAATTGGTCGTACATCAAAGTTAAAAGATCGCAATTGTAAAGCAACGTCGCGGACTCGAGACGTTCCAGGAATACAAATAGATTGTATCTGAGAGTTTTCGTTTACTTTTTGTAGAGGAACATCGAGTTTTATAGCTTGCTTACGAAAGAAAGAAATTAAATTGGTTAGGTATTTCCGAAGCGATGAAGAAATCTCATTATGTTTGTAAGCTGCTTTTATAGCAATGAGAGCACTAGAAGGCAGTGCTGTGGTATAGATAAAAGGTCGACAAAAATTGATGAGATAATTTTTTAATATCGTACTACAGGTTATGGCTGCTCCATGAACCCCTAAAGCTTTGCCGAAAGTATATAAAGTAGCAAAAACTTTGTTTTGTAGCCCTAGATGAGTTGTCAAGCCTTCTCCATAATTTCCAAAGATACCAATAGCATGAGCTTCATCAACAATTAAAAAAGCTTCATAGTGTTCACAGAGCTCTTGAATTTTCTGAAGGGGAGCAATGGATCCAATTAAAGAGTACACAGATTCTACACAAACAAAAGTTCGTCCTGCCCAAGGTGTTGCTAAGCGCTGTTCTAAATGGTATAGATCATTATGTCTAAAAGGAAAGCTTTTAGCTTTACTCAGTCGGATACCATCGTGTATAGAGGCATGAATATGAAAATCGTGTAAAATTCTGTCTTGTACTGTTGCTATAGTTGAAATTAGTCCTAAATTTGCTGTGTAACCTGTATTAAAAATCAAAGCATTTTCAGCTTTATGATACTTCGCTATTAAGATTTCAAGATCTTCATATTGTTTAGAGTGACCTGTGAGTAGACGTGAACCTGTAGCTCCTAGTGTTTTTACAGATTTTATTCTGTCAAAGATTTCAGAATGTAATTCTAAGGATTGAGCAAATCCAAGATAATCATTAGAGGTAAAGTCTATAAGATGAGGAAAAGTTGAAAGCTGGCGATAGGTGTTTTTCGCTTTACTCTGCTCTAAAGCTTCTTCTAAGAATCTGTAGGATGACATGAGGGATTTCCTCTTTGTATTGAAAAGGAGGGACGAGGAATCATTCCAAGTGCTTTGATCATCTCAGCATCTTCATCTACATCGTTGTTTTTAACAGTAAGCAGGTTTTCTCCATAAAAGATAGAATTAGCTCCACTCAAGAAACACAAGGTTTGTTTCTCTATCGAGAGAAACGCTCGTCCAGCAGCAAGGCGTACCATGGACTTGGGAAAAGCTATCCTAGCTGTTGCTATAGTTCGTAGTAATTCCCAGAAATCTATAGGAGGTTGATCTTGTAAAGGCGTTCCCTCAATAGGATAAAGCATGTTTATAGGGATAGATTCTGGAATATGGTCTCTAGTGGCTAACATGTAGAGAAGTTTAATGCGATCATCTGCGGATTCTCCCATGCCAACAATGCCTCCGCAACAAGTGCTAATCCCCGATTTATTAATCACATTAAGAGTATCGAGACGATCTTGGTATGTTCTAGTAGTGATAATTGTTTGATAAAATTCTGGAGAACTATCTAAATTGTGATTATAGGCATATAATCCTGCATCATAAAGTTTTGCTGCTTGAGCTTCATTTAGCATTCCTAAAGTACAGCAAACTTCAATACCCATATCTGTAATAGCTTTTACTATTATTAGTACTCGGTCAAAGAAGTAGTCGTCTTTGACATTCCTCCAAGAAGCTCCTAAGCAGACTCGCGTAACACCAAGTTCTTTTGCTCTTTTTGCTCTTTCGAGAGCATCTACGATTTTCATCATCGGTTGAGCTTTGACATGTGTTTGATATCTTGAAGACTGTGCACAGTAAGCACAGTCTTCAACGCAACCTCCAGATTTTACTGAAATAAGATAACAAGTTTGAAGTTCCGAAGGGGGGAAGTTTTTACGTAGAGCTGCATTAGCTTTATGAATAAGCTCGAACAAGGGAGAGTGATATACTTCCTGGAGTTGTTCTAAAGTCCAAGGGTGAGGATTTTCATTCATGAGTTTCCAGTAAACAACTTAAGAGATTAGGAGAAGAATTTTTACATGGAAAAGAGTGAAAGTCAATAGGAACCAAACCTTTAAGTCGGTTTTTTCTAGAGTGCTTTTATAGAATAAAATTTTATTAATTATCTTAAAATATTGAGGAATATATATGAGAAGTTTTTTTATTAATACAATACTAAGGATAATCAGACTTTGAATTTGTTAATTTAAATCTTTTAATGCTTATGAGTAGGTGTTTAAGAAATTTATTCAAGAATAGTCCAAAGGTTGGGGTTTGACCATTAAGAAAACTTGCTTGTAATACAAAAAGTTTTAAAGGTTATCTGCCAATAGGTAAAAGAGAATAATTTAGATAGTGTGTAATGGAACCCCTAAGATAACTAGAGATTTTATTGTTTATTATTTTACTAGTCAAATGCAATAAGAAGACGATTCTTATCATAAGTTCTATGTTTTGAATTTTTCTAAGGCGTTTAGAAGCAAATAATTTTCAAGCAAAGCTTTCTGCAAAGATAAATTGAATCTCTTTATATGCATATTGTACTATGCATTTCTTTTGTCTGGGATAATGATGCGTGTAGGTCTTATAGGATGTTTAGGGAAAATGGGTCGATGTATAGCATCTCTATTGGAAAAGGATTCTCATTATGATTTAGGACCAGGATTTTCTCGTCATAACGAATATTCTTTGCAAGACGTCATTGAAAATAATGATATTCTTGTAGATTTCTCTTCTTCAGAACTTACAGATCTTTTAATGGATGCTTTACTTTGTTCTCCTAAGCCTGTAATTCTCGGTACTTCTGGATTTCCTGGAGACTGTAGAAATAAACAAAAGAAGTTAAAACACCTTGCGCAATATGTCCCTGTTGTTGTGTGTCCCAACACGAGCCTTGGCGCTGTAATTCAAAAATTATTGGCATCTCTTCTTTCACAATGGCTGGATGATCGTTATGATATCCGTATTAGTGAAACTCATCACAAGCATAAACGTGATACTGTTTCTGGAACTGCTCAGGATTTGATTTCAGTAGTATCTAAAGCAAAACAAGAGTTTTGGGGATTAGATTACGCATTAAAGGGGGCAGAGAAAAAAATCGAACTGCATGTATCTCGTGTAGGAGATATACCAGGAGAGCATGAGATTTCTTTTATTAGTGATGAAGAACACATAATTCTTCGTCATACCGTATTTTCTCGAGAAGTTTTTGCTCGCGGTGTTTTACATATTTTAGAATGGTTAAAAACTGAGTTGCCAAAACCCGGTCTTTATGGACTAGAAGACATTTTTAAGCTTTCTTCAAAGGTTGTCAACATCCCTTGCTTAAAAAAGTAAGCTGTTATTAGAATACATCATTAATATAGGTTCTTGTAATTGCCACAGAGGAATTGTTAGCTGTTACTGTTTCTTACACAGCTTATCGCTATATCTCCCCATCAGACAATCTTCAGACAAGAGGAAATGGAAAATCATGCGTGTCGCTATTTTAGGCGCTACAGGGCTTGTGGGTCAGAAATTTGTAGCCCTATTACAAAGACGCACAGATTGGAAAATTACAGAAATCGTTGCTTCAGAAGCAAAATACGGGCGATCTTACGATTCCGTATGTATTTGGCAAGAGCCTTTGGCTTCTCTTTCTCCATCTGTGGGGGAATTAGTTATACAAAGAGTCGAAGAATTAAAAGCTAAAGTCATTGTTTCTTTCCTTCCTGCAAGTATAGCAGAATCCTTAGAAGCGTATTGCTTATCTCAAGGAAAGGTAGTATTTTCAAATGCTTCAGCTTATCGAATGCACCCCCTCGTGCCGATTCTTATTCCCGAAATAAACAAGGATCATATGTCTCTTATCGATAAGCAGACTTTCCCAGGAAAGATTATCACAAATTCTAATTGTTGTGTCTCTGGAGTTGCTCTTGCTCTTGCTCCTTTACTTATCTTTGGCTTAGATCATATACATGTTGTTACTTTACAATCCGCAAGTGGTGCAGGCTATCCTGGAGTGCCTTCTACGGACCTTCTTTCTAATACAATTCCTCACATTGTTGGTGAAGAAGAAAAAATTCTTCGTGAAACTCAAAAAATTCTTGGAACAATTACACAACCTTTAACTTGCAAGCTTTCAGTAACCGTACATCGTGTGCCCGTAGTGTATGGTCATATGCTGTCTTTACATGTATCTTTTGTTCAACCTGTAGATATAGAAGAGATTATTTTATGTTACCAAAAGAAGAATCAAGAATTTCCTAAGACATATTGTTTATATGATGATCCTTGGTTTCCTCAAGCACGCAAACACCTGACTCACGATGATATGAGAGTGCATATTGGACCTATTACCTATGGAGGAGACGCATGTACAGTCAAAATGAATGTTTTAATACATAATCTTGTTCGTGGAGCTGCTGGAGCTTTACTTGCGAATATGGAAAGCTATCGCCAACACTATCTTAGGGATGGAGTATGCCTTCGATAGTTTATAAGTTTGGAGGAACGAGTTTAGGATCTGCAGAATGTATTCGGGCTGTTTGTGATATTATCCACAAAGATAAACCGAATTTTGTTGTCGTGAGCGCCATCGCAGGAGTCACAGACATGTTAGAAAGTTTTTGTTCTAGATCCGAAATAGAGCGTCAATCTCTTTTGGAAGAGCTTAAAAAGAAACACGAGACTATAGTTAGAGATTTAAATATAGCTTTTCCCGTTGTTTCATGGACATCGCGTTTGCTTCCCTATGTGCATAAACATCACTTGTCTGCCGTAGATAAAGCTAATATTCTTGCTTTAGGAGAAGATCTTTCTGCGTCCCTAGTTCAGGCTGTGTGTCTTAATCGCTCCTTAAATATCCAATTTTTAGAAGCTCGAGAAATTATCTTAACGGATAATAATTATAATCGAGCGACCCCAAATCTTACCCTTATGAAAAAATCATGGGAAAAGAAAAAATTATCTTTGGAAACTAGCTACATTACTCAAGGTTTTATTGGAGCTAGTCGTTCTGGGGATACTACAGTGTTAGGTCGTGGAGGAAGTGATTATACTGCAGCCTTACTCGCAGAAATTTGTGATGCGAATGAAGTGCGCATTTATACAGATGTGGATGGAATCTACACTATGGATCCCAAAATTATAGAAAAAGCCCAAAGAATCCCAGAATTAAGTTTTGAAGAGATGAAAGATCTCGCTCATTTTGGTGCTAAGGTTCTTTATGCTCCTATGCTTTCCCCTTGTATGCGAGCTGGAATTCCTATTTTTGTTACTTCAACCTTTAATCCTTCTAAAGGAGGAACTTGGATTTATGCTACAGATAAAGAGGTCAACTGTAAGTCTAGAATCAAGGCTCTTTCGCTACGTCAAAATCAGAGTCTTTGCTCTATAGATTATAGTTTCTTAGGGTGTAGGGGACTTGATGATATTCTTCAAAAATTTCAATCTTTCGGGATTTTTCCTGTATTAATGACGACTCAAGATAACATTGTCGCATTTGTTTTAGATGATGATGATGTTTCTCAAGAGCAACAGCAATGTCTTCTGAATACGCTTTCCACAGTGGGTATTGTGAGACTTTATCATGATTTAGCTTTGATCACAATGGTAGGCTCCGGCCTTTCTTCTCCTCAAATAATCTCAACAATAACAGAAAAGCTAAAGGTTCAGCCAGGGCCTGTTTTTTGTTGTTGTCAAAGTGCTAAGACTTTGAGTTTTGTTGTCTCTATGCAGTTTGCAGAAAGTATTATAGAACAGTTGCATAATGATTATGTAAAACAGAACTTGTAATTTAGTGAGGGATAGATGCGCCTACTGACCGCTGTTATAACACCTTTTTTCTCAGACTTTCGAATAGATTTTGTAAGTTTGGAACGGATTTTACGACTTCAAGATTTTGCTAATAATGGTATCGTTCTTTTAGGAAGTACGGGAGAAAGTCTCTCTTTATCTTTGGAAGAAAAGCAACAGATATTAGATTTTGTTTGTAGTTTGAATCTTCAAAGTGCTTTATATGTTGGGGTTTCGGGAGCCTCTTTTCAAGAGGCCTTGGATTGGATAGAGTTGTGCAACTCTTTTCCTATTTCTGGGTTTTTGATGACGAGTCCAATTTATGCAAAACCAGGATTTCATGGTCAGACGCTATGGTTCGAAGCTCTTTTGAACAAAGCAAAACGCTCAGCAATTTTATATAATATCCCTTCTCGTGCAGGAACCCCTCTCTATATAGAAACTGTACAGGCTTTAGCAGATCATGAGTGTTTCTTTGGAGTGAAAGATAGTGGAGGTTCTTTGGAGAGCTTCAAACGCTATCAAGAGTGCGCTTCTCATCTTAAAATTTTTTGTGGAGATGATAGTTTATGGCCAGAAATGGCTGCAGGCGGATCTTACGGATTAATTTCTGTAGCAGCAAATGCTTGGGCTCGGGAAACACATAATTATGTTCAGAATCCTCATCCACATGCTTTGTGGCAGGAACTATGCTCGTGGTTGTCTCAAGCAACAAATCCTCTTCCCATAAAATATATGCTTGCTCATTTAGGTTATATAACAAGTCCTACAGTGCGCCCTCCTTTGTCTTTAAGGGATTTTTCTCAAGAGAGGTCTCTTGGTAGTATTATAGAAAAAATGCGTTGTTGGAAGGATTTTTCTCTTGCAAAATAGCAGGAAGAGCTTTTTTGTGTTGCAAGATCTTGATTTTAAACGGTGTTGTGGGTAGTTTTTGCTTACTTAAGAAGCGCTATTTGTAATTGTTTATGCTACCGAATAACCCTTGCTCTTCAGAATATAAGATTATTCCTGTTTCTCCTATACAAAAGTGCACCCAAATACAAATCTCTCCTTTAGCAAAAAAATGTTTACTTCGATTTTTAGATTGGTTTTGGTTATTTTTAAATACATTAGGGAAAACGCATAGTTGTTATTATCGTGTGATAGCTTTTGTTCTTCATTGCGCTTTCTTATTTTTTTCTATGATTTATTTGACCGCGACAAGTTTTGTTCAATTCATCTGTCTTCCTCTGATCTCTGATTTGCATTATCGTCATTATCAAAAGAAAAGATAATTCTCTTTTTCTTAAGAAAAATGCACATGTTTTTGTCCTTATTTTCGAAATGAAAATAGCCTTCCTACTACTCTTTCAAAAGCAAATAAGTAGAAAATTAAGTTTTTAAAAATAATTTTGTTTTTGAAAAGTATATTGCAAGATTTGATGCAGTTTTGTAGCTTTTCTTCGTTAATTGTTTTTATCCAAAAGTTTATGATGCGTTCTTTTATTTATTGTTTATTAATTTTTTCTTTAACACATATTGTTTCTTTTGCGCAGGGTGTTTCTTGTCCATTTCCAAGTTCTAATAGCGTTGAACGTTTGCAGACACCAACTCAAAATATGTTAGTACTTATTGATCGTCACCCGAGAGAGAACAATCCTTACTATAAAGCTTTCTTAGTAGGCCTTCGTCTACAAGATACTATTACGGATATGTTTGTTATTAGCCGTAATTTAGATCAGATATTATTAAATCAAAATGGCTGTAGTACCAGTATTTATCATACTGCTCATGCTCAAAACTTTAGACATGAAGAGTATGTACAAACAGGTCTTGGTGTAGAATTGGGATCTGTTTTTAGCTTGCCTGCGTTTCCTGATACTATTTGGGGATGCTCTGGAGGACTGCTTACTGGTGCGTCACATGATATGGAGTATAGATCTAGACTGCTTTCCATAGCATACTATTTCTCCTTAGGAGGGGAATGTCCGTTTATTGAACTTTATTCTGAAGATTTAAGTGCCACTAATGTCTCTATTTTTGGAAAAGTTGTTTATTGTCGTTATTTGAACGTAATTTCTAATGAGTATTCCACTCTGCGCGACAATGTAGGGGATTGGACAAGTTTGGGTGCTCTTGCTGAAGTTGGTCTGCATGCACAAACGATAACTCCATTCTTTCCTCGTATAGCAGGAATAGGACATATAAAACTTCAAGCGATAAGAACTTCTCAAAAGCCTTTTATAGAATCTTCGGTAGGATATGGGCGTGCGTTTTCTTCTTCATTTTTCCGTGCTATAGATCTTCCCATAGGTTCTGGTATAGAGTTTTTCTTAGATGAAAATAACAGAAACAACGTCTTCTCTTTAGAAGGGGTTATAACTATAGGAATGAAACGTAATTTCTCTGACAGTGTCATTGTTTATAGGGGTGAAATATTATCTATAGTGTCTCCTACGGAATGGGATCCTCTTGTTAAAACTGATGTGCATTTTGCTTATCGTGGACAAATATTAAAAGCTCCTCAGTGTGAATTTTTATTCTCTTTAGGATCTCGAAGAAATCTAAAAGGGAAGGATTCTGTCTATAGTAAAACCTCTTATCCTGTAAATATCCGTTTTGCTTCAGAATGGGCTTTTTAGCAGTTGTTTAACGGTTGTGTTTAAACTATTTAAACCTTTCCTTTTAAGAGAAGGAAAGGTTTTTTATTCTTCCTTTTTGAATAAAACTATGAGAGAAGCTCTTCATTCGTGTTTCCCTTGATTTATTTATAACCCTTTTGTATGTCATGTATAAGTTTTTATTTTATTCAAGAACTCATACGATGAAGTCTCTCCTCTATCAATTTTTAATCACATCCTCTTTCGTTTTCCCTTTTTCTTTGAACGCTGCTATTACATCTCCCCTAGGTGAGAGCTTCGATGGATTGAACGGAGGAACAAGCTTTTCAAAAATAACAGATGATGCATCAGGAGTAGTGTATAATTTAGAACGAGATGTCTCGATTGCGAATATAGGATCTCCGACTGTTGTAGCGACGACAAGTTGTTTTCAAAATAATGAAGGGAATACAACGTTTTTAGGTAATTGGCATTCTCTTTCTTTTATAAATTTGAAAACTTCTGCAGTTGGAGCTGCTGTCAATGCTGCGAAACAGACATTGCTATTTTCTGGATTTTCCAAACTCTTTTTTACTTTAACGGCTCAAAAGGGGGCTATAAAATCCATTGATTCCTTAATTTTTGAAGGAAATTACGGAGTCTTCTTTGATCAAAATACATCATCAGAAAATGGTGGAGCTATTAATGCAGAAGCTCTTATCATAAGAGGTACTCGCGATTCTTTTTCTTGCAATCAAAATAAAGCCTCAAAAGGGGGTGCAATTGCTGTTACAAAAGAAACGTTCGTTACTGCTAATAGTGGGCTTATCTATTTCCTTAGCAATTCTGCTACGGGTTTTGGAGGGGCGATTTTCTCTGAGGCGAATACGACTATTAGTGGAAATTCCCAGGTAATATTTAATAACAACAGTTGTACAGGAAACTCTGATGCTTCTGGAGGCGCTATTTATTGTAGTAAAGGAGCTACTCCAACTCCATTACTGACAATTATTGGAAATAAGAATCTTTCTTTCTTAAACAATATGTCAAAGACGAGTGGTGGCGCTATTTATGCAGACAAGCTTATTTTATCTTCCGGTGGTCCTACATTATTTTTAGATAACTCTGTAACAACAACAACGACTCCTAAGGGAGGCGCAATAGCAATCAAAAGTAGTGGTGAAATCGGGTTGACTGCAAATGGTGGAGATATCGTATTTGCAGGTAATATGGTTATTACTAATTCAACAACGAAGAAGCATAATGCTATTGATGTCGATAATAATGGAAAGTTCACTAATTTACGGGCTTTAGAAGGGCGCTCCATTTATTTTTATGACCCCGTTACAATGACCGGAACAGCGACTCCAGCTTTAAATATTAATCAGGCTGATACCACTTCTTCAGCGAATTATAATGGTACTATTGTTTTTTCCGGAGAAAAGCTGACAAAGGCAGAAGCTAATAATTCGGATAATCTAACTTCTATATTTAAACAAGCTATTAATATCTCTTCAGGAACTCTTGTTTTAAAAGACGGTGTTACCGTAAAAGCTCAAGAAATAACACAAACACCTGGTTCTCAAGTTGTTTTAGATATAGGAACAACTTTAGAAGCAGAAGCAAAAGATATTAATTTGAATAAAGTGGCAATCAATATCAACTCTCTCGAAGGAACGACTAAATCTGCAGTTATAAAAACATCTGCCGATAATAAAACAATAACTCTTCGTGGGCCTATAACTTTTATTGATAGCGAAAATTTGTTTTATGAAAATCATGATTTGTTCACTGAAAAGACCTATTCTTTATTGCAATTGTCTAATAAAGGGACGGGGGGAACGATTACACTAACAGATGTTCCTGATGCTCCTGTTATTGCTCCTCACTATGGTTATCAAGGAACATGGAAGTTATCTTGGGCTGATTCTACAGGAGCAACTACGCCAAAAACAAAAACTGCTACAGTTAAGTGGACGCAAACAGGTTATAATCCAAACCCCGAGCGAGTTGGATCGCTAGTTCCTAATAGCTTATGGGGGGCTTGTGTAGATTTACGTTCCTTACACCAACTGATGTCTGCTCATGCTGATAGTTTGCAGCCTCATAGAGGATTTTGGTTCGCTGCCCTTGGGAATTTCTTTCACAAGGATAAAACAGCATCTAGAAAAGGCTTCCGTCATATCAGTACAGGGTATGCTTTAGGAACTAGTAAAGAAACTTTAGAAGGAAATCTTGTTAGTATTGCATTTTCAGAACTTTTCTGCAGAGAAAAAGACTATCTTGCTTCTAAAATAAACGGGAGAATGTATTCAGGATCTCTCTTAATTCAACATATCGCTTATTTGGATAATTTTATCTATTGGGTATCTTCAGGGGCTAGAAAAAAAATTCGCTTTGTAAGAGTTCCTGGAAATTTCCCTATGATTTTGGAGAGTCAACTGACCTATGGTCAAGCTCATAACTCTTTAAAAACCTCATATACGCATTTTCCTCAGACAAAAGGAAACTGGAAAAATCATAATATTGCTTTAGAAGGTGGGGCGAGTGTACCTATTTTCATTTCAGAAAATGGTAGAATCTTCCAAGGGTTTTCTCCTTTTGCTCGTGCACAACTTATCTATAATCGTCAAAATGGTTTTAAAGAAAAAGGCACTGAAGCTAGACGCTTTGATGATAGTCATTTGACTTGTTTCTCTTTACCTATGGGTTTGAAATTTGAAAAACTTTCAAAAGAAGAAACTTTTGCCTATGACATCAGTGTTACTTATATTCCCGATATTATTCGAAGTACTCCAGATTGTACTACGACCTTACTTGTGAATAACGTATCTTGGGATAGTCTAGCTACGAACTTATCAAGGCATGCTTTGGCATTGAGTATGACGAATCACTATTCCTTTAATAGTCATTCAGAATTCTTCAGCCAAACTGCTTTTGAATGGCGAAGTTCTTCCCGTAATTATACGTTAGATATTGGATGCAAAATACACTTTTAGATAACTTTCTAAAAAACTAGCATTATAGTGTTTTTCAAAAAGCAAGATCTGAAGTCCAGGTCTTGCTTTCTTTGTTTTCTTTCTATATGAAACAAGATAGTTTGTCCTAGTA
This sequence comes from Chlamydia sp. 17-3921, assembly GCF_902705545.1. Taxonomy (GTDB): domain Bacteria; phylum Chlamydiota; class Chlamydiia; order Chlamydiales; family Chlamydiaceae; genus Chlamydia. The sequence continues at coordinate 158,964 of NZ_CACSHH010000015.1, read as the reverse complement.
AAGTATAGAAATGAAAACCTATTTTCGTTGGCCGATTTTTTCATTAGCTTTAACCTTTTCTTCTTCCCTATTCGCTACTTCAACACAGATAGATTTAACTTCAAGAGATAGCTTCGATGGTTCTAGAGGAGGAAGTTTTTTTTCAAAGATTTCCTCTGAAGTTGAAGGAACTACATATGTTTTTAAAGATTCTATTTCAATAATTAATGTTCCAACTTCTTTAGAAGTTGGAGCCACAGCAACCTGTTTTAACAATACTGTGGGGACATTGACGTTTCAAGGAAATGGGTTTGCTTTCTTATGTAAAGATCTTAATTTTTCTTTGATTCCCTCTGTGATTAGGAGTACAGCAGTAGGTAAAACAGTATCTTTATCAGGATTTTCTTTACTTTCTTTTATCCGGTCTCCCTCTGAAGTACTCACAACAGGACAAGGTACTCTAAATGTTGCAGACACTTTGATTTTGTCTGAAAATTCTCAAATAATTTTTCAAAAAAATTTTTCAAAAGAGAATGGCGGGGCTATTAAAGCAAAAAGCTTGTCTTTAACAGGATCTACCGAATCTGTTTTATTTGACCAAAATAGATCAAATAAAAGAGGTGGAGCAATCTTTGCTCCAGATGCAATTATTTTGTCTAAAAATACTGGTACATTGATATTTTCTAATAATTCTTCGGAAGCATCTGGAGCAGCTTTATTTACAAAAGGCAATTTGATAATAAAAGATAACGCTTCTGTGTCTTTTTTAAAAAATAGTGTAATAGGAACATCAGCAACCTCTGCGAGAAGAAAGCTCGGAGGGGCTATTTGTGGATATAAAACTACTACAGAAGCAACAGCATCAGCTTCAATCCCAACTTTAATTTTTTCTGGTAATAAGAGTTTAATTTTTTCTGAAAATTCCTCTACTGCAAGTGGAGGAGCGATTTTTGTTAAAAAGTTAGATCTTTCTTCAGGAGGCTCCACAGTTTTTAAAAATAATTTTGCTGTAGGAGACGCAGCTACAAGAGGGGGAGCTATTGCGATAGAATCCGGAGGAGAACTGAGTTTGTCCGCAGATGTTGGAAATATTACTTTTGAAGGTAATACAGTAGTCACGACAGATAATAGTGGAGTAACAAAAAGAATAAGAAATGCAATTAGTATTGGTGCTAATGGGAAAATCACGAACTTACGTGCTATAGAAGGTTGTTCTATCTTTTTTTATGATCCTATTACTTTTGAAAATGGATCAACATCACTCCCAATTACAACTTTAACTATCAATGCTCCTGATACTACAGAAACAACAAGATATAAAGGAACTATTGTTTTTTCTGGAGAGAAGCTGACTGCTGAGGAAGCTAAGCATACTGATAACGTAAGTTCTACAATAAAGCAACCTGTTGCTCTAGTTGCAGGGACTTTGTCTTTAAAATCTGGAATTAATCTGATAACTGAAGAGTTTACTCAAACTCAGAAATCTCTTCTTCTTATGGAGGGAGGGACGACTTTATCATCCAATGATGATATTACTTTAACGCGTTTAGCTCTCGACTTAAATTCTTTAAGCGTAGGTCCTGCTAAAATAGAGGTAAAGAATACTAGCAAGAATTTAACAATTGCTGGTCCCATTGATCTTATAGATCCTACAAGTTTATGTTATGAGAACCATGATTTTCGGGAAACTTTAGATCTTTCATTATTGAATTTGAAAGCTACAGGAACAGTCGTGCATACAAATGTGCCTGCTACTCTTATAGAATTTCCAACAGCACATTATGGATATCAAGGATTATGGAACATTTCTTGGTCGGATACGGCTACTACAGAGTCTGTAGCTAAAATTACTTGGACAAAGACCGGTTATATAGCAAATCCTACAAGAAAAGGATTTTTAGTTCCCAATAGCTTATGGGCAGCGTTTTCTGACGTATGTTCTTTTCAGCAGTTAATGGAGAATAGTACTAATGCTGAGCTTGAGAGGTCAGTGTTTTGGGGAACTGGTTTATCAAACTTCATGCATAAAGATAAGACAAAATCTCGTTTAGGCTTTAGGCATATTGCAGCAGGTTATGTACTGGGTGCTGGTAGACGACAGATTTTCTCTGATGATGTTTTCAGAATAGCCTTTTGTCAGCTTTTTGGAAGAGATAAGGATTATGTTTCGACAAAAAACCAAGGGACGGTTTATGGAGGGTCTTTGTATTATGAGCGTACAAGATTCTTTTCTCACCCAAAATTTATATCCTTTGTTGATGAATTCCCTATAGTTTTTTCAGGACATCTAAGTTACTTGCACACAAGTAATAGAATGAATACCCTATATTCAACGAGAGAGAAAGTCAGAGGTTCATGGGGAAATGATTGTCTCGCTTGTACTTTGGGAGGAAGTTCTCTATTTAATCTTTCACAACCTCATCTATTTCATGAGGTTGCGCCTTTTATAAAGCTACAATTTGTATATGCTCGGCAGCAAAGTTTTAGAGAGCATAGTATAGAAGCTCGACACTTTGGTAGTAGTGATTTAGCAAACCTCTCTCTCCCTATAGGGGTATCTTTGCAAAAAGAATCTGAGATAAATCCTTCAGTTTACGATATTACTGTGATGTATGTAGTTGACATGTTTCGTCGTAATCCTAATTGTGCAACGACATTGTTGATTAGCGGAGATTCTTGGACTACTTATGCTGCAAACTTAGCCCACCAAGCAATAGTTATTCGAGCTGAAAATTATTATAAATTTAATTCTAACTTTGAATTATTTAGTCAATTTGCTTTTGAATTACGAGGTTCTTCACGTAATTATAATGCGAATCTTGGTGGCAAGTTAAGTTTTTAAAAAATTCAAGGAAAAAACTTAATTTCTTTCCTAATACAACGACTATTTTTTGCTTTCTTATTTATTTTCTTTTTTATATACCTTTGTATCGTTTTCGATTTCTAACTTGTTATTTTTTTGTGAAAATTAGTTTATGATTAAAAATTTTTTTATATTTAGTTTTATTTTAAGTTCTGTTTTTCCTGTTTTTTCAATTTTTGGAGAGGAGGAGTTTTTAGAAGAAAACTTTCATCAAAAAGCTGCTCCAACTCAAGTTAATTGTGAAGAAAATATAGGGTTAGATACCCTGTTCTTAACTCTATCAGAAGATGGACAGGGATTATGTGAAGAGCTTATAGCTTTATATCAAGAAGACAATTGTGATAATAAGCATATCTTTGAAGTTCTCGCCTGTTTACCTTCTGGGCAAAAATTTATTAATTCTTGTGAAAAGATTTTTTCAAAAATAAATGTCACTGAAGACGAAGTCACCAATGAGACAAACCTTTCAGAAAAATTTTTGCAAAAACTCGATGAAATTTCTCAGTTTTGGAAACATAGTAAACATTCCAAAGAAATAGATTACGCTAATAGAGAATTAGATATCCGTGAACGAGAACTAGAGTTTAGAAAAGACTTACTTGTGTGGAAAAAAGAATATGCTGATAAAAAACTAGCTTGGGAAAAAGAAAAGTATGCTCGAGAAGCATTATCATCAGTAAATTGATGTAGTATTCATTTGTTCTTACAGTTTCCTAAGAAACTTAAGTAAGAGCAGAATATCGGTATCTATAATATAATTATCAGATTCATATGAAAGAAAAGCATAACGCGGAAAACTCTTCGTTATGCTTTTCTTTTTTTCTTTTTAGGATGAGTATATTCGTTGATGTTTTTTAAAGTGAGATCAAGGAAAAAAAGTAGAAAGCTTTTTATAGATCTCATTTGAATAGAAGGAGATACTATGGTTACGCCAGTTCAAATTCCCTTACAAGAAATAGAAACATCTGAATCGAATTCAGAAGATAATCCATCTGGGCAATCTTCCGTAAATCCTGCAGCTGCTGCTACTTCTTCTCTTGTAGAATCTATTATTTTAAGTTCTGTAAGTGGAGAAAGTATACCCCAAGGATCCATAGAAGATCTTATTGATAATGAAGATATTGGGGGGGGGGGGGGGGTTATATGCATAAGTGATTCCGAGCGACCCGATCCTGCAGACTATTTGATTCCAATAACCTACATTAATGGAAGTTGGCAGACGCGAATAGAAGCTCAAACTGAAGGTATGCATATCAGTGAGATTCGAAATGGTGAGCCTGTAAGAGTGTTGTATAATTCTGGGAGAGGGATTTCTGCAGAAGGATTGCTTAATAGGCGCTATACAACAAGTCCTTTGAATCCTTTATGTCGTTCTTTATTTGAGATTTTGCGAGCATTTTTTTCTCACCCAGAAAATGAAAGACGAAGGTATACCCTCATCTTTTTTGGTGATGGAGGGATTTTTATTCAACAGGTTTTGGATCATTCTCCTTATGCTGAGCGTGTAGATTGTATAGGCATAGCTCCAACAACATATGTTGTAGGTCATCAAAATGTATATCATTTTCGAGTGACCGGAGATGTACTGACTTTACGAGATCGTTATGGTTATAGTCATGCTAATAATGTTCGTACTTTAGGGTATTCTTCTGGAGCAGAAAGTATTTCTACTCCAGGTTTGAGATGTCCCTCATATCAATATGTTTTAGGTATGCAAGATCCTTCTCAATTAAATGCAGGTCATGAGACTACAGATCCTGCTGTTGCTATGGCGTTGATACAAATTGGGAGTGATATGAATGTCTTCGCAGAAAGTGAATATTTGTATAATACTCGTACTACTCACGAAGCTATTGTGAACGCTTCTCCTTCTACTTTACCCGATACAGTTCTAACAGGAATATTTCTTATTCCTAGTATTGTTGCTTTGATGCAAGACGTCTTTGTTCGCAGTATATTGTTTCCTGAAGATCAATATTTTTATTGGGTATCACATACCGGGTATCTCTTAAATCTTTTACAAAGATTTACTTTGCTTTTGACAAATCCTAGGAGTTTAAGATTCGGTTGGAGACGTTTTCGCTTAATTGCTCGAACTCTTACATGTCCGATACTATTAATCTCTGCCGCAGAAAGCATGAACTACATGCAGAGAATGCAAAGACCAATTCCTTTGTTACAAGCTATTTATATTGGTGGCTCAGTGATGAGTGGCACTTGGGTGTTTTTAGCTTTTGGGAATACATTTTTAACTCATTTGCGTTTAAGAGCTCAAAGATTTGGGTTAAGAGTTATGAATGATCCTGAATACATGCATCGTGGTGATGGAAGGAGCATTGTGTTACGTGTTGCTGATGCAGGAAGACGTAGAGTGGCAGAAGCTCTTCCTAATATGCTAGCAGGAGTTGTTGCAGGAATTGGTGCAGGAGTGTTAAATGCCTGTTCTATTTCTAGCCCATTATCCACAGGGCAAAGAGCAGCATATCTTAATGCAACAGGACAAGCTTCAAATAGGACAGAGATCTTTGATCCAGAAATTTTAAGGGATCCTGCTGTTGCATGGAGAACAGGAGATTGGTTTGGGCTTTCTGCAACGATCTCTCTCATATTGGGAATTATTGTGATTTGTACCACAATCGGAGTTATGGTGAATTCTGTAAGATTAAATCGGCATCGTAGATAATAAAACAAATTTCACAATCTTAGTCTAGATAAGGAAAATTTGTATTTTCTTAGGAATAGATAGAACTTTTTGTATGTCATTTAAAAGAATGGGGCAGGCAGGGTTTGAACCTGCGACCGACGGGTTATGAGTCCGCTGCTCTAACCGCTGAGCTACTGCCCCGAGAAATAGGATATACTATCACAGGTTTTCTTAGATAAGCAAGAGGTATCCTTTTTTAACTCGTTATAAGGACGTCTTTAAGTAACGAATCGAGAGTTGTTTCATTTTCATATACAAGGCTTCTCCTCCATTAACTCTACCAAAAGACAGGTATTGGCTAAGTTGCTGAAAAAATTCTGGCTTACAAGTAAGAATAGTAACGGGAGTTTCTCCTGAATAAACCTCACAAAATAAAGAGGCGATTCCTGCAGAAATTAATGCTTCAGTGTAAGAAAAAAAAAATAAGCGCCCATCTTGATATCTTTCATAAAGATAAAGATCGCTTTGACAACCTATAACAAGATTCTCTTTTAAAAGTTGTGTTTTATCAAATAAATCTTGGTGAGGTGTTTTATCCATTAATTTTTGATAAAGAATATCTTTATGAAAAGAGTCTGGAAACAACCTTTGAGTTATCTTGTGTTGTTTTTTTAAACATCCTGCATGTTGAAGGGGACAAACCGGTTCCAAAGTTACTCCATGACGCGGCCAGGCTCTTGTTTAAGGTGTAGTTGCTGTCGAGATAATGCTAATAGTTGTAGATTGGTTTTTGCTATTAGAGTATCCAAATTTTCAAGTAAATTAGTTGCAGAAGATTCTGCTGGAGGTAAATTAAAAATATGGGGGAGAGGAGTATTCATTTCTAGTCGTAAAAGATTCAGAGAATTCTTAAGTTCTGTTTTTTCAACTTCGAGGGAACTTTTTTCAACAAGTGTTAGAATTTGTTTTTGCATGATGAGTTGTAATTTTAATAGTTGACGCTCATTAATTGCTCTCTGAATTTTCTCTAGTTTTTTTTGATGAACTTTTGCATCTGCAACATAATTTGCTTCATCTCCAAAACGTATGCCGTAGGTTGCTGTGATGCTAATTTGGTTTCCTATACAGAAACCTATAACAACTCCAACAGCTTGTGGGATAGCATAAATTAATGCAGAAATTGAAGCTATTATCGTAGCTAGCAAAATTTGCCGAGTTCCGTTAGGGTCCAATTGTTGGAGTCCATAGTTCATGAGATTCCATAAACTATTCATATTCGAATGCTTGTTTTCTCTATCTAAGAAATTGGCACTAAAAACACCAAAAATAACACCCAGGCCGAGTCCTATACCAAGCCAAATGGTTAGAGTAATGGCCACTGTGTGATGACAAGCAACAATTAAAGCCCATGCAAGTAGATATAATAGGATATATTTCCAGTTATCACGTAAGAATCGATTGATCTTTTCAGCTACGCTACGCAAGCGTCCTATACATGTATTAGGTAAATTGTAAGGTTCTTTAGGAAGAGAAGCTATTGCTGGAAGCGGAGAAAGCCGTTTAGAGAAGTCTAGAGAGGTTTCTTTTTGAGAAATTAGAGAAGTTTCTTGAGAACATGTTTCCGAAAAAGAATCTAAAATTAAAGACGGTGTAGGAGAATTTGTTCTAGAATTTGAAAATGTGGGTATAACCATTTTGTTAATAAATATCTCTAAATAAAAGAATTATATCGTAAAAAGCGATATTTTTCTTTGGAAATAATGATTCTTTTATCGTGAAGTATCAACTATTCATTATGAGTTCTATAGATTACAGAGAAAGGCGTTTGACTTTTTCTACACGTTGAATATAATGCCAATGCATTATACGGGCAAATCGGAAAACTCTATAATCTAGAGTAAAGTCTGTCCATTTGGCCAGCCTTTAAAGCTTTCGAGAAAAACCTTTATTAAAGGATCGTTAAAATAGATGGCAAAAAAAGAAGATACTATTGTGCTCGAAGGTAAAGTAGAAGAACTTCTCCCCGGAATGCATTTTCGCGTACTGCTTGAAAACGGTATGCCTGTCACAGCTCATCTATGCGGAAAAATGCGTATGAGTAATATCCGCTTACTTGTTGGAGACCGAGTCACAGTTGAAATGTCTGCTTATGACCTTACAAAAGCTAGAGTTGTCTATAGGCATCGCTAACTATTTTCTATTGATGTTTTAAAATAGGTTACATAGACTGAGAAGTTCTCTGAGCCATAATTAATAGAAAAGCAGGCCCAGGTAGCTCAGTGGTAGAGCACTTGCATGGTAAGCAAGCGGTCGTAGGTTCAATTCCTATTCTGGGCAAGGAATGGTAGGAGTAAAAAAATTTTTTTTAAAGAGGATTCTGAAATGTCAAAAGAAACTTTTCAACGTAATAAGCCCCACATCAATATTGGGACTATTGGACACGTTGACCACGGGAAAACTACGCTAACAGCTGCTATTACGAGAGCTCTTTCGGCTGAAGGTTTAGCGGATTTTTGCGATTATAGTTCAATTGACAATACTCCCGAAGAGAAGGCTCGAGGGATTACTATTAACGCGTCCCACGTAGAATACGAAACAGCTAATCGACACTATGCCCATGTGGATTGCCCTGGCCATGCTGACTATGTTAAAAATATGATTACCGGTGCTGCACAGATGGATGGCGCGATCTTAGTTGTATCTGCAACAGATGGTGCTATGCCGCAAACTAAAGAACACATTCTTCTTGCTAGACAGGTTGGTGTACCTTACATTGTTGTTTTTCTCAATAAAACAGATATGATAGCTCCTGAGGACGCAGAGCTTGTTGACCTTGTGGAGATGGAATTGTCAGAACTTCTTGAAGAAAAAGGTTACAAGGGTTGTCCAATTATCCGCGGTTCTGCTTTAAAAGCTTTAGAAGGTGATGTATCTTACATTGAGAAAGTTCGCGAATTAATGCAAGCTGTGGATGATAATATCCCAACTCCAGAAAGAGAGATAGACAAGCCATTTTTAATGCCCATCGAAGATGTCTTTTCTATTTCTGGTCGTGGTACAGTTGTTACCGGACGTATTGAGCGTGGAATTGTTAAGGTTTCTGACAAGGTTCAGATTGTTGGATTGGCAGAGACTAAAGAGACCATTGTTACCGGTGTCGAAATGTTCAGGAAGGAATTACCAGAAGGTCGTGCTGGAGAGAATGTTGGTCTTCTTCTTCGAGGTATCGGTAAGAATGACGTTGAAAGAGGAATGGTCGTTTGTCAGCCTAATAGTGTAAAACCTCACACTAAATTTAAGTCTGCTGTTTATGTTTTGTTGAAAGAGGAAGGTGGTCGTCATAAGCCTTTCTTCAGTGGTTACAGACCTCAATTTTTCTTCCGTACAACAGATGTAACAGGTGTTGTTACACTTCCTGAGGGTACAGAAATGGTTATGCCTGGAGATAATGTGGAACTCGATGTAGAGCTCATTTGTCCGGTGGCTCTTGAAGAAGGAATGAGATTCGCTATTCGTGAAGGTGGCCGAACAATCGGAGCTGGAACGATTTCAAAAATCATTGCTTAAGTTTGATTGTTAAGCGTAAATGAGTGAGGTAGTAGAATCTTTTCTAAATCCTCGCTCCTTGGGTGTGTAGCTTAGATGGTAGAGCAGTGGCCTCCAAAGCCGCCGGTCGGGGGTTCGACTCCCTTCGCACCCGTAGTTTGTCTTTTGATTTTAAAGTTGGCTTATGAAGCAGCAGAATAATCGTGAAACTCTTTCTCGCAAATTAACTATAGCTAAAAAGCAAGCTAAATTAGCAGGGAGTTTCTTAGATGAAGTTAAGAAAATAGAGTGGGTTAGCAAGAAAAATCTAAAAAAATATGTTAAGATTGTTGTTATGAGTATTTTTGGTTTTGGTTTTGCTATTTATTGTATAGACCTTATCTTTCGTAAACTGCTTACATTTTTAGGTAGTATAACAAGCTTTTTGTTCGGTTAGTTCATGTTTAAGTGGTATGTCGTTCAGGTTTTCACGGCCCAAGAAAAAAAAGTAAAAAAAGCTTTAGAGGATTTTAAAGAATCTTCGGGAATGGCGGAATTTATACAAGAAATTATCTTGCCGAGCGAAAATGTAATGGAAGTCAAAAAAGGCGAACATAAGGTTGTCGAAAAATATATTTGGCCAGGGTATCTTTTAGTTAAAATGAACCTCACAGATGAGTCTTGGCTATATGTAAAAAGTACAGCTGGTGTCGTGGAATTCCTTGGAGGATCGGCACCTGTAGCCCTTTCAGAAGATGAAGTAAAAAATATTTTAACCGATATGGAAGAAAAGAAATCTGGAGTCGTGCAAAAACATAAATTTGAAGTGGGCTCTCGGGTTAAAATTAACGACGGCGTTTTTGTGAATTTCATTGGAGTTATTTCTGAAGTTTTTCATGATAAAGGTCGATTAAGCGTAATGGTTTCCATATTTGGTCGAGAGACAAGAGTCGATGATCTAGAATTCTGGCAAGTTGAAGAAGTTGTCTCAGGACAAGAAAGTGAATAAATAGAATAAAACCAGTGTATTCTTATTAGCCATCTTCTTATAATTTTAGTTTTTCGTTTCTTACCCTCTATCTTTAGAGGAGTGTCAACGCAAAGTAAGGTTCAGTATGTCGAATAAAAAGATAGTCAAGATAATCAAACTGCAAATTCTTGGAGGAAAAGCTAATCCAGCGCCACCTATCGGACCCGCTCTAGGCTCTGCTGGAGTCAATATTATGGGTTTTTGTAAGGAATTCAACGCAGCAACTCAAGATCGTTCGGGAGATCTTCTTCCTGTAGTGATTACGGTATATTCGGATAAAACCTTTACTTTTATAACAAAACAACCCCCAGTGTCTTCTTTGATTAAAAAAGTTTTGAATTTGGAATCTGGTTCTAAGATTCCTAATAGAACAAAAGTTGGGAAATTAACTCAGATTCAAGTTGCTGCAATAGCAGAACAAAAGATGAAAGATATGGACGCTGTTCTTCTTGAATCCGCAAAACGGATGGTAGAAGGTACAGCTCGAAGTATGGGTGTAGAAATAGAATAACTGTGTTATGTAGTAGAGATTATGACCAAATGTGGAAAACGTATACAAGGTATCTTAAAAAGTTATGATTTAGACAAATCATATTCCTTGATAGAGGCTATAGATATTTTGAAGCAATGTCCTCCTGTTCGTTTTGATCAAACCGTAGACGTTTCTGTGAAATTGGGTATTGATCCCAAAAAAAGTGATCAACAAGTTCGTGGTGCGGTTTTTCTTCCTAATGGAACTGGAAAAACTTTAAAAATATTAGTTTTTACTTCTGGAGAAAAAGCTAAGGAAGCTGTGGCTGCTGGAGCTGATTTTGTCGGTAGTAATGAGCTTGTTGAGCAAATAAAAGGTGGTTGGCTTGATTTTGATGTCGCTGTTGCAACCCCTGATATGATGAGAGAAGTTGGAAAATTAGGAAAGATTCTTGGGCCAAGAAACCTTATGCCAACTCCTAAAACCGGAACTGTAACAACAGATGTTGTTAAAGCGATTTCTGAATTGCGCAAAGGTAAAATCGAATTTAAAGCTGATCGTGCTGGTGTATGTAATGCTGGAGTTGGAAAGCTTTCTTTTGAAAATGTTCAAATAAAAGAAAATATTGAAGCATTCTGTAATGCCTTAATTAAAGCTAAACCCCCTGCGGCCAAAGGGCAGTATTTAGTATCTTTTACTGTTTCTTCCACTATGGGGCCTGGGATTTCTATAGATGCTAGAGAATTAACGGCGTCTTAATTGTTCAGAGGAAAAATGAAAGAAGAAAAAAAATTGCTTCTACAAGAGGTAGAAGAAAAAATTTTAGCAGCCCAAGGTTTTATTTTAGTAAAATATCTTGGATTTACAGCCGTTTATGCTCGAGAATTTCGTAATTCCCTTTTTGGGATTTCTGCAGAGTTTGAAGTGTTAAAAAAGAGAATTTTTTTTAAGGCTATAGAATCCACAGGCTTGCAGTTCGATTGTCCTAATGTTGAAGGGCATCTTGGCGTAGTATTTTCTTATAAAGATCCTGTTTCTGCTGCGAAACAAATATTAAATTTTAATAAACAACATAACAATTCTTTGGTTTTTCTTTCTGGAAGAATAGATGATACTTTTCTTTCTGGTGAAGAGGTTGAAGCTATAGCGAAACTACCATCTCTCAAAGAACTCAGACAACAAGTTGTTGGCCTTTTAGCTGCTCCTATGTCTCAGGTCGTTGGAGTTATGGAATCTACTCTTTTTGGCATTCTTTCTTGTGTAGAGCAGAGAGCAGAAAAAATTCAAGGATAAAGTTAAATTTTTCAAATTAAGTAAGGGTGACGAAGTGACAACAGAAAGTTTGGAAACTTTAGTAGAGAAATTAAGTAACTTAACAGTGCTTGAATTGTCTCAATTGAAAAAACTCCTAGAGGAGAAGTGGGATGTTACAGCTGCTGCTCCTGTTATGGCCGTTGCTGCTGCTCCTGGAGGAGAAGCTGCCGCTGCAGAGTCAACAGAATTTGCTGTGATTTTAGAAGAAGTTCCTTCTGATAAGAAAATTGGCGTTTTAAAAGTCGTTAGAGAGGTAACAGGTCTTGCTTTGAAAGAAGCTAAAGAAATGACTGAAGGCTTGCCTAAGATTGTTAAAGAAAAAACTTCTAAAGTTGATGCTGAAGATACTATCAAGAAACTACAAGAAGCCGGAGCAAAAGCTTCTTTTAAAGGGTTGTAATGTAGAGAAAAGAAAATATTTTAGGATTTTTCTTTTCACTTCTTTTCATGTATAAAAAACTATAGTGTTCCCTTTTACAAGTATACACAGCTTGTGTAAGGGAGGTTTTGTCGCATCAAAATAGCAGGAGAGCTAGCATGTTCAAGAGCCCACATCGGGTCAGTGTTAAAAAAAAGGAAGATGTCTTAGATCTTCCTAATCTTATTGAAGTCCAAATTAAGTCGTACAAGCAGTTTCTTCAGATCGGTAAGCTAGCAGAAGAAAGAGATAATGTTGGTTTAGAAGAAGTCTTTAGAGAAATTTTTCCAATTAAATCGTACAATGAAGCTACAATTTTAGAGTATCTTTCTTACAATTTGGGGGTCTCCAAGTACTCTCCTGAAGAATGTATCCGTAGGGGAATTACCTATAGTGTAACGCTGAAAGTTCGTTTTCGTCTTACAGATGAAACTGGAATAAAAGAAGAAGAAGTCTATATGGGAACTATTCCTATTATGACGGACAAAGGAACTTTTATTATCAATGGAGCTGAGCGTGTTGTTGTTTCTCAAGTACATCGCTCTCCAGGAATAAACTTCGAACAAGAAAGGCATTCTAAAGGGAATCTTCTTTTTTCGTTTAGGATTATTCCTTATAGAGGAAGTTGGTTAGAAGCTATTTTTGATATCAATGATTTAATCTATATTCATATTGATAGGAAAAAGCGTCGACGAAAAATTTTAGCAATGACTTTCATTCGAGCTTTAGGCTACTCTTCCGATGCAGATATTATAGAAGAGTTCTTTAAAATTGAAGAAAGCGCTTTGAGAAGCGAAAAAGATTTTTCCATTCTTGTCGGAAAAGTTTTAGCTGATAATGTTATCGATGAAACCTCCTCTTTAGTCTATGGTAAAGCTGGAGAAAAATTGAGCACTGCCATGTTAAAACGCATGTTAGATGCTGGTATTTCATTAGTAAAAATTGCCTTGGGGGCTGATGAAAATCACCCTATTATTAAAATGTTGGCAAAAGATCCAACAGACTCTTATGAGGCAGCTCTTAAAGATTTCTACCGTAGATTACGTCCTGGAGAACCTGCTACCCTTGCAAATGCTAGATCTACGATTATGCGATTGTTTTTCGATCCTAAACGTTATAATTTAGGACGCGTCGGGCGTTATAAGCTTAATCGTAAGTTGGGTTTCCCAATGAATGACGAAGTATTATCACAAGTAACATTGCGAAAAGAAGATGTTATTGGTGCTCTTAAATATTTAATTCGTCTGAAAATGGGAGATGAAAAAGTTAGTGTTGATGATATTGATCATCTTGCTAATCGTCGTGTTCGTTCTGTTGGAGAGCTTATTCAGAACCAATGTCGTTCTGGACTTGCTAGAATGGAAAAGATCGTGCGTGAACGTATGAATCTTTTTGATTTCTCTGCAGATACATTAACTCCAGGTAAAATTGTCTCTGCAAAAGGTTTGGCAAGTGTTTTAAAAGATTTCTTTGGGCGTTCCCAATTGTCTCAATTTATGGATCAAACCAATCCTGTTGCAGAGCTTACTCATAAGAGACGTTTGTCAGCATTGGGACCTGGAGGTTTGAATAGAGAGCGTGCAGGTTTTGAAGTTCGTGACGTCCATTCTAGCCACTATGGTCGAATATGCCCCATTGAAACACCAGAAGGACCAAACATTGGTTTGATATCCTCCCTTTCTGCGTTTGCTAAAATTAATGAATTTGGATTTATTGAAACTCCTTATCGCATTGTTCGTGATGGAGTGGTTACTGATGAAATCGAGTATATGACAGCGAATGCAGAGGAAGAGTGCGTTATCGCGCAAGCTTCTGCAAACTTGGATGAATTTAATATGTTCACAGAGTCTGTTTGTTGGGTTCGATATCGTGGAGAGGCTTTTGAAGCTGATACCTCTACAGTAACACATATGGACGTCTCTCCGAAACAGTTGGTTTCTATTGTTACAGGATTAATTCCTTTCTTAGAGCATGACGATGCGAATCGTGCTTTAATGGGATCAAATATGCAACGTCAAGCTGTACCTTTACTAAAAACAGAGGCTCCTATTGTCGGAACAGGATTAGAAGCTCGCGCAGCGAAAGATTCTGGAGCTATTGTTGTTGTTGAGGAAGATGGAGTTGTTGAATTTGTTGACGGCTATAAAATTATTGTCGCATCAAAACATAATCCAACAATCAAGCGTACATACCAGCTGAAGAAGTTTTTAAGATCTAACTCTGGAACATGCATAAATCAGAGGCCATTATGTTCTGTTGGAGACGTAGTAGTCAAAGGTGATGTTATCGCTGATGGACCTGCCACGGATCGGGGAGAACTTGCTTTGGGTAAGAATGTTCTTGTTGCTTTCATGCCGTGGTATGGATACAACTTCGAAGATGCTATTATCATTTCTGAAAAATTAATAAAAAATGATGCCTATACTTCTATCTACATTGAAGAGTTTGAGTTAACTGCTAGAGATACTAAATTAGGAAAAGAAGAGATCACTCGTGATATTCCTAATGTATCTGAAGAAATTTTAGCAAATCTTGGTGAAGACGGTATTATTCGTATTGGTGCAGAAGTTAAACCAGGAGATATTTTAGTTGGTAAGATTACTCCAAAGTCGGAAACAGAATTAGCTCCGGAAGAACGATTGCTAAGAGCTATTTTTGGAGAAAAAGCTGCTGATGTTAAGGACGCCTCTTTAACAGTTCCTCCGGGCACTGAAGGCGTTGTTATGGATGTTAAAGTCTTTAGTAGAAAAGATAGACTATCAAAAAGTGATGATGAGCTTGTTGAAGAGGCTGTTCATCTTAAAGATTTGCAAAAAGGGTATAAAAACCAAGTTTCAGCACTTAAAACAGATTATAAAGAAAAAATCGGAGCTTTATTGCTTAATGAAAAAGCTCCAGCAGCAATTATTCACCGACGTACTGCGGACACTTTAGTTCATGAGGGTGCTATCTTTGATCAAGAAATGATTGAACTTCTTGAACAAGAAGCTTTGGTAGATCTTCTTATGCCTTCATGCGAGATATATGATGTGTTAAAAAGTCTTTTATCTGATTATGAAACAGCTCTACAATGCTTAGAAGTTAATTATAAAACTGAAATAGAACATATTCGCGAAGGAGATGCTGATCTTGATCATGGAGTAATTCGTCAAGTGAAAGTATACGTTGCTTCAAAGCGTAAGCTTCAAGTTGGAGACAAAATGGCGGGACGCCATGGAAATAAAGGAGTGGTTTCTAAGATAGTTCCAGAGGCAGATATGCCTTATCTCTCTAACGGAGAAACTGTTCAAATGATTCTTAATCCTCTAGGAGTGCCATCTAGGATGAACCTAGGGCAAGTATTGGAGACTCATTTGGGTTATGCTGCTAAAACTGCAGGAATTTATGTTAAAACCCCAGTTTTTGAAGGTTTCCCAGAGAATCGTATTTGGGATATGATGATAGAGCAAGGTTTACCTGAAGATGGAAAGTCTTTCTTATATGACGGTAAAACGGGTGAGCGTTTTGATAATAAAGTTGTAATAGGCTACATCTATATGTTAAAACTCAGTCACCTAATTGCTGATAAAATTCACGCAAGATCTATTGGGCCGTATTCCTTAGTCACACAGCAACCTCTCGGTGGTAAAGCTCAGATGGGAGGTCAGAGATTCGGGGAAATGGAGGTTTGGGCTTTAGAAGCTTATGGTGTAGCTCATATGCTCCAAGAAATTTTAACAGTAAAATCTGATGATGTCTCTGGAAGAACAAGGATTTACGAATCCATTGTCAAAGGAGAAAATCTCTTAAGGTCAGGAACTCCTGAATCATTTAACGTGTTAATCAAAGAGATGCAAGGCCTGGGGCTTGATGTTCGCCCTATGGTTGTAGACGCTTAAAAAATCACTTGTTGGAGAAAATAATGTTCGGAGAAAGTTCTCGAGACATTGCAGCTTTATCTAAAGAAGAGTTGTTTGATAAATTGGAAATAGGTATCGCCTCAGATATTACAATTCGAGATAAGTGGTCTTGTGGAGAGATTAAAAAGCCTGAAACAATAAACTATCGTACTTTTAAGCCTGAGAAAGGCGGCTTATTTTGTGAAAAAATCTTTGGTCCTACTAAAGATTGGGAATGTTGTTGTGGTAAATATAAGAAAATCAAGCACAAGGGAATTGTTTGCGATCGTTGTGGTGTAGAGGTAACCTTGTCTAAAGTTCGTCGTGAGCGTATGGCTCATATTGAACTAGCAGTTCCTATTGTACATATTTGGTTTTTTAAAACGACCCCCTCTAGAATAGGAAATGTTTTAGGAATGACTGCTTCAGACCTAGAACGAGTTATTTATTATGAAGAGTATGTCGTTATTGATCCTGGTAAGACAGATTTAACTAAAAAGCAACTTCTTAATGATGCTCAGTATCGTGAAGTTGTTGAGCGATGGGGAAAAGATGCTTTTGTTGCTAAAATGGGTGGAGAAGCTGTCTACGATCTGTTGAAGTCTGAAGATCTTCAAAGTTTATTAAAAGAATTGAAAGATCGCTTACGTAAAACTAAATCTCAGCAAGCAAGAATGAAGCTTGCTAAACGTCTAAAGATCATAGAAGGGTTTGTTTCTTCATCTAATAATGCTGAGTGGATGGTATTGAAAACTATTCCTGTAGTTCCACCGGATCTTCGCCCTCTTGTCCCTTTAGATGGAGGTCGTTTCGCTACTTCCGACCTAAATGATTTATATCGTCGTGTAATTAATCGAAATAATCGTTTAAAGGCAATTTTAAGATTAAAAACTCCAGAAGTAATCGTTCGTAATGAGAAACGCATGTTACAAGAAGCTGTTGATGCGTTATTTGATAACGGGCGGCATGGTCATCCTGTTATGGGAGCTGGAAATCGACCTTTAAAATCTCTCTCCGAAATGTTGAAAGGTAAAAATGGTCGTTTTCGTCAAAATCTTTTAGGAAAACGTGTTGATTATTCTGGTCGTTCAGTGATCATCGTTGGACCAGAATTGAAATTTAATCAGTGTGGTCTCCCTAAGGAAATGGCATTAGAATTATTTGAGCCTTTCATTATTAAAAGACTTAAAGATTTAGGAAGCGTTTACACTATCCGCTCAGCTAAAAAAATGATTCAAAGAGGGGCTCCCGAAGTCTGGGATGTTTTAGAGGAAATTATTAAAGGACATCCTGTTCTACTTAATCGGGCTCCCACGCTTCATCGTTTAGGAATACAAGCGTTTGAACCTGTATTGATCGAAGGTAAAGCAATTCGAGTTCATCCATTAGTTTGTGCAGCATTTAATGCAGACTTTGATGGAGACCAAATGGCTGTTCACGTTCCTCTTTCTATTGAGGCACAACTGGAAGCTAAAGTCTTGATGATGGCTCCTGATAATATTTTTCTTCCTTCTTCAGGTAAACCCGTTGCGATTCCTTCAAAAGATATGACTCTGGGATTGTATTATCTTATGGCTGATCCCACTTATTTTCCCGAGGATCATGGAGGAAAAACTAAGACATTTAAAGATGTTATTGAAGTATTAAGAGCTTTACATAATGGTGGGTTCTTAGATGAGCCTTTGGGATCTCGTCGTGATGAAACAGGGCGCGGCATCCATATTCATGAGAAAATAAAAGTCCGTATAGATGGTCAAATTATCGAAACAACTCCAGGAAGAGTTTTATTTAATAGAATTGTTCCTAAAGAGCTTGGTTTCCAAAATTATAGCATGCCAAGTAAGCGTATCAGTGAACTCATTTTGCAATGCTACAAAAAAGTTGGCCTTGAGGCTACAGTGCGTTTTCTAGATGATCTTAAAGATCTTGGATTTACTCAAGCGACTAAGGCTGCGATTTCTATGGGATTGAAAGATGTTAAAATTCCAGAAATTAAAGAAGAAATCCTTAGAGATGCTTATAGTAAGGTTGCTACTGTAAGAAAGCAATATGAAGATGGTATCATTACAGATGGCGAACGTCATTCTAAAACTATTAGTATTTGGACTGAGGTTTCAGAACAACTTTCAGATGCCCTTTATGTAGAGATCAGTAAACAAACGCGAAGCAAGCATAACCCACTATTTTTGATGATTGATTCTGGAGCTCGAGGAAATAGATCTCAGTTGAAACAATTGGGAGCTTTACGGGGTCTAATGGCAAAACCGAATAGAGCTATTATTGAATCACCAATTACATCTAACTTTCGAGAAGGTCTTACTGTTTTAGAGTATTCGATTTCATCTCACGGAGCTCGAAAAGGTTTGGCTGATACAGCGTTGAAGACTGCAGACTCTGGTTATCTGACTCGAAGGCTGGTTGATGTTGCCCAAGACGTTATCATTACAGAAAGAGATTGTGGTACTTTAAATCACATTGAAATTTCTGCCGTTCGTCAAGGTTCTGAAGAACTTTTGCCTTTGAAAGATCGAATTTACGGTCGTACTGCAGCAGAAGATATTTATCAACCAGGAGATAAGAGTAGATTATTAGCACAAAATGGTGATGTATTAACTTCTGCGCAGGCAGAAGCTATAGATGATTCCGGAATTGAATCGATAAAAATTCGCTCTACGCTAACTTGCGAAAGCAGTCGCGGTGTTTGTGCTAAATGTTATGGCTTAAATTTAGCTAACGGTAGGCTCATTGGTATGGGAGAAGCTGTAGGTATTATTGCTGCCCAGTCAATTGGTGAGCCTGGAACACAGTTAACAATGAGAACATTCCACCTTGGAGGTATTGCAGCAACATCTTCAACACCGGAGATTATTTCGAATAGTCGAGGTATCTTGGTATATACTGATTTGCGATTCGTTAAAGGTCAAGACGGAAACAACCTTGTTTTGAATAAGAAGGGAGCTTTGCATATTGTCCGAGATGAAGGTCGTAGTCTTGAAGAATATAAGAAATTACTCGGGACAAAATCTATTGAAAGTTTGGAAACGTTTCCTGTAGAGCTTGGTGTAAAAATTCTTGTTGCTGATGGAGAGTCTGTAACTCAAGGACAGAGAATTGCTGAAGTTGAACTACATAACATTCCAATTATTTGTGATAAGCCAGGCTATGTAAAATACGAAGATTTAGTAGAGGGAATTTCTACAGAAAAAGTTGTTAATAAAAAAACTGAACTTGTAGAGCTCATTGTAAAACAGCATCGTGGAGAGCTTCATCCTCAGATTGCTATTTATAGTGATCCAGGTCTTTCAGAGCTTGTTGGAACTTATGCGATTCCTTCTGGAGCAATTATCTCTGTTGAAGAAGGACAAAAGATAGATCCTGGAATGCTTTTAGCGAGACTTCCTCGAGGAGCAATTAAAACAAAGGACATTACAGGTGGCTTACCTCGTATTGCAGAGTTAGTAGAAGCTCGTAAGCCTGAAGATGCTGCAGATATTGCAAAAATAGATGGTGTTGTCGATTTCAAAGGAATTCAGAAAAATAAACGAATCCTTGTTGTTTGTGATGAAGTGACTGGAATGGAAGAGGAACATTTAATTCCTCTAACTAAACATATGATTGTTCAACGTGGTGATAGTGTTATCAAAGGTCAGCAACTCACCGATGGATTGGTTGTTCCTCACGAAATCTTAGAAATTTGTGGTGTTCGAGAACTTCAAAAATATCTTGTTAACGAGGTTCAAGAAGTTTATCGTCTGCAAGGTGTGGATATCAACGATAAGCATATTGAGATTATCGTAAGGCAAATGCTTCAAAAGGTTCGTATTACCGATCCAGGCGATACAACATTGCTTTTTGGAGAAGATGTAAATAAAAAAGAATTTTATGAAGAAAATCGTCGTACAGAAGAAGATGGAGGAAAGCCTGCTCAAGCTGTTCCTGTTTTGCTAGGAATTACCAAGGCTTCTTTAGGAACAGAGTCATTTATTTCTGCAGCATCGTTCCAAGATACAACACGTGTTTTAACTGATGCCGCTTGTAGTAGTAAAACTGACTATCTTTTAGGTTTCAAAGAAAATGTTATCATGGGTCATATGATTCCTGGTGGAACTGGATTTGAAACTCATAAACGTATAAAACATTATTTAGAGCGAGAGCAAGAAGATCTTGTTTTTGATTTTGTTAGTGAATCAGAATGTGTTTGTTAGAGCTAGACGTTAGTTTATAAGATTGAAAATGAGGAGGTTTGGATAACGCCCAAACCTCCTTGATAGTAATCATTTTTTTTGATAGCCTGGCCTAGAGAGTAATGATGATAGCAGGGAACGTATGTCCAGCCAATTAGATCAATTACAAGAGTGGAGTTCTATCGTTTGTGATAGTGGAGATCCTGAGTTAGTAAAATCGTCAGGAGCTCAAGACGCTACAACAAATCCCTCTTTAATTTTGAAGGTCGCTCAAGAAACTAAGTATCAAGATCTTATAAATGAAGCTGTTGCTTGGGGTATCCAACAAAAAGGCGACAACATTCAAACTTTGACTTTTATTTTGGATAAAATCCAAATTAATTTTGGTTTGGAGATTCTAAAAAATATTCCTGGAAGAGTTTCTTTAGAAATAGATGCACGATTGTCTTTTAATACAGAAGCTATGGTGCAACGAGCCGTATTTTTGTCACAGTTATACGAAGCTATGGGTGGGGATAAAAAACGTCTATTGGTTAAGATTCCCGCTACTTGGGAAGGTATCCAAGCTGTTAAATTACTGGAAAGTCAAAAAATCTCATGCAACGTGACCTTAGTTTTTAACCTGATTCAAGCGATTGCTGCAGCTCAAGCTAAAGCAACTCTAGTTTCACCTTTTGTTGGTCGCATTTATGATTGGTGGATTGCTGCTTATGGAGAGGAAGGCTATTCTATAGAAGCTGATCCAGGGGTCGCTTCTGTTGCGAATATTTATTCTTATTATAAGAAGTTTGATATTTCTACTCAAGTTATGGCAGCTTCTTTCCGAACAAAGGAACAAGTCTTAGCTCTTGCAGGTTGTGATCTTCTTACGATTTCTCCTAAGCTGTTAGAAGAATTGCGAAAAGACCAAACAAAAATTACTAAGAAGCTTGATTCTGAAGAAGCTAAGGCTTTGGATATACAATCTGTAGAGATTTCAGAAAGTATTTTTCGTTTTTTGATGAATGAAGATGCCATGGCAACAGAAAAACTTGCTGAAGGGATTCGTATATTTGCTGGAGATACTCAAATTCTTGAGGCAGCAGTTACTGAGTTTATTAAGCAAATAGGAGCTGCTGAAGCTTAAAAAAAGAGAGTCTAATTTCCCTAAGACAAACACGCTTTAGGGAAAAAGAAGAAAGAAAACATGACCCAAAGCAAAAACTCGCTATTAACTTTTTCTTGTCCCTGTTGCAAAAAGGGGTCTGTTTCTTTTTCTGTTTTTGATTTAGAAGAAAGTTTGATTTGTGATTCGTGTTCTTCTACCTTTGTCTTTGATTCTGTAATGCGTAATTCTGTTCGACAGTTTGTTGCTTTATGTTCAAGGATTCACGATGCAAGTCCAATTCTTGGAGATGCTACAGTCTCTGTTTCTATTCAAGATGCATCTGTAGAAATTCCTTTTCAATTATTGTTCTCTAGATTTCCCGTAGTCTTGAATTTATCTATAAATGGAGAAAAAATAGCGATACACTTTATTTTCGATGCCTTGAAGAAGAATGTTCTTCATAAAGAGTGTGTTGTTTTTTCTTAATTTGCTTGAGTTTCTTTTTCGAATTTCTTTAATGCTTCTTCAAGGACAGAAGTTCCTGACAAAATTTCATTAGCATCTAGTTCAAAGGAAGCTACAGTCTTTAAAAAAATTAAAGACAGTTCCGGATAATCTTCTAAGGTTGATGTGCTGGTGAAGATGTAAGCTGAATGGTTTAAAACTGCAACAGCTTGTAAGCAATAAACTCGTCCCCATGAAGAATTCTTTTCTGTTTTGATAATAGTAAACTCTCCACTAGGGGATTGAATGCGCGCAAAAATAGAAGATTCTAAAGTAGAATCCTTCGTTTTATGATATGATAATATCTCCTCTATGTATTCAGAAGGAGTTTTTGATGTAATCTCTTGAGCAAGGTTGATAGTCGGTGTTAAGCTGCCACTCCCGCGACCAATGAACACTGCATCAAGTTTTTCCGGAAGTTGAGCTTTATCGTCTATGCATTGCCATGTTTGGGGAAAACGTATTGTATAGCCTGCTCCTGAATATGAAGTCCATGTTAATGATGTGTTTGTTTGTAGAGAAGATTTCCTTTTACTTTTTTGTTGAGGCTTTTTTCTAGATTGTTGCTGAGAAAATTTTTTTACAGAGTTCGATCCGGGATTTGAAGATTTTCTCTGGGGCTTTTTTAACACTGGTTTAGAAGTCTGCTTGGTGTGGGGAAGAGTAGTTGCCTGTACTTTACGCGCAGCTTCTACAGAAGGCATTGCTAATAGAATTGCAAAAAAAACAAGGCTTTTCATGGAACTCTTTTATTTAATTTTATTTAAATGAGGTAATACTATAAACTACGAGATTAGTTGAATCATATTGCTATCTTTTTAAGATACACTCTGTTTCCTCATAGAGCAAGTGGTAAAATATCATGGCAGATCTTGGTGCGAAAGATAAACTGAAACAAATTTGTAATACTTTACGAGTGGAAACTCTGAAGCCTGCAGAAGAAGAAGCAGCCATTATTATTCGCAACGCAAAAGAACAAGCAAAACGAATTATTCAGGAAGCTCAAGATCAAGCCAAAGGTATTGTCCTTGCTGCAGAAGAACAAGCTAATCATAAAATAAAACAGGGTGAGGCTTCCCTCATTTTAGCTGGAAAACGCTCTCTAGAGGCATTAAAGCAAGCCGTAGAGCATAAAATTTTCCGAGAATCTTTAGTTGAATGGTTGGAGCAAGTTTCTATAAATCCTGAAATTGTTACAAAGCTTACAGAAGCTCTTATTTCCTTTGTAGAAAACCAAGGAGTTTTTGGAAATATCAGTGTATCTATAGGAAAACACATATCTCCTCGTGCTATTAATGAGCTTTTAGGAAAATCTGTAACAGCAAAGTTACGAAAGAAAGGCCTTGTTGTGGGGAGTTTCTCTGGTGGCGTTCAACTCAAAGTGGAAGAGAAGAATTGGGTTTTAGATTTGAGTTCTGAAGCTTTGTTAGAGTTGTTTTTGCGATATTTGCAAAAAGACTTTCGTGAAATGATATTTCAAGGTTCTTAAAATTTCCGCTTCTATTTAGATAGAACCTGACATTAGTTTTAGAGTTATTATGACTCAATATTATTTTTTATCTTCCTTCTTGCATCCTCAACTGCCGGAAGCACAGCCAGTATTCTCTATAGATGCTTTGAATGATCTATTCGATTTGAATTTGTCTACTCGAGATCAATACTACTATACTCTGCTAAAACGGTTTTTTGATTTTGATAACTTAGCCTTTTTTTGGGCGGAAAAGCCTCTTCCTTTTTCCTTCGGGGCAATAACTCAAGAAAATGTCGCTAGTATGATACATCTTCAACAATGGGCAGATGATTGTGAATTTGAAGATTTCTTAAAAGATTTTCTTATAATGTATAAAACTTCTCAAGAAAGAATAAGAAATTTTTCTTCTTTGATGCGTGAGTTTTTGATGTATTATCAGAATAGTTCTTCGAAATTCTTACGAGATTATTTTACATTTAAACAGCAATTAAGAGTTGTTTTGGCGGGATTCAGAGCTAGAGTCTTACATTTGGATGTTTCTTATGTATTGAGAAATGAAGATAACTCTGATCCCGTTGTTTTGCACATTCTTATGCAAAAAGATGCTCCAAATTATGAACTGCCTAAAGAATTTTCTGATTTGCAAGGGGTTTTAGAAGATTATGGGCGCCTACCCCACACATTACATCGAACTTTGTTATTATACGAATTTCATAAACTCGAAGAGTTTTACCGTGATGCATATTTTGATGAGAGTCTTATATTAGCAAGAGCCGCTTCTTATATGTTTGCTATTCGTAATCACTTAGTGGATTCTGAAAGAGGTAGGGAAATAATAAACCAGATAGAAAAGGCAATCACATGGTAACTGCTTTAGAACAAACAACACAAGGGTATGTTATAGAGGCTTACGGTAATTTACTGCGAGTACGTTTTGACGGCCACGTGCGATTGGGAGAAGTCGCTTATGTCAATGTAGGAGATGTTTGGTTAAAATCTGAAGTTATAGAGGTTATTGGTCAAGAGGTCAAAATTCAAGTTTTTGAGGATACCCAAGGAGTTTGTCGTGACGCCACGGTTACTTTCTCAGGCCATTTATTAGAAGCAGAACTAGGGCCAGGCTTGTTGCAAGGAATTTTTGATGGATTGCAAAATCGTTTGCAAACACTTTCTGAGGATGGATCTTTTTTACAGAGAGGGAAATATGTAAATGCTTTGTCAGATCAAAATTTGTGGGAGTACACCCCAAAAGCTGTTGTCGGAAATGTTTTGAGACGTGGCGAGGCCTTAGGTTCTGTAAAGGAAGGACGTTTTGATCATAAAATCATGGTGCCTTTTTCTTGCTTCAAAGATGTTACTATTACTTGGGTGATTTCTAAAGGTAGTTACAATGTTAACACTGTAGTTGCTAAAGCTCGAGATGCTGAAGGTAAAGAATACGCCTTTACCATGGTACAGAGATGGCCTATAAAACAGGCTCTTATTGAAGGAGAAAAAATCGCAGCTCATGAAATTATGGACGTGGGATTGCGAATTCTAGACACACAGATTCCTGTGTTGAAAGGAGGAACTTTTTGTACTCCAGGTCCTTTCGGTGCAGGAAAAACTGTTTTGCAGCACCATTTGTCGAAGTATGCTGCTGTAGATATTGTAATTCTTTGTGCTTGTGGAGAACGTGCTGGAGAAGTTGTTGAGGTCTTGCAAGAATTTCCCCATTTAACGGATCCTCATACGGGTACCTCTTTAATGAATAGAACGTGTATTATTTGTAACACTTCTTCTATGCCCGTCGCTGCTAGAGAGTCTTCTGTATACTTAGGAATTACAATTGCTGAATATTATCGACAGATGGGCTTAGATGTATTGCTCCTTGCGGATTCAACATCTCGATGGGCGCAAGCTTTACGAGAAATCTCCGGTCGTTTAGAAGAAATCCCCGGTGAAGAGGCTTTCCCTGCTTATTTGGCATCAAGAATTGCTGCTTTTTATGAACGCGGAGGAGTTCTCCGTATGCAAGATGGACTCGAAGGTTCTTTAACCATATGTGGAGCCGTTTCTCCTGCAGGAGGAAATTTCGAAGAACCTGTAACGCAAGCTACTCTATCTGTCGTCGGAGCTTTCTGTGGCCTTTCTAAAGCTCGGGCAGATGCTCGAAGATATCCTTCCATAGACCCGATGATTTCTTGGTCTAAGTATCTAGATCAAGTGGCTCATATTTTAGAAGATAAAATTCAAGGATGGGGAGCTTCTGTAAAAAAAGCCGATTCCTTTTTGCGAGAAGGGTCTGAAATAGGAAAGCGTATGGAAGTGATTGGCGAAGAAGGCGTTTCTATGGAAGATATGGAGATCTATTTAAAGGCAGAACTTTATGATTTTTGTTATCTCCAACAAAATGCTTTTGATTCTGTAGATTGCTATTGCCCTTTTGAGCGACAAGTAGAATTATTTTCATTAATAAGTCGTATTTTTGATACGAAGTTTTCCTTCGAAAGTATGGATAACGCAAGAAGCTTTTTTCTTGAATTACAAAGTAAAATTAAATCTTTGAATGGTGTTACATTTCGTTCCCAAGAGTATATAGAAGGAATGGAGATCATTCTTAAATTACTGCAAGCAAAGATGATAGAATCAGCGTAAAAGTATGCGAACAATATATACAAGAATTACCGATATCAAAGGAAATTTAATTACCGTCGAGGCTAGAACAGCTTGTCTTGGAGAGTTAGCACAAATAGAACGTGCTGATGGTCGCTCTTCATATGCTTCTGTATTGCGTTTTGATGCGAAGAAAGTGACTTTACAGGTATTTGGAGGAACTTCTGGATTGTCTACGGGAGATCGCGTAGTGTTTTTAGGTAGAGTTATCGAAGTTACCTATGGTGAATCTCTCTTAGGAAGGCGATTCAATGGAATCGGAAAGCCTATAGATAATGAAGGAGAGTGTTTCGGAGAGCCCATAGAAATCTCAACACCAACCTTTAACCCTGTGTGTCGTGTTGTTCCTCGAGATTTAGTGAGAACGAATATTCCCATGATTGATGTCTTCAATTGTTTGGTGAAGTCTCAAAAAATTCCAATTTTCTCTTCTTCTGGAGAGAGTCATAACGCTTTACTTATGCGAATAGCAGCACAAACTGATGCAGATATTGTCATTATTGGTGGTATGGGTCTAACCTTTATTGATTATAGTTTTTTTGTTGAAGAGGCCAAACGTTTGGGTTTCGAAGAAAGATGTGTGATGTTTATTCATAAAGCTGTAGATGCCCCTGTGGAGTGTGTTTTGATTCCCGACACAGCCTTGGCTTGTGCTGAGAAGTTTGCCGTAGAGCAGAAGAAAAATGTTTTGGTGTTGCTAACGGATATGACAGCATTTGCAGATGCTTTGAAAGAAATTGCCATTACTATGGATCAAGTTCCTGCGAATCGAGGATATCCTGGATCTTTATATTCAGATCTCGCTTTGCGTTATGAAAAAGCTGTAGATATAGTTGATGGTGGATCAATTACTTTAGTTGCAGTAACGACAATGCCTGGAGACGATATCACTCATCCTGTACCTGATAATACAGGATTTATCACTGAAGGTCAGTTTTATTTAAAAAATAACCGTATAGATCCTTTCGGTTCTCTGTCGAGGTTAAAGCAACTTGTGATTGGTAAAGTTACACGAGAAGATCATGGGGATTTAGCGAATGCCCTTATCCGCTTGTATGCAGATTCTCGAAAAGCTTCGGAAAGAATGGCGATGGGTTTCAGACTCTCTAATTGGGATAAGAAACTTTTAGCATTTTCTGAACTTTTTGAGAGTCGACTTATGAGCTTAGAAGTGAATATTTCTTTAGAAGAGGCTCTAGATATTGGGTGGAAAATTTTAGCTCAAAGTTTCCATTCTGAAGAGGTTGGAATTAAACAACAACTTATCAATAAATATTGGCCACAAACATGCCTAAACGGATAAAACTGACAAAAAATGCTTTTCGCTTAGAAAAAGTAAAGCTTGCTCGTTTGCAAATGTATTTGCCTACTTTAAAATTAAAAAAAGCTTTACTTCAAGCTGAAGTGCAAGGTGCTATTCGAGATTCTTTAGAAAAACAGAAAGCCTACAATCAAGCACGTGAGAGAATTTATGCTTTCGCAGAGCTTTTTAGTGTTCCCCTCTATACTGATTGTATTGTAGAAAGCTTTGTTGTTCTTCATGTTGAAAAAGAGTATGAGAATATTGCAGGAGTAGAAGTTCCTGTCATAAAAAATATTTCTCTAGCTCAGACCAAGTATTCTCTTTTAGATACCCCAATATGGATAGATTCTTTAATAGCTTCTTCTCAAGAATTTGTTTCGGGAAAAATCTTAGCAGAGGTTGCTTTGCAGCGCCAAAAAATTCTTGAAGCTGAATTGCGAGCAGTTTCTATTCGAGTTAATTTATTTGAAAAGAAGCTTATTCCTGAAACTACTCAGGCTATAAAAAAAATAGCAATTTTTTTAAGTGATCGTAGCATAACGGACATTGGTCAAGTGAAAATTGCTAAGAAAAAAATAGAACAACATAAAAGAGGCGAATCGTGCGTGTAAATGTCGATAAATATCTCTTTGTTGGTAAAGATAAAACCTCTTTTTTTATTTCCTGCCGTGAATATGGAGTTGTAGAGTTCATTTCGGAAAAACAGTTTATTACAACTGAAAATACTTATCGTTTCATCGAATGTTTGAAAATTTTTAAACAGCTTGAAAAAAAATATCCTTTAGAATCTTTGCTGTTTCCAAAAATTGAAGAACTTTCTACAGAAGAGATTTTAGACGAAGTTTTAATCTTGAATCGAGAAATTCAAGAGCTTTCAGAAAAGGTTAAAACTCTAAATAAGGAAATCTTCAGAGTTAAGCCTTTAGGGGCATTTTCTTCGAGTGAGATATCAGAATTTTCTCAACGTTCTGGTCTTACTCTGCGATTTTTCTATAGAAAACATATAGAAGGTGAGAATTTAGAGGTTGCCATTCCCAATGTTTTCTATCTGTCTACAGCATATAATTTTGATTATTATGTGGTCGTTGGAATCGTAGAGTTGCCTAGTGATGTTTATACGGAAATAGATGCGTCTAAATCGGTAAATGAATTCCATGCAGAAGTCGCAAATCTTCAAAGGGAAATTCGTGAAAAGTCAGAAAGACTTTGCAAACTTTATGCTTATCGTAAAGATATCGTTCTTGGATTATGTGCTTATAGTAATGAGCAAAACTTGCATCAAGCAGAAGAATGTTGTGAGAAGCTTTTTGATGGAAAAGTGTTTGCAGTTGTCGGGTGGGTTATTGCTGATAGAATTCAAGAACTCGAACAATTGTGTAAAGAGCTTCATGTATACATGGAGAAAGTTGCCATTGATGATAATGATGTGGTTCCTACACATCTTGAGAACCAGGGCATTGGAAAGATGGGAGAGGATCTTGTAAATATCTATGATACTCCTGCCTCTTCAGATAAAGATCCTTCTTCTTGGGTATTTCTTTCTTTCGTAGTCTTTTTCTCCATGATTGTTAACGACGCTGGATATGGACTAGTCTTTCTTGCAGCCTCTCTATTTCTTGCTTATAAAAATCGTAAAAAACTGCGAACTTCAGCAGTTTTATCACGCTTTCTTAAAATGTTTACTATCTTGGGTATTACTTGTTTTTGTTGGGGAGTTGCAACAACATCTTTTTTTGGAATGTCATTTGATATTCAGAGTCCTTTACGTCAATATTCCTTAACTCATGCTTTAGCATTGAAAAAATCTGCATACTACGTAAAGGAACATCCTCAGGCTTATAAGGAATTGGTAAATGAGTTTCCTGTTTTAAAGTCTGTTCAAAATCCTGAAGCATTTTTGTTCACAAAAGAATCTATTAGTGGGGGTAGCGAGTCTAAAGCAATTGTTTACAATAAATTTGTAGACAGTATCTTGATGGAATTTGCTTTGATTATTGGTGCTATACACCTTTCTTTAGGCATGTTACGCTACTCTAGATTTCGTTATTCTGGCTTGGGATGGGTTATATTCATAGTTAGTGCCTACCTTTATATCCCTACGTATTTAAAAACCGTATCTTTAATTCATTACCTATTTCAAGTGCCCTATGAGTTTGGAGCCTCTCTTGGTTATTACGGCATGTTTGGAGGGATCGGTTTAGCAGTATTTCTTGCTATGATACAAAGAAGTTGGAGAGGTATTGATGAAGTTGTTGCTGTCATACAGGTTTTCTCAGATGTTCTTTCTTACTTGCGTATTTACGCTTTAGGGCTGGCAGGAGCTATGATGAGTGTAACATTTAATCAAATGGGAGCGCGTTTCCCAATGCTTTTTGGATCCTTAGTTATTATTCTTGGGCATTCTGTGAATATTATTTTATCTGTCATGGGCGGTGTTATTCATGGATTAAGATTAAATTTTATAGAGTGGTATCACTATAGTTTTGATGGGGGAGGTCGATCTTTGCGTCCCTTAAAGAAAATCATTTGTTACGAGGAATCAGATACTTAAGGGTTTCATTTAGATAATAATTCTAGGGTTTGATAAACTCATGATTCCACTGTATAGGACTTCTTAATTTGTTTAAGAAGAACTTTTTCACAAGAGATCACAATGAGGTACACGTATGGATATATCTTCTATTGGACCAGTTATAGTTCTAGGATTAGCAATGGTCGGAAGCGCTATAGGCTGTGGTATGGCGGGCGTAGCTTCGCATGCTGTAATGTCTAGAATAGATGAAGGACATGGAAAGCTCATAGGTATGTCTGCTATGCCTTCATCTCAGTCGATATATGGATTCATTTTGATGCTGTTAATGCGAACAGCAATCAAAAATGGAGTAGTATCTGCTATGGAAGGAATTGCTATAGGCCTATCTGTAGGGGCTGCTTTATTAATTTCTGCAGTTATGCAAGGTAAATGTTGCGTTAGTGGGATTCAAGCTTATGCACGATCCTCATTGATCTATGGTAAATGTTATGCCTCAATCGGGATTGTCGAGTCGTTTGCACTCTTTGCTGTTGTTTTTACGTTACTACTACTTTAGAGTAATTCTTTTTTTGGCATTATGGCCAGTCGCAGGGTTTTTATGCTTATCAAGCTGCTCTGAGCCTGTCTTGTCTTCTTTTACAGAGTTCATAGATAATGAATACTCTGCAGCTGCTCAGTTAAATATAGAGCCTGTTGGTATTCACGAAATTTTTGGACAGCAAGTTATTGTGACATGGAGTTTGCCTTATCGTATGTATAAGAGCTTGCCCCTAACTCTACATCTTTGGGTATATTATGGTTCTGGAGAAGTAGAAAGATTGACTTACGAAGTACCTAAGCTGTCTGGATATCGAATTTATTGTCTTAAGGGTAAAGATTATGAGGTTCGTCAAAGTATAGTTTCTTATCGTGTAGCTTTATTAAACCAAGGAAAAGAAATTATTAGTCGACGTCATCATCTTTGGATGGAAGTTATTTCTACGAATGAATTCTCAGAAATGTAACGTATTTGCTGTTTTCGATTATTTTAGAAAGAATTTTTTGGATTATAAAGTATGGAAGAGAAAGAATTCCCAAAAACTTATGATCCCAAGAGTGTAGAAGAGAAACTATATACTTTTTGGGAAGAAAATGGGATGTTTAAAGCCGATGCTTCAAGTGATAAGCCTTCCTATTCTGTAGTGATGCCCCCTCCCAATGTTACAGGTATCTTACATATGGGGCATGCTTTAGTAAACACGTTGCAAGATGTTTTAGTCCGTTGTAAGCGTATGCAGGGTTTTGAAACATGTTGGATTCCTGGAACAGATCATGCTGGAATTGCAACGCAAACCGTTGTTGAAAAACGTCTTCAAGAAACTTTGGGAAAGCGTCGTAATGATTTTTCTAGAAAAGAATTTTTAAAATACGTTTGGGATTGGAAAGAAAAAAGTGAGACGATCATTCTTTCGCAATTGAAACAACTTGGATGTTCTTGTGATTGGGATCGTAAGCGCTTTACCTTGGATCCTGCCGCAAATCAAGCTGTGAAAAAGGCTTTTAAAAGACTTTTCGACCAAGGACATATTTATCGTGGATATTATTTGGTTAACTGGGACCCTGTATTACAAACCGCCCTAGCTGATGATGAAGTAGAATATGAAGAAAAGGAAGGATGGCTTTATTATATTCGTTATCGTCTTGTCAATTCGAACGATTTTATTGTTGTCGCAACTACGCGTCCAGAAACTTTGTTAGGAGATACTGCTCTAGCAATTCATCCTGAAGACGATCGCTATAAAGCATTTTTAGGAGATAAAGTAGAACTTCCTTTCGTTGATCGAGAAATTCCTATATTGGGAGATTTTTTTGTAGATCCTTCTTTTGGAACCGGTGCTGTAAAGATTACTCCTGCTCACGATAAGGATGACTATCAAATGGCCGAGCGCCATGGTTTACCAAAGATAAATATTCTTACTCCTTCAGGAAAGATTAATGAAAATGGAGGATCTTTTTTTGGATTATGTAAAGAGCAAGCTAGAGAGGAAATACTCATTGCATTAGAAAATAAGGGACTATTTGTTAAAAAAGAACCTTACAGATTGCGCGTAGGAATTTCTTATAGGTCAGGAGCTATAATAGAGCCTTACTTATCAAAACAATGGTTTATTTCCGTAGAGAGCTTTCGTAAGCCTATATGTGATTTTGTTAATAGCGAACAAATTCGCATTTTCCCTAAAGAATTTAAGAAAAATTATTTAATATGGGTGAACAATCTTCGTGATTGGTGTATTAGTCGTCAGCTCTGGTGGGGGCATCGTATCCCTGTATGGTATCATAAAGACGATCATGAAAAAATTATTTGCTATGATGGTGATACTATACCGGAAGAGGTTGCTTCAGAACCTGAGTTGTGGTACCAAGATCCAGATGTTTTAGATACGTGGTTTTCATCGGGACTTTGGCCTTTAACGTGTTTAGGATGGCCTGATGCAAGCTCTGAAGATCTAAAGAAATTCTATCCAACATCTGTTTTAGTAACCGGACATGATATTCTCTTCTTTTGGGTAACGAGAATGGTCCTTTTATGTTCGGTAATGTCTGAAAAAAAACCTTTTACAGAGGTTTTCCTTCATGGCTTAATTTTTGGAAAGTCTTATAAGTATTATAATGAGATAGGAGATTGGAGTTATATCTCTGGAGAAGAGAAAAAAGCTTATGATTTAGGAAAAGAATTACCTAAAGGTGTTGTTGCTAAGTGGGAAAAATTGTCAAAGTCGAAGGGAAATGTTATAGACCCTTTAGAAATGATAGAGATTTATGGAGCCGATGCTGTTCGTTTAGCTTTATGTTCTTGCGCTAATCGTGGAGAGCAAATAGACCTTGATTTCCGCCTATTTGAAGAATCTAAAAACTTTGTAAATAAACTATGGAATGGGGCGAGGTTCATTTTTGGTCATATCACCGATTTGCAAAGTCAAGATCTACTCGATGGAATAGATCAAGATTCTTTAGGTTTAGAAGACTACTATATTCTCGATGGTTTCAATCAGTTAGTTGAGCGTCTTCAGGAGGCATACGAAGTCTACGCTTTTGATAAAATAGCTACTTTAGCTTATGAATATTTTCGCAATGATTTATGCTCTACATATATAGAAATCATAAAACCAACGCTTTCGGGGAAGCAGGGAAATGAGAAGGACAGGCAAACAAAGCGCAAGTTGCTTGTTGTTTTATTAGTAAGTGCTCTTGGAGTGCTTCATCCTATAGTACCTTTTATCACAGAAAGTCTTTTTCTTAAAATTAAGGGAATGTTAGGAGCTATACCCGAGAGTGGAGGGGATGCTATAACTAGCCATGCTATCTTAATGTTACGTTCTCGAGCTTGTATTGAAGCTCCCTATCCTCAAAAGTTTAGCGTGGAAATGCCAAAAGATCTCCATGAATCATTCTCTTTAGCTCAACGTCTAGTTTATACTGTTCGGAATATTCGTGGTGAGATGCAGTTGGATCCTAAAATGGCTTTGGAAGCATTCGTCATTTGCTCTGAACATATAGACATAGATCGTTATATTCTTATTGTGCAAGCTCTAGGGGGTTTATTCTCAATTCGTATATTGATGGAAGAACCTTCTGATCAAGTTTATAGTCTTGGTGTTGTGGATAGCATTCGTATTGGGATTTTTATTCCCAAAGAGCATCTTTCTAAAGAAAAAGTTCGTTTAAAAAAAGAGCAACAAAGATTACAAAATGCTATTGATAGTATTGTACGCTTGTTAAGTAGTGAGAATTTTCGTAAAAAAGCAAATCCTCAGCTTGTTCGAGATAAGGAAGAAGCATTGAAATATAATCATATAGAATTACAAAATATTCTTGCTAAACTAGCATCGTTATCGTAAATCTCAGAGGC
Organism: Chlamydia sp. 17-3921; assembly: GCF_902705545.1. Lineage (GTDB taxonomy): Bacteria > Chlamydiota > Chlamydiia > Chlamydiales > Chlamydiaceae > Chlamydia. The sequence goes on along the minus strand of NZ_CACSHH010000015.1, from coordinate 125,215 downwards.
TTGAGCGTTTTTGCAACGTTATGACATTATTAGGCTGATTGGTAAAGGAGGAATGGGTGAGGTATATCTTGCCTACGATCCTGTGTGTTCACGAAGAGTTGCTTTAAAGAAGATTCGTGAAGATCTTTCTGATAATGCTCTATTAAAGCGTCGTTTTCTTCGAGAGGCTAAGATTGCTGCAGATCTTGTACATCCTGGAGTAGTCTCTGTGTACACAATTTGCAGCGATCAAGATCCTGTATATTACACAATGCCTTATATCGAAGGGTATACATTAAAAAGCTTATTGAAAAGTGTTTGGAAAAAAGAGTCCCTTTCTAAAGAGCTTGCTGAGCGAACTTCTGTTGGAGCTTTTCTTTCTATTTTTTATAAGATTTGCTCAACGATAGAATATGTTCACGCACGAGGTATTCTACATCGTGATCTAAAGCCAGATAATATTCTTTTAGGCCTCTTTAGTGAAGTTGTTATTTTAGATTGGGGAGCAGCAGTTTCTTTCTCTTGTGATAATCATCCTTTCGTAGATTTGCATGAGGAAACAATAACAACAACTTCTTCCCAAATGACAATTCATGGAAAAATTGTTGGAACTCCAGATTATATGGCTCCAGAGCGGCTTTTAGGGCTTCCTGCTTCAGAAAGTACAGATATTTATGCTTTAGGAGTAATTCTTTATCAGATGCTAACTCTATCGTTTCCTTATCGAAGAAAACGAGGTAAAAAGATCATGGTAGATAACCAGGCAATCCTTTCTCCTGAAGAGATAGCTCCTTATCGAGAGATTCCTCCTTTCCTTTCTTTTATTGTAATGAAAGCTCTCGCTGTAGATCCTAAACAGCGTTATCAGTCTGTTTCTGAATTGAAAATAGATGTCGAACGGCATTTACAGGGAAATCCAAAATGGATACTAAAGAAAAATCTTGATCCTAAAAATCCTCAAAGTTGGAAATGGTGTGAACCCATTCTCTTGTCTAAATATTTTCCAATGTTAGAAGTATCGCCAGCTTCCTGGTATAGCTTGGCAATTTCAAATATAGAAAGCTTCTCTCAAACACGTTTAGAATATTCTTTATTACGAATTGGATTAGTTGAAGGTTTTGGTATTCTTCTTCCTCCATCAGGAAAATCTTCAGAAGGAAACTTTTATCATGGCTATGGTTTTTGGCTACACATTAAAGAAAATATTTTTTCTGTATCATTAGTAAAAAATGGTTTGGAAATACAGAAAGTTTCTCAAAAGATAGACTTAGATAAACATGTCTTTTCAATAACTTTAGAAAAACATAACCACAGCTTGTCTTTATATATAGAAAATGTCCTTTGGCTTGTACATATGGATTATTTGCCAGGTTGTGGGGGACATATTGGTCTAATAGTTCAAAATATGGAAAACGTCTGTGGTGATATTGGCATTTTTGAAAGTAGTGGATCTTTACATGTAAGTTGCTTGGCTGTCCCTGATGCTTTTCTTGCAGAGAAATTGTATGATCGAGCTTTAATTTTTTATAAAAGAATAGCAGAGTCTTTCCCTGGACGTAAAGAAGGTTGTGAAGCACTATTTCGTGCAGGAATTTCTTTATTAGAAAAAGCTTCTGAAGAAAAAGACGAACAAGGCTTTTCTAAAGCTCTTGAAGAGTTCGCCCATTTGCATCAAAGTGTCGCAGCCCCTTTAGAATATCTAGGAAAAGCTCTTGTGTATCAGAGGTTGGGAGAGCATTATGAAGAAGTTAAAAGTCTTTTACTTGCTCTAAAGCGTTATTCCCAACATCCTGAGATTTCTCGGTTAAAAGATCATATTGTTTATCGTTTGCATGAAAGTCTTCATAAAAATCATCGTGTAGCTTTAGTCTTCATTCTTTTAGTGTTACAATCGGCTCCAGAATTGATTTCTTTAGGACAAGAAGAGAAGTTGTTATTTTGGTTAAACAACAAGATTCAAGATTCGTTATTTTGTCGATTAGATATTTCACCTTTAGATTTCCGTTCTTCAAAAATGGAGTTATTTTTGAGCTTCTGGTCAGGATTTACTCCTTTGTTGCCAGGGCTTTTTCAAAGAGCTTGGGATTTAAAGGATTTTCGAGCATTAGCAGAGATATTTTTTGTCGCAACAGATTTAAAATATTATGAGTTTTTAGATCTCTATACTGAAACCTTCAAAAATTATACTCGTAATGTAGAGCTTTCTCAAGAATCTTTAGAATTTTCTCCTGAAGAATTTATTTTTTTTCTTCATGGATTGAATGCTTTGGTTAAGGAACAGGGAACTAGTGTCATTTTTGCAAATATTGATGCGTTATCTCCGATATTAATTTTGTATCTTTTTGATCTCTTAGCAAAAGATGCTCTTATGTATTCTCGGGTTGATGATGTCTTAGATGCTATAGCAATAATTCGTTCATACTTACCTGTAGAATGGTACTCAGAATACCTTTTACCTTATGAAATTCGTGCGCGATTATGGAATTACGAGAAGAAGGAAGCTTACAATTTACTTTGTCAGTATCCAAACTCTTTGTGGTTGGATAATTGTCATGAAGCTTTTGTTCTTTATGGTTGTTGGTTAGCTCTCTCTGAAGGAAAAGAAAGTGCCGAACAACACTTCCGTAAGGGAGAAAGAGAAGATCTTTTACCTAGATCTTTATTGGCTCGTAATGAAAATCTTTGCGAGGAAGCTTTGTGTTTTCGTGAACGCCAGTTACTTTTAGTACAAAAATTTTTGTATTTTCATTGCTTGGGTCTTGAAAAAGAACGAGAGCAGAGCAAGATTGCTTATGAGCATCTTTTTAATGAAAGGTTTCTTTAAGATTTAAAAAGATAGTTTTTGAGAAGCGATGTAGAACTGTTTAAGATGTTTTTTGGAGTTCCAGAAAACAGAAGCTTTCCTCCTTGTTTTCCTGCTTTAGGGCCAAGTTCTATAAGGTAATCAGCATGTTTGAGTATTTCCGTATTGTGTTCTACGTATATGATCGAATGACCAATGGATACAAGCTTTTGAAATAATTGCGGAAGTGTGTATTTCCTTGCTAAATCTAGAGACGAAGCTAGTTCATCTATAAGAATAAGAGTAGGCTTTTTTAAAGGAAGATAGAGTTGTTTTGCTATTTTTAGGGCAATTTTTTCACTGAGAGAAAGAGAAGAAAGTTTTTTTCCAATAGGAAGATAGTCTAAATTCGCTTGTTGTAGAGCATAAAGAGCTGGTTGTATCTTTTTCATAAATGAGAATCGTATAGCAACTTCTGATATTGGAGTTTGTAGCAGTTGACCGAAGTGTTTTCCCTCATAAAGAACTTCTTGAACCAAAGGTTGTATGCGAAAACCTGCACATGTAGGGCAAAGACGTTTCTCTAATGCATAAAAAGCTCGGTCTATAAGCTGAAATCCCATTCCTAAGCAATCTGGGCATTGGCCTTTTTTAGTATTTGTACTGAACATTGTTTCAGAAATACCTAAAGCTTTTGCTTTTGTTAGAGAGGCATAAAAAGTTCGCAGATGTGATGCTATATCGAAATAGGTGCTGATATCAGAACGCTGCGATACAGATTGAGGATGAGAGTCTATAACTATAATATCAGAAAATTCCTTAGTACCCAGAGAAAGTAAAGAGGTTGCCTTTTGATAAAATCCTTCCAGTAATAACGTTGTTTTCCCAGATCCAGAGACTCCTGCAATAGCAACTACAGAGTGCAAAGGCGCTGAAACTTTGAGATTTTTCATGTGATGAATAGAAAGATCTACATCTAAAGTTGTTGATGAATATTTCGAGGGAGAATCAACGATAGGCGTTGGTAAAGGAAGTTCAGGTGAGCATAGAAAACCTCCTTCAGGTCCGGATTTTGGACCGAGGTAAATACTGTGGTCTGCATAAAATGTTAAAGAAAAATCACGATCTGTTGCTATAACCGTATTGTGATTTCTGACAAGTTCTTTAAGTAAAGCCGCAAGATATGGAAGATCGTGTGGGTGTAACCCCGAAAGAGGATCCTCCAGAAGATAAACAATATCTGTAAGGTTGGATGAAATTTTTTTTGCAAGGTGCAGACGATAGCGTTCTCCATCGCTTAGAGTATCCTGCTTTTGGTTTAAGGAGATATAGTTAAGGCCAACTTTTTCTATAAAGGTTAGACGATTCATCAAATCCTGGATGATAATTTTGGCTGAATCCTCTTTAATCTCTTGGAGGAAACTCTTTAAAAAGGTTGCATCTTCCTTGTAGATATCAGTGAGGGATATTGAGCCTATGCGAATATGACGAGCATAGGCATGAAGCCCCCAACCTTCACATGTGGGACAGTCTTCAGAGAGAAGAAGAGGTTTCAGAAGTGGAGCTGATAAAGTACTCGTTATATGTTCCATAAGAATATTTTCAAGACCTTTATATGACGAAGTCCCCTGACAAAGGGTAGCAAAAGCTTGGTCATTAAGAGTCCCTATGGGCTTGTTTGGTGAGATTTTGTGATGTTTTAAATTTTTTAATAAAAGTTCTGTAGAGCCTTCTGGAACAAGAAGTGTAAAAAGTTCCAATGGCGTGTGGTGGAGAATTTTATCTTTATGTCGTTGTAAAGAAAGTCTCAAAACTTTTCCTGATCCGCAACATTGTTGGCACTGTCCTTCCTTATGATCGGTAGAAAGAAGTTCTCGAGAGATTTCAGGATAAGACTTTCCAGAGGAATCTCTCCAACTCAATGAGTATGAGATCAATTGCAAATGATTGTGTTTTTGAATGTAGAGTCTCGGGGTTGGCGATAACGAAAGCGCTAAAGACAATGCTGATAGCAGGGAGACCTTATTTTTCTTAGAGATTTTAATATGTTGAATAACCAAGGCAGGGTTATCTAACTTTTCAGGAAGAGGATCTTCAAGATCATACAATTGATCATTAGCAAAAATTTTCAAAAATCCCTCTTTACGTTTTGCCTGTAAGAAAAAGTCAATATTTTCTTCAGGAGAAATTGGAGTCGTTATCGTGACATAGAGGTCTTTATAGTTTTGTAAAAGCTTTTCTATGAAGACTTGTGGTGTTTCTTTGTCTAATTTTTCTCCAGTTACAGGAGAAAAAGGTTGCCCAAGAAGAGCAAAGAGTTTTTCCAAGTTATCGCTAATGTCTAAAGCGGAGGCTAATGTATGACGAGATTGGCGTAATATTCCCCTCTTTTTTACAGCAATAACAGGAGAAAGCCCTGAGACTTTTCCTACATGTGGAAGAGGAGTCTCTTTAAGAAGTTCTTGGCGAATATAGGGAGGGAAAAGTTCTGCATAAGCTATATTGCCTGATGCATAGAGTATATCAAATATTAAAGTATGCTTCCCTGATGCTGATGCGCCAGCTACAGCAATCAAAGAGTTATTTGGGAAAGTTAGGTTTAAATGTTTGAGATTATGGTGATGAGCATCTTCTATTAAAATTCTTTTTGGTTGATCTAGTGAAAGATCTTTAGTCACAAGAGATGGAAGTGCTGGTTCTTCAAGTACATAGTGAGAAAGAAATTTTGCTGTAGGAGTATCAAGTTTGATAAGATCTTTAGGAGAACAAGATGCTAATAAATAACCCCCTTTCCAGCCTCCATCAGGACCTAATTCAAGAACATGATCTGCGACTTTTACAATATGCATGTTATGCTCTATAACAACTACTGTATGACCTTGATTGGTCAGAGAAAGAAGAACCTGTATTAAAGTTTGAACATCGTGAGTGTGTAACCCTGTTGTTGGCTCATCAAGAATGTAAAGAGTTTGTTTTGAAGAAGAAATAAGCAGTTCGTGGGCTAATTTAAGTCTTTGAATTTCCCCTCCAGATAATGTTGATAGAGGTCTTCCTAAAGGAAGATGATCCAATCCTAAAACATAAAGAGCATAGATTTTTTCATGTAAGCTAGGGATTTTTGAGAAAAATTTTTCAGCTTCATATACTGTCATTGTCAGTATATCTGAGATATTTTTCCCTTGATAAGAAACTTCTAGGATTTGAGTTTGGTAACGGAGTCCTTGGCATTCAGGACACACTACAGGCGTGTCACTATCAGATAAAAGAATAGAGCCTAAACCTCGACATTTCATACAGGCTCCTTGAGGCAAGTTAAAGCTAAAATGAGATTTTGTTAATCCTTGGGATATACTTTGAAATTGGGAAGCAAAAAGTTCTCGGATCTCATCAAAAGCTTTTATGAATGTTAAAGGGATAGAACGTAGAGAACGTCCAGGGAGATCTCGGGTAATGTGAATAAGTCGGGAAATTTTTCCATTTTTAAAAGATAAAGTTTTCGAAGGAAATCCTTGTAGGAAATCTTCTACAGAAGGGACCAAGGTATCATTAATTAACGAAGATTTTCCTGATCCAGAAACCCCCGTAACAGCTGTAAGCCTTTCTAGGGGAATGCGAATTGAAATGTTTTTTAAGTTATTGGTTGTTGCTTGAGTTAGGGATAGCCAAGAAGATGATGGAGAACGAGATTCTGGAATGGCTATTATTTGTTCATTTCTTAAGTATTTTGCTGTAAGAGTGTTGCTGGTTTTTAAAAAATCTTCCGGTTTCCCGTTAAAAAGAACTTCTCCTCCAAAAATACCAGCTCCAGGACCGACATCTATAATTCTATCGACGAAAGAAATCATTCGTTCATCATGTTCAACAAGAATAATCGTGTTACCTTGATCTCGAAGCTTCTGAATCATACGAATAAGTTTATCGGTATCTTTAGGATGGAGTCCTATTGAAGGTTCATCAAGAATATAGGTAATTCCTCTAAGACCTGCTCCTAAATGTTTTGCTAGAGCAGTACGCTCTTGTTCTCCTCCAGAGAGGGTGGCTAAAGCTCGATTTGGAGTTAGATAACCTAATCCTAAATCTATAAGAAAAGAGAGCCGTTGTTTCAGTCCATGGAGAATCTCTTGTGTAGACAAGGAAGAACTTGATATGGAAGACAGAAATGAGAACCACTCTGATAAGGAAAGTTGTTGAAATTCTACGAATGTCTTTCCTTCCCAGGTTGCAGCAGCAGCATAATCATCAATACCAGATCCCTGGCAGAGAGGGCAGGTTTGACTTATTGTTCCTATAGGAAGGCGTTCTGAAGGTTTCGCTGCGTAACGGACTTTGTCGCCAATTTCGTTAAGAATACCTTTCCAAAGTTTATAGGAGAGATTTCTTTTACCTGTTATAGGATCAAAAAGACGTACAGGAATAACAAGATGCTTACCTCCCCATAAAAATGTTTTTTGAATTTCTTTTGGTAAAGTTTTCCAAGGAGAGTCTAAATCAAATCCTAGAGTGTCTGCAAGAGATTGATATGTTATGTTGTATAGGTAAGTAGAACAATTCCCTGCTAGAGCACAGCAGTTGTCTCGAATTGAAAGTTCTTCGTTAAGTAACTGTGGATCTTCGATTGTAATGAAAAGACCAGATCCTTGACAGTGAGAACAACGTCCTTGAAGGCTAGTTTGAGAAAAAATTTCAGGAGAAAGAGGAGGGTAGGTTCGGTTCGTATCTGTTAGATGAATTTGTGTAGAGAAAGTTTTTTTAATATCGCCAATAAGTGCAAAACAGCAGCCTTCTCCAAGTGACAGAGCAGAAAACAAACTAACTTTTAATCGTGCAGAATTGTTAGTGTTCTTTATTAATGTATCAACGATCAAATCAGCAGTAATTTCATCAGAGATTCCTGAAGAAAGAAAAGAGTATAAATGTCGAGTTTCTTCATGAATACGTATTTTTGTATACCCTTGCTTAATATAATTCTGAATTCCTTGGGAATCTTTATAGAGAACAGGAGCAAGAAGTGTGAGTTGTGTGTTGTCGGGAATATTTTGTAGTGTTGCTAAGATTTTTTCTTTACTTTGAATATCAAGAACTTGCTTTGTTTGAGGATCTCGAGCTTTTCCTTCAAGAGTAAATAATAGGGCCAAATGGCTGAAAAGTTCTGTTGTGCTTCCTAGAGTCGCGTGGCTATGATGAGAAAAATAATTTTGTTTTACTGCTATTGTAGGGGAGAGTCCTTGAATACTTTGGACTTTAGGCATCGGAAGAGAAGACTGTGTTGTGGAAAAGAAAGTTGGCAATGTTGCGATATAGCGTTTTCTTCCTGCTGCGTATAGAGTATCAAATGCTAAAGAAGATTTTCCAGATCCAGAAACTCCTGTAAGTAAAATAATTTCACCAGAGCAAAAGGTTATGGAGATGTTTTTGAGATTTCTAACTGTAATGCCAGAAAGATGCACAGGAAATGAAGTCATAAGAAAAGGGCTCAATAAATTGACAAAAGCTTTTTAAGATTAGAATAAGGTTGAAAAACATCTCCATAACCTTTTCTTTTAAAACTATCACCTAAGAATTAGAGAAGATACCAGTCATTTGTAAATGACTTGTCATTAGAGCCTTTCTAAGTACAAATTAAACCTTAATATTGTATATTTCTGCAAGAGTCACATAAGTAGTTGAGAAAGTAGATACGTTATGATTACGCGAACAAAAATTATTTGTACCATAGGACCGGTAACGAATTCTGTAGAGATGCTGACAAAGCTTATTGATGCAGGAATGAATGTTGCTCGATTGAACTTTAGTCATGGATCTCACGAGTCTCATGGGGAGACAATACGTATTCTTAAACAGCTTCGGGAAGAAAAAGAAGTGCCTCTCGCAATTATGTTAGATACTAAAGGTCCTGAAATACGTCTTGGGAGAATTTCTTCTCCTATTCGAGTAACTCAAGGACAAAAAGTTCGCCTTATAGATCAAGATGTCGATGGTTCTATTGAAAATGGAATCTCTCTCCTTCCAAACACAATCTTTCCCTTTGTTCGTGAAGGTTCTCAAGTTCTAATAGATGATGGATACATACATGCTACAGTAGTTGCCTCTAACTCTGATAGCTTAGAATTAGAGTTTCTAAGTGATGGTGAGCTCAAATCACACAAGTCTCTAAGCATAAGAGATATTGATGTGGTTTTGCCTTTTATGACGGATAAGGATATCGCGGATCTAAAGTTTGGCGTAGAACAGGGAATAGATATGATTGCAGCATCGTTTGTACGCTGTAGTGAAGATATTGAAGCTATGCGTAAATGCTTAGAGGACTTTGGTGGTTCTCACATTCCTATCATTGCTAAAATAGAGAATAGATTAGGGGTAGAAAATTTCTTGCAAATTGCCAAACTTGCAGATGGGATTATGATTGCTCGCGGAGATCTTGGTATAGAGCTATCTGTTATGAAAGTTCCGAATTTACAAAAGATGATGGCAAAAATTTCTCGAGAGATGGGACGTTTTTGTGTGATTGCGACACAAATGTTAGAATCTATGATTCGAAATATTTTGCCAACTCGAGCGGAAGTCTCTGATATAGCAAACGCTATATATGATGGAACTTCTGCTGTCATGTTGTCTGGAGAAACCGCTTCTGGCGATTATCCCATTGCTGCGGCGAGAATGATGCATTCTGTGATTCATGAAACAGAGAAAAACTTAGATTATTCTTCTTTCTTATCTCTAGATGATAGTCAGTCTGCTATTAGAGTATCGCCATGTTTAGCTGCTATAGGTTTGTCCGGTATTCAAATTGCCGAGAAAGCTGGAGCTAAGGCTATTATTGTTTATACAGAATCTGGAAATTCTCCTATGTTTCTCTCTAAGTATCGTCCTAAATTCCCTATTATTGCTGTAACTCCAAAATTATCCGTATATTATCGGTTAGCTATTGAATGGGGAGTATACTCAATGCTGACCAAAGAAGTTGATCGTATGGTATGGCGACGTGAGGCTTGTGTATATGGAATAGAACAAGGAATTTTATCAAATTATGATAAGATCCTGGTGCTGAGTCGAGGAGCTTTTATGAAGGAAACAAATAATCTAGCATTGACTGTTGTAAATGATATTTTAGCAAGCTCGATTTCTAATTGATTTCGAAGATTGCTTTTTGAAAAATTTTTTCAATGTGACCTCTAGAGGTGCTTCAGTATAAGGGAGGTTTTTTCTTAAAGACTTCTCAGTATAAATACCTCTAGATCCTGTAGATTTAAAATGTCTGAGTATGTAATTCGAGCAATTTATCAGATCAAAAACTGCAACAAAGCTGTTTGGTAACTTAAGAAGATCTTGGAGATCCTTGAAAAACCAAATGGTGTAACCCGGTACAATATTTTTATTAAGAAGCTCGGCTTCCTTACAGCTTTGTAAAGCTAATGTTAAAGATGCTCCTGAAAATTTTTCAGAGAGACTTTGAAGAAAATTTTGATACTTACCAAGGGAAGATTCTGAGATTATAACAAGAATATGACTGTATCGATATTTCTTTTTAAGTTGAGGAGAAAGTTTTCTTTTCCATCGCTTGTGAATCCACAACCATTGTTCCGGTTTGCTTGCTATTCCTTTTTCTAAGAATCCCATAAGATTATCCATGAGTTTAGAAATAGAATCCTTCATGGGTAAGCTTTTATCTGCATAGAATTTTTTACTGGGAATGACTAGGTAGTCATGAGCTCGTCGATAAACACTGATCGCTAAAACAGGGGCTCCAGTTTTATAAGCTAATAATGCTGGAGATGTTGTTGTAAAAGCTTGCTCTCCAAATAGAGGGTAAGAATATGAAGACATCAGCAATGCCTGATCCCCTACGATACCCACGAGATGTCCTTTTTGCAAAGCTGCAATAGCATGATGAATTCCTCGTTCAGGAGCAACTATTTTACCTTTGTAGATTTCTCTTAAGGAAAAAATTTTTTTATTTAGCCTTTTATTCTTGATGGATTTTGCAAAAGCTAAACCAGGATGGCTTTTCGTAATAAAAAGAAAAGGAAGTTCCCAGTTTGCCTGATGACCACAAAATAAAATGATACCTTGTTGTTTTTCTAATTGATCGAAAGTTTCTGCAAGCTCTTTTGAAGAAAGAATTTCTTGAAGGAGGTATCCTTCCGGTGCGCTGGATAAATCACCTGTTATAGTAATTAGACTATCAATATTTCGTACAAGCTTTTCCATTGTTAACAGTTCTAGCCCTGTTAACATGAGATGTTGTAAAGATTGTTTTGCTAAAAGTCGCCTTTCTTGGAAGGTTTTTTGAGGAAAGGCTAACGCTAAATTGGTTAATGCAGTTTTCCTATAATCTGGAATACAATGAAATGCTAAGAAACCTGTTGTATTCGCAAGCCATCGACAAACATTTCTTGGCAAACATTTACAAAAAGCTATCAACCCTAATGTTGAGTAATAAAGGGGAGCTTCTAAAAGATATTGTTTTGTTTTACGGAAGAATAGCCACATGAATATAAACCCCAGGTCTGTATACCATAGGGTTTGATTAGTAAACAAATAGAAGTAGTTATTATGCAACAGTAGTGCTTAATCGATTATTCGCTTTAAAGCAGCCAGCAGAAAGAGAGCAACTTGTTAAGGACAAAAGAAGAAGAATCGGTGTAATCAAATACATACTTATACCAAGAAATGGGTCTGGTAATTGTAGAACATTTGCACATACGAGACCAAAAGCAACTGCTAAGCCAATAGTAAGAAGGGCAAAAACAATACCACAGATAATGGCTAGTATTTTTTTAGGGGTTGGATTTTCTGAACAACAGAAGGCAGCGTTTAAAAGACATTCTGAACCAGCCCCAAGGCTATTTGTTAGACACATGTGGAACTCCTTTTTTAATATGGGAAAAGATTTTCAAGTAACAAGGAGAAAAAAATAAAGCTCATTTTTTAAAAGGTGAAAGATTGGCCAGAATCACGTATAGATTTACCAATCTTTTTTATAAATGTTTGTTGTTTCTATTGTTTTGGTTTGAATGACAATTTTGTTGTCATGGATTTCCGCGGAAAGATTTAAGAGGGCTCCATCTTCAGTAAAAAGGGCTAATTTCCTTAGATATTCTCGAAAACGATGACGAATGCTGCTCTCATCTATAAGAGCAAGATCATGAAGAATACCGTATTCTTGAGCTATAATAGCTTGTACAAAAGTATCTTCTAAAGTTTTCTCATCAATAAATTCTACAGCCCATCCCAAAGAAGTCTGATTATGGAGTGGAGCCACGACTATTGTGACTGCTATATTATTTTTTACAACATCTAAGAATAATCTACTTACTTCCTTCACATAAAGAGGTATATTAAGCTGAAAGGTTCCTTGATTTAGAACAATCGGATCTCTCGATTCTAAAAAGTACACTTGTGGATTTATTTTTGAAAGATTCTTAACAGGGAAGAATAGAAATACCGGAAGGTTTAAATCTAAATAGACAAAATCTTGTTTTAAAAAGAGTAACCTCAAAAAGTCTGCTTGAGGATCATTAAGACTTATGTAAGTATTTTCAAAAGGAATAAAGATTTTTTTCCATTCTTCTGGAACAGGAAAAATTATTTCATCACGATTTCCTTGAGCTATACGATTTCTTTCTAGTTCCTCAAATGAAACTTTATTAAGATTGAAAGTAAGCTCAAGATTTTGTTCTTTTAATGCGTTAACGTGTTCTTTAGGCCCACTGACTTTTTGATGAAGAATTTTTGGCCAAACATCTAAATACTCGTAACCTTTAGGGGTGCTTCCTATAGGTGTTGTAATCGTTACTGTTATATCTTCTGTTACGTATTGCGTTAAATGAATAAAGAGGTCGTTGGCAGCAATGTGCAATATTCCCTTACTGATATTAGTTTCTTGCTCTAAGCTAACGAGATTATGCTTATTGATAGTTGCTATCCAGCTTTCTGAGTGACCTGCTGCACTAATTACTACTTCTAGGTTAGAGGAGCGTAGCTCTTGAATGGTACTCTTATTCCCTGTAATGGTTAAAGAAACTTTTTTGTTTAATAAACCATTTTTCTGTAAACCTAATACCGTTTGTTCTGCTTCTAAATCAACAATGCGTACAGGAATATTGGTTAAAGTTCGTGTTACTGTAATACTTTGTCCTACGAGAATCCAAATAATAACAGCAAACCCTAAAGAAACTGCTTTTCTAAGCCAATTTTGAATAAATAGACGGAAAAAAATTTTTATCATCTTTTCCAAATCCTAGAAATAAAGGATTTATATTTTGGTTTTTTTGGAGAGAGAATGCTACATAATACAGCTTTAAATTTATCTATTTTCACTCCTCTTGTAAGTAAACCGTCTCGAGATAGTGAAACGTTACCATTTTCTTCAGAGACTGTAATGATAAGAGCATCACTGCGTTGGCTGGCTCCAAGGGCTGCTCTATGACGAGTTCCCATGGATCTAGATAATTGTATTGTATCATGTGCTAAAGGAAGTACAACGCGAGCATAAGCTATTGTTTCCCCTCTGAGAATGACGGCTCCATCGTGTAAGGGAGACGAAGGATCAAAGATAGTTTCAAGTAATTCTTCAGAAAAGTCTGCGTTAATTTTTACAGAGGAAAAGCTTAAATATTCGTCAAAAAGATCTTGTTTTTCTAAAACAACCAAAGCACCAATCTGACGCTCTGACAAATGATAAATACTTGATGTTAAATGCTCAACGAATTGATCTTGTGTGTCTATAGCAAATCTTCTCCCTCGAAATCGTATTCGAGACAAAGCTAAGCGTATTTCAGGTTGAAAAATAATAAAAATAACGATCGCAGAGATGTTGACAACGTGCAACATAAGACGGCGAATAATTGGTAAGTTAAATTTATCTGCGAGAGCAAATAAGAATAAAAAAGCAAGCAATCCGAACACTACGTCCATAGCTCGAGTGCCCCAAAAGAATTTCAATAGGTAGTTGAGTACTGCCCAAATTAAAAGGACTTCTAAAAGAGGGGTTGTGTAAAGCGTAATGTCTTGAGGCATAATGATAGATTCTTTGCTAGAATGCTTCAAAGGAATTCTCGAAGTTCTCCGCAGTTTTCCAGAAGGGGGGATATCCTATATTGTAGCATACTAACAAAAAGGTTAACAGAAAAGCATTTTGTAGTTGCAATAGTTTATTACATACTTCACATTATAAGTTTTTTAATAGTGTATCAATTTGAGGCGATTAATGGATGCTGTGATCTTATCTAGAATACAGTTCGCAATGTTTATCACCTTTCATTACCTTTTTGTCCCATTAAGTTTAGGGTTGAGTATGATGCTTGTTGTTATGGAAGCATTATATCTGATTACAAAGAAAGCTATTTATCAGCAGTTAGTCTGGTTCTGGATCAAAATCTTTTCTTTAACTTTTGTTATTGGTGTTGTCACTGGATTCATGCAGATTTTTTCTTTCGGATCTAATTGGGCAAATTTTTCTGAATATACAGGAAACATTTTTGGTACCCTCTTAGGAAGCGAGGGAGTTTTTGCGTTTTTCTTAGAATCAGGATTTCTTGGAATTTTATTATTTGGAAGGCATAAAGTATCGAAAAAAATGCACTTCTTTTCGACATGTATGGTTGCTTTGGGAGCTCATATGAGTGCCTTTTGGATTATTTGCGCCAATTCATGGATGCAGACTCCTTCAGGTTACGAAATGATTATGCATCAAGGTAAATTCGTTCCTACAATTACTTCTTTCTGGAAGGTTGTCTTTTCTCCTTCTACTATAGATCGTTATATTCATACTGTCTTAGGAACTTGGCTCTCAGGAATATTTTTTGTTATAAGTATTTCTGCTTATTATTTGTGTAAACAGCGTCATCTAGAATTTGCTAGAAAAGGTCTTAAGTTAGGACTCATAGCTTCCGCTATTGTTTTACCTTTACAGCTGTGGTCTGCAGATGTTACTGCTCGCGGAGTTGCTAAAAATCAACCTGCAAAGCTTGCTGCTTTTGAAGGAGTATTTAAAACAGAACCTTATAGTCCTATATGGTTATTCGGTTACGTAGATGTTAAAAATGAAAAAGTCATAGGTTTACGTGTTCCAGGAGGATTATCTTTCCTTGTTCATAGAAATGTCAAAACTCCTGTTATTGGTTTAGATCGAATTCCTAAAGATGAGTGGCCTAACGTGCAAGCTGTTTTTCAGTTTTATCATTTAATGGTTATGTTATGGGGCGTTATGGTTGTCTTAACTTTTATTGGTTGGAGAGCTTATAAGAGGAAGCGTTGGGCTCTTTCTCGCTTTTTCCTATTTTTATTAACTTTTTCAGTTGTTGTTCCACAGCTCTGTAATGAGTGTGGATGGTGCTCTGCAGAAATGGGAAGACAGCCTTGGGTTGTGCAAGGATTATTGAAGACAAAAGATGCGGTGTCTCCAACGCTTGAAGTAAAACAAGTTCTTCAATCGTTAATCATGTTTGGTCTCGTTTTTACATGTCTTTTGTCGTTATTTTTATACCTTTTGTGTAAAAAGGTGAAAGAAGGTCCAGATGATAATGATCTTATAGATGTAGAACTTTCTTAAACTAGGAATTTTTATGGTATTTTCTTTAACAGAAACTCTACCTGTAATTTGGTATTTCATTTTAAGCGTAGCCGTTTTTGCTTATGCTTTAGGAGATGGATTTGACCTAGGTTTTGGAGTAATTTATCCTTTAGCTAGAGGAGAGCAGGAACGTCGTTTTTTATTGAATTCTATCGGTCCTGTCTGGGATGGTAACGAGGTTTGGTTGATTATTGTTGTTGGGGGTTTATTTGCAGGATTTCCGCCAGCATATACCTTGCTTTTAACAATTTTTTATATGCCTGTATGGACCCTAGTTATGATATTTATTCTACGTGGATGTTCTTTGGAGTTCCGTAGTAAAGTAGAAGCTCCTGCATGGAAATTTTTTTGGGACACAGTGTTTGTCGTTTCTAGCATTGCCCTTAGCTTTTTTTTAGGAACTTTTGCTGGTAATATTGTTTTAGGATTACCTATTGCTCCAGATACATCGTACTCATCAGTATCGTGGTTGCTCTTTTTTAGGCCGTATGCTGTTTTATGTGGTGCCGTTCTTACAAGTGCTTTTGCTGTCCATGGTGCCTGTTTTGCTTTAATGAAAACTTCAGGAGAGCTACATACACGTATAAAACATCGCTTCCCTTTTATATTATCAGCTCTTTTTGTTTGCTATTTCTTATTGTTAGTTGCAAGTATTGGAACTATGTCTGAACGTTTCGATTCTTTCCCAACCTATCCGCTATTTATTCTTCTTATTGCTTTTACATGTTGTTTTTGCGTTGCTGCAAAAACAAGTGTGAAACAAGAACGCTATGGTTTAGCTTTTCTCTATTCTACTTTAAATTTATTAATGTTAATCCTTGCTGCTATCTTAATGACCTTCCCAAACATTCTATTATCAACTATTGATTCGCAATACAGCTGTACGATTTACAATACTGTAGTAAACATTAAGACTTTGAAAAGCTTATGTGGTATCATTCTTGTTGGATTGCCTTTAATTATTACTTACGGTGTCTTTGTTTATCGTGTGTTTAGAGGAAAAACAAATTTCCCTTCTATTTATTAATTTAAGGCTTCTTGAATATGTAAAACGTAGTGTGCTGGGAAAGCAAAGTGATTATTTGGGCGAGATACAGCTTCTACAGTAACTCGCTTTCCAATCCAGTCTTTAAGATTGATTTTAGTTGCATATAGGAATGTGAGGACTTGCTCATTGTCTCTAAGAATATAGTCTCCAGGATTGTTTTTGACTACATGAGAATATGTTTCCAATACGCCTGTGAAAACTTGTTTGTGATGTTTATACTCTTCTCGGTAAAAATCTTCTTGAGTTAATTCTTTAGGGCTATTTTGCATACTTGCCCAAATTTTAAAAAGAGCGTGTTCAAGACTTTCCCTTCCTTTAGAAAGAGGTTGTGAGCTTAAGAGTGTTTGTTTTCGAATATGTTGAGACAATAAAGAGGTTTTAGGAGCATTTTCTAATGAAGAAAGGCTTGAAGAAGAGGTTTCGGAGTCTTTAATATTGGATTGATTCTCGGAAAAGGATTCCTGTTTTGTCAAAGACTTTGCAAGATATGCATCTTGAATTTTCTCAAGAGCAGATTGTATTATAGCTTGTAATCCAGAGATATCTGAAAATTCATCTGATTGTAGTTGGTTAATTTTTTTGTAAATTGCTTCTAAATCTATATCTTTAAGATCCTTTTCTAATTCAATATTAGCAAATTTCACTGCAGAATCTAAGATATCCAAAGCTATTTTTTTTTGACATTCAAGTTTTTGATACAGATCTATAGAACCTTTGTGAGAAACAAAATTCTTAGCAACATAGAAGGCACATTGATCTGGAAGAGAAATTTCTAGCCATTTTCCATGAGGCTGCTCAGAAGTTATGAACACTGAAGTTCCTCGAGATAGGCGTACCAATACTGGAGAAGATGTCGTCGGTTCTAAACGTACATTGACTTGCTCTCCCTCAATCTTATTATCTAAGACAAAGGTACGAAATACGTATCCTTTTAGATCATGTGGTGCAGAAACTATATAGTAGTCTTTACTTTCGCCAATGACAGCAACAAGCTCACCTTTAGAGAATTCTTTAATGATAGTACTGTCAGTCTGCGGTGCTAAGCGCATACGAACACGGTTGCCTTTGATTTCTCCAGTGAAGGGTGAAAAAGACAAAGCTTCCCTAGTTATAGAAAATTTAGAATCAACGACGTTTGCATCTGCAGGATGTACTACCCCTAGAACTAAAAGAAGCATAGAAATTAAGAATGCTCTCACGCTTTTACCCCTACAATATATTCGCATTAGCAACCGACAATAGAAAGATACCGCCTACCGCTAAGGAGGCTTTAACCCCCAAAAAAGAATTATATCGACTTAAGGGAAAAAGTCAATTGTCATACTGAAAGCTGAAATATTCATCTTTTATGTATAAAGCACTGCTTTCAAGTGTTCGCAATTGGGCTCTCCACAAGTGCAACCAATAGGAGGACCTAGATATACACTGAATTGTTCTTTTGGGTTTAAAGGATCAGAAACTATATAGAGTTTGTCTCCACTTTGAATAATATCCCAAGTTCGAAACGTCAAATCCTGATCAGAAACAACAATGCTGTCTTCTTCGTGAATCACACGTCCTATTTGACAATGCATACAATTGCAGTGAGGCTCTGGCTTGGGAAGAAGGGATGGAGTATTTCCAGACAATGTACGGATGATATTTGCTATCTTTTCTAAAACATCAGCAGGAGCATCGGGATGATCTTTGTGTTCTGGAGTATGTTGAAGAATTGCTTCTATTGGGTTTTCTACCGCGAATAAGGGTGAGATTAAATTTTTAGGTGAAAGCAGCTGAATATCAGAGTTTTTAGTGAGTTGCTGTAATACACCCATTAACATGCCAAATTTGTCATCTTCTCGAATTAATTCGTCTTTATTGGTTTGAGATGTTTCAAGATAAAGCAGATGTTCATGGAAAGCGATATCAATAATTGATTGGTCTAAATTAGGAATAGAAATCACTTTGCCGTCGATCAGGTGAAGTTTTAATGTCGCCTGTCCTTGAACATCTCCTTCTTGAGACTCAATAAAGGCTATTTGATTCCATCGAGCGGAAATAAAAGGAGGAATACAGATAAGTTGATCATTGATTTTGACTTTCATAGAAGCCTCTGGAGTAAGTCTACGGTAGTTGCTTTTTAATTTATTGTAGTGAGCTCTTCTTTTTTTGACAATAAATTAGCAGTCACTTATTACGATTGCCAATTCTTTTGAAAAAATATTTCGTTTTTAGATGTAAAGAATGCTGTTGTTTTTAATCAAGAGACCATAAAAAGAGAGCAGTTATTCATTTTGAATTAGTAGATTCCAGTTTTTATATTGTAAATAAAATTTTTATGATAGGCAATTTCTATGAAGAAAACAGTGGTTATTGATACAAGTGTTTTTATTTACGATCCTGAAGCCTTATTCTCTTTTGAAAATACACAAATAATCATTCCTTTTACAGTGTTAGAAGAGTTAGAAAGCATTTGTAAATTCCGAGACGAGTCTGCAAGAAATGCTTCTCGAGCTTTAAGCCTTATTCGTTTTTTATTAGAGAGTTCGGAAAACACTGCTTCGCAGGGAATTTCTATGAAAAATGGAAGTTTATTGCGCATAGAAGTTCCTTCTCCATCCTTAAACAGAGAAGAAAACAAAAGAAAGTTACAAACATTAGAACTACTTAAATTCATTTTTGAACGCGAACCAATGGTTTTTATAACAAAAAGCTTAGGGCGACGGGTTCGTGCAGAATCTTTAGGAATAGAATCTAGAGATTATGAAAACAAACGGTTTTCATTTCGATCTTTATATCGAGGTTATCGAGAACTTCAAGTGTCAAAAGATATTATAGAAGCTTTTTATAAGACAGGTTTTTGTGATCTTCCTTTGGATATAAATCCTTCTCCTAATGAGTATTTTTTTCTTTCTGGAGGAGAAAACTTTTTTGCTTTAGGGCGATATCACGTTGGAGAAGGTAAAATTGTTGCTTTGAAAGCTCTTCCTGATACTATTTGGGGGATAAAGCCTTTGAATGCCGAACAAAGGTGTGCCTTGGATCTGCTTTTACGAGATGATGTAAAACTTGTAACTCTGATTGGTCAGGCGGGTTCAGGGAAAACTATACTAGCTTTAGCTGCAGCTATGCATATGATCTTTGATAAAGAAGATTACAATAAAGTTTTAGTAAGTCGTCCTATTGTTCCTATGGGGAAGGATATTGGTTTTCTCCCTGGATTGAAAGAAGAGAAGCTTTTGCATTGGATGCAGCCTATCTATGATAATATGGAATTTTTATTCAATCTCAATGGTATGGGAGATTTCTTTGAAACACTGCATTCTTTGATGGATGCAAAAAAATTGGAGATGGAGGCTTTAACTTATATTCGTGGGCGATCTTTACCCAATGCTTTTATTATCATCGATGAAGCTCAGAATCTTACTCCTCATGAAATCAAAACAATTATTTCTCGAGCAGGAAAAGGAACAAAAATTGTTCTAACTGGGGATCCTACACAAATTGATAGTGCATACTTTGATGAAAACTCAAATGGGCTCACTTATCTTGTCGGTAAGTTTCATCATCTAGTTTTATATGGACACATGTTCATGTCTAGAACAGAGCGTTCGGAGCTCGCAGCAGCAGCAGCAGCAATTTTGTAAAATTAACCACTACTTCTGATTATCCAAAAATTATATCTATATCGTTTTTGTTATGTGGGAAAGGAGCCTGTTCTGGTGTAAGAGGGGGAATGAGTTGCTCAGGTTCTTTTTGCTTTCTACAGCATGTAATTAAGAAATTTTTTATTATGGAAATAATTTTCATAAATCCTACAAAAATATAATACAATCCCTTTACTCCAAAGCATTCAAGCCATGCGTGAAAGTAGATTTTTGGAAGTTGTTCTCGAATCGTAGAGCAAGGTTCCATCTGACAATGGTCTCCTAGATAGCCAGTACGGATCAGGAGGCTTGTTTTAAGAGTAGAAATACCTATAAAAGTGCGAATTCCGTAATTTATACTAAGGACAGGAATATAACTTAGAAATTCTTCAAGACAATTTCGATATAAAGGATTTTGTAGCGGAAGATTTATAGAGTTTCCAGAAACTGCACACCCTTTGGAATTATGACGGTGATTCACCATGAAAACACTAGATGAAGTTACCTGCATAACTGCTCTTGTCGGGTTTTGATCGTTTTGTGATAAAGCTTACCTAAAAACATAACTTTTTCCTAGGAGCTTTCAGGCTAAAGCCTTTTTATAATTTTCTTAGATGATGGAGGTGGAGAGACTCGAACTCTCGTCCTTGATAAACTCCATGAAAATTTCTACATGCTTAGCTCTTAATTGATTACGTTAGTTTCCTTAGATAAGAGCAACTATAGTAACTAACGACTCTCAGAAGTTTCGAAAAAGTTTTCTTGAGAATTAGAGAAAACCAATTCTAACCAGATAGATGACGGTGTTTCACAAACCTCTGGTAGAGCTCATGAACACCGGGTTATCTAGAGATTATCTAAATAACAACTTTTGCTAATTAAGCAGCAACTTTATCTTCGCAAGAAGCGAGATCGAAGAAGTTGATAATTTCGCAATCAGCCTTAGGTTCGGCATTTATTGTTTTGTTGGCTTTTTAGGAGGCCAGCCAACCCCCTCCGCATGCAATTAACACTTTATTTTCAAGTCGAAACCTATACACCCCCAAGAATATATTAAATCTTTTGTTGTTTTTACACAACCAAGCATAAATTATCTAGTGATACTCGAATCTGGACGAAAACTTTAAAAAACTTTAACCTTAAGTGAATTTTTAATCTATGACTATCTTGCGAGCAAGCATGACTATGGAAGAAAGCTGCAAAGGAAACTTTGCTGCAAGGGAAGAAAGTATCTTAGATTTTTGGAAAACTCATGATATTTTTTTTAAATCTCTAAATAATCGCTTAGGAAAACCTCTTTACTCCTTTTATGATGGACCACCCTTTGCTACGGGGTTACCTCATTATGGCCACTTATTGGCTAGTACTCTTAAAGATGTTGTGAGTCGATATGCGACTATGCAAGGATATTATGTTCCACGTCGTTTTGGTTGGGATTGTCATGGGGTTCCTGTAGAGTATGAGGTTGAGAAAACGCTTGAGCTCACTTCTCCAGGGGCTATAGAAAATTTTGGAATAGGCGCGTTTAATGAAGAATGTCGGAAAATAGTTTTCCGCTATGTCCATGAATGGGAAAATTACATTCAACGGTTAGGACGTTGGGTAGATTTTTCCTCTACTTGGAAAACCATGGATCTTTCTTTTATGGAAAGTGTTTGGTGGGTTTTCAAATCTCTCTACGAACAAGGTCTTATTTATGAGGGAACTAAAGTTGTCCCATTTTCTACCAAACTAGGGACACCTTTATCAAATTTTGAAGCTGGTCAAAATTATAAAGAAGTAAATGATCCTTCAGTAGTTCTCAAATTTGCTTTATGTGGAGATGCTGCATCTCTTCTTGTTTGGACAACAACGCCGTGGACTTTAATTTCCAATATGGCTGTTGCTGTTGGAGAGGGAATAACCTATGTTCGTATTGAAGATAAAAAAACTAAAGAGCAATGGATTTTAGGTCAGGGATGCTTGCCTCGATGGTTTTCTAATCCTGAATCCTTTGTAGTTTTAGATAAATTTTCTGGCGTAGAGTTGGTTGGAAAGTGTTATGAGCCGCCATTTTCTTATTTCGAAAATAAAAGAAAAGAAGGTGCGTTTAAAGTACTTTCTGGGCCCTTTGTTGAAGAAAGTGAGGGGACTGGAGTCGTACACATGGCTCCAGCTTTTGGTGAAGCCGACTTTTTTGTTTGTAAAGATCATGATGTTCCTATGGTTTGTCCAGTGGACGATCATGGATGTTTTACAGAAGAGATTCCTGAATACAGTGGGCAGTATATAAAAAATACTGATAAGAACATAATTACGTCTCTAAAGGTTGCTAATAAAATTTTCTATCAAGGAACAATTAAACATCGATATCCTTTTTGTTGGAGGACAGACACTCCTTTAATCTACAAAGCTGTCAATTCCTGGTTTGTTGCTGTTGAGCAAATTAAAGAGAAAATGCTTAAAGCAAACTCTCAAATTCATTGGGTTCCTAACTATCTTAAAGAAGGTCGTTTTGGGAAATGGCTGAAAGGCGCTAGAGATTGGGCTATTAGTAGGAATCGTTATTGGGGAACACCTATTCCTATTTGGAAAAGTAGTGATGGAGAAACTCTTGTTATAGGTTCTATTCAAGAGCTAGAGGCATTATCTGGAGAAAAAATAGAAGATCTTCATAGGCACTTTATAGATCATTTAAAAATTGTAAAAAACGGGAAAACATTTTTTAGAATACCTTATGTATTTGATTGTTGGTTTGATTCTGGAGCTATGCCTTATGCTCAGAATCATTATCCTTTCGAGAACAAGCAAGCAACCGAAGAAGCCTTTCCTGCAGATTTTATTTCTGAAGGGTTAGACCAAACTCGAGGATGGTTTTATACTCTTACAGTAATTGCTGCAGCACTTTTTGATCGTCCGGCATTTCGTAATGTTATTGTGAATGGGATTGTCTTGGCTAAAGATGGCAATAAGATGTCCAAGCGTTTAAGTAATTACCCAAGTCCAAAATTTATTTTAGATACATACGGAGCAGATGCTTTACGATTATATTTGCTACATAGTGTCGTTGTAAAAGCTGAAGATCTTCGTTTCTCTGATAAGGGGGTTGAAAGTGTTTTAAAGCTTGTTTTACTCCCATTAACTAACGTTTTATCCTTTTATAAAATTTACTCAAATTTATACGGATTTGATCCTAAAACTCCAGATCAAGAACTTATATATACTGAAATGGATTCATGGATCTTATCAAATTTGTACAGTGTTGTTGGCAAAGTCCGTGCTGGAATGAAGGAGTATAATCTAAACTCTGCTGTGGAGCCTTTTGTTGCATTTATTGAAGATTTAACAAATTGGTACATTCGACGTAGTCGAAGGCGTTTTTGGGAGTCTGAAGATTCTCCAGATAGGAGAGCTGCTTTTGCTACCTTGTATGAAGTGCTTTTTGTTTTCTGTAAGGTGATAGCTCCTTTTGTTCCTTTTATTGCCGAAGATATTTTCCAGCAGTTAAAGACTGCTGGTGAAGAAGAATCTGTGCATCTTTGTGATTTCCCCGAGGTTATAGATTCAAAGATCTTGGTAGATTTAGAACAGCGTATGCAGGATGTTAGAGAAATTGTTGGGCTTGGCCATTCTTTAAGAAAAGAGCATAAGTTAAAAGTGCGTCAACCCTTGGCAAATTTTTACATTGTAGGACCACGGGAAAGGTTAGATGCTTTGTCTACTTTTGAATCTTTGATCTTAGAAGAATTGAATGTAAAAAATATCATTTTTTATAAAGAGACTCCCAATTTTGTTACTACAACAGTTAAACCTAATTTCCGTGTTTTGGGTAAGAAAGTTGGATCTAAGATGCGCGAAATTCAGATAGCTTTAGAAGAGTTACCAGAAGATGCAATTTATTTTTTGACTCATGGAAAAAGCTACACTTTGGTACTCGGTAATGAAGAAATTATCCTAGGTCCTGAGGATGTTATAATATGTCTTCAAACTCAACAGGGCTATATTGCTCGTAGCTCTGGAATATTTTCCGTTGTTTTAGATTGCCAGTTGTCAGAGGAGCTTATTATTGAAGCCATTGCGAGAGAGCTTGTTAATAAGATCAATACAATGCGTCGCCAACTTCAACTACATGTTTCAGATCGCATCTCTTTAAAATTATTTACTTCTGAAAAAGTACAAAAAGCGTTTTTGCAATATGAACCTTATATTTGTGAAGAGACGTTAACAACAACATATGAATTTGTCTCGGAACCAAACGATCAAGGTGTAGATTGGGATATCAATGGATACCCCACTAATATTACTATCTCAGTTAGCGTTAGAGCTGATCCCAAAGTTTCATATCAAGAACCTACTGTTATGGGTGAATTTTTGGATCTTGGGGATTCTCACTTTTAGGAAATAATCGGCGTTTTCTTTGATAAAAGAAGTAGCATATAGAAGAAAGCACTATTACTAAAGCTGTTCCATTGACCAGGTATCCTGGTAGAGCTTTCGGAGATAAAACGTTAGAAAGTCTTCCAAAGTGACTTAAAGGCCAAAATGTCCATAAGGGAGTGCCTAACAGGTTTTCTACAGGGACAAATCCAAATTCACGACTGTCAGCGCTCATGGGATAGTTATCTCCTAAAACTAAAACATGACCTTCTGGGATTTTAAGGCCAAAATTATAAATAAACTCTTTAAAGAGTTCAGGATTTTTTGGTGGAGAGCCGCGATCTATAAAAGCTATATAAGGCTGAGTCGGAGATGATACTTCTTGTTTTGCTTTTTCAGATTCTATAAATTTTTGCAAAGTTGGGTCATTTTCTATGAAAATCGGAGAATCCATAATGTATAGGTTCCCCTGATTAAAAAAGGCGTACCGGTTTGGTAAGGGAGCTTGTTGTGGATTCGTAGGTGTAAAAATGGAGCTAAAGCTGACTCCGCAGTTAAAAAGTTCTATGACCTGAGCATTACTAAGTTTTGTTAACGAGTGCGTTGGCTTAAGTTTATAGCGAATGCCTCCGAAACCAATTTGATACGCTTCTCCTTTGGAAAATTCGTAGCAACCATTAGGAACCTTCGGCAACGCAAGTGCGAAAGTTTTTGCCGAAGAGCTAATTTTAAATGGTTGATATTTATATGCTAACCCTTGAGACACAATAAAACGAGAGGTTGTTAGGTTCTTTCGGATAAGGTGAAGATGCTCCTTTCTTAAAGGGAGTAGTGTTTTCATAGGATGAATAGTTGGAATCAGTTGATGCCCTTTATTATAGTGACGTAAGAGTGGTGGTGGATAAGAGAGATTCGGAGTGTGGCAAATTTCCAGGTAAGCTTGTGTTTTGTCGCTATTTGTTGGTAGAGGATGTGCTTTAAGAGCTTGTTTTTTTGTGAGAATTCGAACCATAGCATAGTGCCGCATCCCAAATAAATCCGCATAACTTGCTGGCTTCGGAAGAGATTCTTTTAAATTATTAGGGATGTCATCATACCATGCTTTATCGTAAAAGAATTGACCGTATGCGCTTTCTTGTGGAAAAATTATTTTTCCACAAGGCTGATTCATTTGTTTGAATGTAATGGACGTTTGAGTATCCGACGAAGAAATATTTGTCGTACCGTCAAAGCAAATATAGGGGACATGATAAAGCTGATCCAAATCTTTTTCTAAGAGGTAGTTTATAGGATCCCCATTAACATCTAAGCCGTAAAGTTTCCCCCCATAAAAGTATAAAATATCCCCGGGCTTGCCCATACAACGTTTAACATACCGTTTTTTCCCAGAGATGAATCCAAAATATTTTGTATCAGAATCAGGAATGGGAAGTCCTCCAACAGTAAAAACTACAAGACTTCCACGTGAAATGGCCTTCGGGGAGAATCCCCAAGGTTTTTTTATAAAAGGGCAATGTAAACCAAAAGTCGTTTTAGAAACAATAATGCGATCTTGCTCCAAAATAGTGGGGCGCATTGAACCTGTAGGAACTTCATAAAGTTCAAACCAAAATTGCCTTATGAGAAAAGCGACTACAGCTGCAAAGAAAATCGCTTTAGCAAATTCGAAAACTTTCCTAGAGAAAGATATCGGAAATCTTTTACAAAAAGCCTGTGCTTGTTGAGCTAATAATGCTGCAGTTTCTGTATCTTGTTGAAAAATAGTTTCTTCTAATTGTGATAGTAACTGTTGGAGATATTGATATTTTTCAGGGGACTTTATTAAGCTTTTTGTTTTAAGGAGTCTATAGGCTCTGTGAAGAGTTTGACGGCTTTTACGTAAGGAATAATTCTTCATGGAAAAAGGTTGAATTCGTAGTTCTTTATTTTGAAATCTTACCTGCGATTTAATCGCAGATCATTACTGCTTCTACTAGTTTTATAACATTCAAAATAAAAAACCCACTTTATTAAAACTCATGTCTTTTCTTATCGAGTGAAATCATTACATTTCACCATCTAAGATTTTCGATCAAAAAAGTCTTAAGCATCAATTTCAGGTAGAGAATATTCATAGGGAGAAGTTGCTTCATGACCTACGCTTAAAGCTCTTAATACGGTAGGACCTTTAGGAGTGTTGATGCTTGCCCATAGAGGAAATACAGAAATAGTTGGGTGAGTGAAATACATTAAAATATCGGCTTCCGAAAGGATTGAAAGATCTTTTGGCCATGAACCAAGTAGAGCCTCTGTTGTTGCAGATGCCGTAGAGGATTCTTCTAAAGTAACCTTAGGAGACCAGGGGTTGTGATCTTTCCCCATTTTAATAAGATGTTTAGGTGCTGGAGTAAGAGGAATTTTAAAGATCTTTATTAATAACGGTATGTTTTGTGCATTTGAAATTGGATATAATTTTTTAGTTTTTGGACACAAGGAAAAAGCTTTGAGTTGTTCTTTGGATAAGAAAATAACAATAACTGTTGCTGGAGATTTTAGGTGGTGAATAGCTGACTTCCATGAAGTTTCTTGAAGAAAATTTCTTTCGGAACAGAGCAGGCTAGGAAAGTCTATGATCTCTAGCCAGACAGAATTTATAGATGAAGATTTAACTAAGACAAAGATGCGTTGGGTGCCTCGACTGAAAACAGCGTAATCTCCAGGTTTAGCAAGAAAAATATTTTGTTGTATTGAGTGGATCTCTTGTGTGTGAAGGGCTCCTGAGTAAGGAAAAAGAAAGTTTAGAAATAGAAATACTAAAAGTGTTTTTCCTTGCTTTTTCATGGGTCCTTGCGATAAACTTTTTTACTTGAAGCTCATCCTACTTCAACCTTTCTTATAGTAGGATGGTGATTTTGGAGTTGTCAATATGAAAAAGAATATACATCCTGAGTACAGGCAAGTTTTATTTGTGGATTCTTCGACGGGATATAAGTTTGTGTGTGGATCTACATATCAAACTGAAAAAATGGAAACTTACGAAGGTGTAGAATATCCAGTATGTTATGTTAGCGTATCTTCTTCTTCACATCCGTTCTTTACTGGAAGTAAGAAATTGGTTGATGCAGAAGGACGTGTGGACAAGTTCCTAAAGCGTTACAGTTCTGTAAAGCTTTCTGTTCAACAACCTCAGTTAGATGAAGAGTCTAGTACAGTTTCTAAAGGAAAGAAAAAATCCACAAAGAAGAAAAAATAATTAGGCTTTATTTTTATAATAGAAAAAGCTCATCACCTTTATTAAAGCTGTGATGAGCTTTTTATTTTAATCTTACGCTTGCAATAAGCGTGTTGATGCAGTATTTTGATCGAGTTTATGCGCTGTTAGTTACTG
The DNA here is from genome assembly GCF_902705545.1 of Chlamydia sp. 17-3921. Lineage (GTDB taxonomy): Bacteria > Chlamydiota > Chlamydiia > Chlamydiales > Chlamydiaceae > Chlamydia. The sequence continues at coordinate 97,483 of NZ_CACSHH010000015.1, read as the reverse complement.
AAAAAATCAAACTTCAGATGCTTTTTGTTTAATTTTCTGACAAAGAATATTTTTGATGAAAAAAAAGATTGCTGAATATTTAAAACGTCTAGAAGAGATCGAAATAAAGATTGCAACACCCGAAATTTTTGATCATCCTAAGGAGTATAAAGCTCTTAGCAAAGAACATGCGCGACTTTCTGAATTAAAAAATGTTTATACACAAATTCAAAACCTAGAAAAAGTTTTAATAGATGATAAGCAGGCTTTAGCTACTGAAAAAGATCCAGAAATGATCGCTATGTTGGAAGAAGAGATTGCTGAAAGTAAAGTTAATATTGAAAAACTTGCAAAAATTTTAGAAAATTTTCTTGTTCCTCCAGACCCTGATGACGATCTTAATGTTATTATGGAATTGCGAGCCGGAACAGGTGGTGAAGAAGCGGCTCTTTTTGTAGGCGATTGTGTGCGTATGTATCATCTGTATTCTTCTGCCAAAGGATGGAAGTGCGAAGTATTGTCTGCGTCAGAGTCGGATCTTAAGGGTTATAAAGAATATGTAATGGGAATCTCAGGAACTGGAGTAAAGCGTTTTCTTCAATATGAGGCTGGTACACATCGAGTTCAACGAGTTCCTGAAACGGAAACTCAGGGGCGTGTTCATACATCGGCTATTACTGTGGCTGTATTGCCGGAACCTCCAGAGGACGATGTGGAAGTGTTTATTGATGAGAAAGATCTAAGAATAGATACGTTTAGAGCTTCTGGAGCAGGAGGGCAACATGTTAATGTTACAGATTCTGCTGTACGAATTACTCATATGCCCACAGGAGTTGTTGTAACTTGTCAAGATGAGCGTAGTCAGCATAAAAATAAGGATAAAGCTATGCGAATTCTAAAAGCTAGAATACGTGATGCTGAAATGCAAAAGAGACATAAAGAAGCTTCTGCGATGCGTTCTGCACAGGTTGGAAGTGGAGATCGCTCGGAAAGAATACGAACTTATAATTTTTCGCAGAATCGAGTTACAGATCATAGGATAGGACTCACTTTATATAGCTTAGATAAAGTTATGGAGGGGGATCTAGATCCTATTACAACAGCTTTGGTTAGTCATGCGTATCATCAGCTTCTAGAAAATGGAACTCAAGACTATTCTTAAAGAGGCAGCAGAGTACCTCAAATATTATGGTGTGGCTTTTGAGGATCGTGAAGCTGCATACATCCTCATGGATCTTCTCGGAATAACCTCTCTTGCTCAATTGAGAGAACATTCTTTCATTTCTGACGATGTTTTATTGGCTTATTATCAAAAATTGAAATTTCGAGGAGAAAGGTGCCCTACGGCTTATATTCATGGTTCTGTTTCTTTTTTAGGCCTTTCTCTAATCGTTGATTCTCGGGTTTTAATACCTAGAATGGAAACAGAAATTCTTGCAGAACAAGTGATAAAATATATTTTAGCTCATTCAGAAATTCAAACGGTATATGATGTATGTTGTGGTAGCGGCTGTTTGGGGTTGGCTATAAAAAAGTTTTGTCCTCACATAAAAGTTTTTCTTTCAGATATTTGTCCGAAAGCTGTTTCTGTCGCAAAGCAAAACGCTGTAAATAACGGTCTGAATGTTGAGGTATTTTTGGGAGACTTATTCGACCCCTATTCTTCTCCAGGAGATGTTTTAGTATGTAATCCTCCTTATTTATCATTTAAAGAAGTTATGCGTGTTGATCCCGAAGTGCGTTGCTATGAACCTTGGAAAGCTCTTGTTGGAGGAGCTACTGGATTAGAATTTTATATTCGAATTGCAGAAAATTTATCAAAAATTTTACACCCTCATGGCGTTGGATGGTTAGAAATTGGTTATAACCAGGGGATTCAAGTGCAAACTATTTTTTCTAAATATGGTATTTCAGGTCGTTTACAGAAAGATCTCTCTGGCTGGGATAGATTTTTTTTTCTTGAAATGGATGCAAGTGATCCTGTATCCTCAGCAGTTTATTCGTGATTTTCTCTTGATAAATGATCGGTTCTTTAACACAAAAACTCTCCTCTATACTTTCTTCTTTAACCTCTTCTCGAAGAATTACAGAAGAAAACATTGCAGATGCCATTAGAGAGGTTCGTTTAGCTCTTTTAGATGCAGACGTACATTATCAAGTAGTGAAAGATTTTATCACAAAGGTAAAACAAAAAATTATTGGAAAAGAAGTCTGGAAGCATGTTTCTCCAGGCCAACAGTTTATTCGTTGTTTACATGAAGAACTCACATCTCTCTTAGGAAGTCATGAAGAAGAAAAATTGATAATTCAAGGATTTCCTTCTGTTACGCTTCTTTGTGGTTTACAAGGAGCAGGAAAAACCACAACATGTGCGAAGCTCGCTGCCTATGTTTTAAAAGAGAAAAAGGCAAAAAAGGTTTTAGTTGTACCTTGTGATCGTAAACGTTTTGCTGCTGTAGATCAATTAAAGACTTTAATCTCTCAGACAAAAGCCGATATTTACCATACAGAAGAGAATAACCCAATAAAGATTGCTGAAGACGCTGTAGCATATGCTAAAAGTCATAATTACGATTTTGTTTTAGTTGATACTGCAGGACGTCTACATTTAGATGATGATCTTATGAGTGAGCTGGTCTCCATTCAAAAAGTCGTTCAGGCTAAAGAACGACTTTTTGTTATGAATATTGCTATGGGACAAGATGCTGTAGCAACTGCAAAAGTTTTTGATGAGCTTCTAAATCTTACCGGTGTTGTTGTGTCAATGACTGATGGAGATGCTAGAGCTGGGGCTATTCTCTCTATGAAGAGTGTGTTAGGAAAGCCTATAAAACTAGAAGGTTGTGGAGAATATATTCAAGATCTTCGTCTTTTTAATTCGGCTTCTATGGCGGATCGTATTTTAGGAATGGGTGATACCGTTAATTTCGTGAATGAAATTCGGCAATGCATCTCTGAAGAAGAAGATGAAGAACTCGGGAAAAAACTAGCAACAGCAGCTTTTACTTATGAAGATTATTATAAGCAGATTAAAGCTTTTCGTCGTTTTGGCTCATTGAAAAAACTTTTCGGCATGATGCCGAAAAATCGTAACGCAAAGCTTAGTGAGCAAGATATGGAAGGGTCTGAACGGCAAATGAAATGTGCGGAAGCCATCATCCTTTCTATGACACCGGCAGAACGTTCAGAAAAAGTAGAATTAGATATGAGTCGTATGAAAAGAATAGCCTCTGGTTGCGGTTTAACTTTAGGGGACGTCAATCAGTTTCGAAAACGTATGGTGCAATCTAAAAAATTTTTTAAAGGTATGACTAAAGAGAAGATGGAACAAATGAGGAAAAAAATGTCTGGAGGAAGCTCGTGGCGTTAAAAATTCGTTTAAGACAACAAGGACGTAGAAATCATGTTGTTTATAGATTGGTGCTCGCAGATGTCGAGTCTCCTCGTGACGGTAAGTATATAGAGTTATTAGGTTGGTATGACCCTCATAGGAAGGAGAGTTACTTATTAAAAAGTGAACGAATTTTCTACTGGTTGTCTCAAGGTGCTGAGTTAACGGAGAAAGCCGAAGCTTTGGTAAAGCAAGGAGCTCCAGGAGTTTATAGCGAATTTGTTTCTAAAAAGACAGATCGTCAATCTGTATTATGTAAGAAACGTAGAGAATATCGTAAACGTCGTGCAATGAAACGAGCAGAATCTAAAATAAGTTAGCTTGAGGTATGGGAATGGAGATCGATATAATATCTTTATTCCCCGACTATTTTGATAGTCCTCTGAAGTCAAGTGTTTTAGGAAGAGCAATTAAAAAAAAATTGCTAACTATTCGAAGTAAAAATTTACGCGACTTTGGAGTTGGTAAGTGGAAACAAGTAGACGATGAGCCTTTTTCTGGAGGCGGTATGCTTCTTATGGCAGAGCCTGTTGTCAATGCCATTCGAAGTGTAAAAACAGAGCGTTCCAGGGTGATATACCTTTCTCCACAAGGTTCACTTTTAACAGCAAAAAAGAGTCGAGAGCTTGCGCAAATCCCTCACTTGATTTTGCTTTGTGGTCATTATGAAGGTATAGATGAACGTGCTATAGATAATGAAGTCTATGAAGAAATTAGTATAGGCGATTATGTCCTAACTAATGGAGGCCTTGCCGCTTTGGTTTTAATAGATACGTTATCCCGGTTTATTCCAGGAGTTTTAGGAAACCAAGAAAGCTTTGAAAATGATTCTTTAGAGAACGGTTTATTGAAAGGTCCACAATATACTCGGCCAAGAGTTTTTGAAGGAAAAGAAGTCCCTGAGATTCTGTTAGGAGGTAACCACAAAGCTATAGCCTCGTGGAGAAAGCAGATAAGTTTAGAAAGAACTCGTCAAAGACGTTTAGATCTTTATTTGCGTAATCTTTATAACTACTGTACGAATAATCCTTTTGATTCAAAGCAAGAAGACCCACACGGATCTTCAGGTCCTTTTTTAGATCAAATTACTGTAGTTGTTGAGGTTGAAATATTAAAACGCGCAAAAATTTTTTATACAAAAGTTTTTGGTTTAAGTTCTTCAAAAGGTAGAGAAGAATGGGTATATTTATCTGATCAAAACAAACCATTTCTTTGGCTTAGAGAAGTAGGATTAGAAAGGAAAAAAATTACAACGTTCTCTCTATATTTTTGTGATGAGAAGAGTTTTTATCGTGTTTTAGCAAAATGGGAGTTGTTAGGGGGTATTTTGCTAGAAAAGCAGGTTCATGATAACCTCGTTGTGGTTCGAGCTCAAGATTTGGATGGGCATACGTGGGAACTTTCTCTGCGTAATGTAGAATAGAAATAAGTGATTTTAGGTAGTGTTATGGGGAATTTACTCGAGAGTTTGAAGAAGGAACAATGTAGAAACGATCTTACAGATTTTAAGGTTGGAGATACTATTCGTGTGGCAACGAAAATTTCTGAAGGAGGCAAAGAAAGAGTTCAGGTATTTCAAGGAACCGTGATGGCTCGTAAGGGTGGTAGCTCTGGAGAAACCGTTTCTTTGCATCGCGTAGCTTACGGAGAGGGTATGGAGAAGAGCTTCTTGCTTAATAGCCCTAAGATTGTAAGTATTGAAGTTGTAAAACGAGGTAAAGTTGCTCGCGCCAGATTGTTTTACTTAAGAGGAAAAACAGGAAAAGCTGCTAAGGTTAAAGAACTTATTGGATCTCGACCTGCAAAAAAGAAAAAATAATTTATTCTTAAAAGAAGATCTTTTTTCTAAGTTAATTAATCAATCTATGAAACTGTGACTCTATCGGTATATATGACTACTTCTATCGATTACGATGAAGAACAGCGATTTTCTTTGATGATGACTTTTGAACAAGAAATGACTCGAGAAGGCTTTGTTTTGATAGCAGGAATAGATGAAGCCGGAAGAGGGCCTTTAGCCGGTCCTGTAGTTGCTGGAGCTTGTATTTTACCTAGAAATAAAGTTTTTGTTGGAGTGAATGATAGTAAGCAACTTACTGCAAAACAAAGAGGCTCTATCCGAGAAGTACTTCTTCAAGATCCAGATGTAATCTGTGGTATAGGAGTCATTTCTGTAGAAAGAATTGATGAAATTAATATTTTAGAAGCTACTAAAGAAGCTATGAGCTTAGCAATAGCTTCTTTGTTTCCGTCCCCAGATTTTCTTCTTGTTGATGGTTTACATCTTGCTCACAAGATTCCTTGTAGAAAAATTTTACAAGGAGATACAAAATCCGCCTCCATAGCAGCAGCCTCAATTTTAGCAAAAGAACATAGAGATGATTTAATGCGAGATCTGCATGAGAAGTACCCTGAATATAGATTTGATAAACACAAAGGCTATGGGACAGCTGCTCATCTTGAGGCTTTATGGCATTATGGAATTACCCCTTGTCATAGGAAAAGCTTCTCTCCTATAAAGAAAATTGTATCTGCACATGAGTAATTCTTGGACTGTTTCTCACCCTTTTTCTCGAGATCTTCAGTATTCTCGACCTAAGCTTTTCACCGTGAGTGCTCCTGCAGGTGCAGGGAAGACTACTCTAGTGAAAATGCTGGAACAAGAGTTTCCAAGCTCTTTCGAGAAGACTTTATCTATAACAACACGAAAACCTAGAGAAAATGAAGTTTTTGGAAAAGATTATCTTTTTATTTCTCGAGAAGAGTTTCAAAATCTTCTAGATCAAGGCAAAGTTCTTGAATGGGTGTTCTTGTTCGGAGAGTATTATGGAACAATTGGTTTAGAGATAGAAAGAATTTGGTCATTGGGAAAACACGCTATAGCAGTGATTGATGTTCAAGGAGCCTTGGTTATTCGTGAAAAGATGCCTAGTGTATCTATTTTTATAGCTCCCCCTTCTCATGAAGAATTGGAACGACGTTTGGATAAGCGAGGTTCTGAAGAGCTGCTTCAAAAAAAAGAAAGATTAGAACATAGTGCTAAAGAACTCGCAGTTGCCAATCAGTTTGATTATGTTATAGTGAATGATAATTTGTCTGTTACATATCAAATTGTAAAAAGTATTTTTGTAGCAGAAGAACATAGGAATAATTTATGACTAATAAAAATCGTTTAACTAATGAGAAATTAAACTTACTTTTCGAAAGCCCTTTTAGCCTTGTAAATTATGCTATCCAACAAGCTAAAAATAAGATTGCAAAAGGAGATGTACGCTCATCTAATGTTGTAATTGAGATTCTATCATTGCTAGATAGAGAAGGAATTCAAGAAGATTTGATGGAAGAAATTACATGCGTTGCTCCACCTGTTTCTTCAGAAAGATCTCGAGATAGCTATCACAGTAGAAAAAAAGATCCTTCAGCATATACCTGGAGTGATGTTAAGTAATAATTATGCGAGTATTGATCACATCAGCATTGCCTTATGCAAATGGTCCTTTGCATTTTGGTCATATTGCAGGAGCCTATTTACCGGCTGATGCGTATGCAAGATTTCGTAGATTGTTAGGAGATGAAGTTCTCTATGTTTGTGGTTCTGATGAATTTGGTATAGCAATTACTTTAAATGCAGAACGCATGAGAATGAAGTATCAAGATTACATAGATATATACCATAAATTACATAAAGATACTTTTGAAAAGCTTAATATTTCTTTAGATATTTTCTCTAGAACAACCAATTTATTTCATAAAGATATTGTTCAAAATTTTTATCTCCATTTGAAAAAACATGAAGTGATAGAAAACTCTTACTCAGAGCAATTGTATTCTGAGGAAGAAAAACGTTTTCTTGCAGATCGCTATGTAGAAGGAACTTGTCCTAAGTGTGGTTTCGATCAAGCACGAGGAGACGAATGCCAGAAATGTGGCGCAGATTACGAAGCTATAGATCTTTTAAATCCTAAATCAAAACTTTCTGGAGCTAAACTTACTTTAAAGAAAACCGAGCATGCATACCTACATTTAGAATATATGAAAGAGTCTCTTCTTTCTTTTGTTCAAACATGTTACTTACGTGATCATGTTCGTAAATTCATAATAGATTATATTGAGAACTTAAAACCAAGGGCAATCACTCGAGATCTCTCCTGGGGTATTCCCGTACCAGATTTCCCTAATAAGGTCTTTTATGTATGGTTTGACGCTCCTATTGGCTATATTAGTAGTACTATGGAGTGGGCTTCTCTTCAAGGTGATGTAGACGCGTGGAAGCGTTTCTGGCTTGAAGAAGGTGTTGAATACGTTCAATTTATAGGAAAAGATAACTTACCTTTTCATGCTGTAATCTTTCCTGCTATGCAGATGGGACAGGATCTACCTTATAAGAAGGCTGATGCTATTGTTTCTTCGGAGTTTTATTTGCTAGAAGGTCGTCAATTTAGTAAATCTGAAGAGAATTATGTAGACTTGGATGCATTTTTAACTTCTTATTCTGTGGATAAATTACGCTATGTCTTAGCTGCTACATCTCCAGAATCTTCTGATAGCGAATTTACTTTTCTAGATTTCAAAACACGATGTAATTCAGAACTTGTTGGGAAGTTCGGCAATTTCATAAACCGAGTGTTAGCGTTTGCTGAAAAGAATCAGTTTGTAGAGCTTTGTTATAAAGCAAATTTCATGAAAAATGAAGATCTAACATTTATTCAAGACGCTCAAGCTTTAGTAAATAAAGCTAGATTTTGTTATGAAAGGTATAGTTTACGCAATGCTTCTTCTGTAATTATGGAGCTTGCATCTCTTGGTAATGTGTATTTTAATGACAAGGCTCCTTGGAAATTACTGAAAGAAGGAACTCGTCAACAGATTGAAGTGATATTATTTTGTGCATGTTATTGTCAAAAATTGTTGGCTTTAATTGCTTATCCAATTCTTCCTGACAGTGCTGTTGCTATTTGGGAAATGCTTTCTCCAAGATCTTTAGAGAACCATAAAATAGATTCGTTTTTAGCTTGTAATTTATGGAATTCTGAATTTTTGAATTTTGAAAATGAAAAATTTGAATTACAAACACCTAGGCTGTTATTTACAACAGTAGACTGATTCTTAAAACGTATGAGCTTTAAAAATTCTAAAAGAAAGTTTCTGAATCATTGGTTGTGATTTCGTGATTCAATGCAAAGTCTAAAGTTTTTAGAGCTTCAGTAAGTCCTGTGCAGCGATGTTGTACTCGATTATTTCTTGTTGCTATAGCGATAGCTTTTTTAGTCCCTACAAGAATTACTAGTTGTTTTCCTCGAGTGATTGCTGTGTAAAGAAGATTTCGATACAACATCATAAAATGTGATGTATGAATAGGAATGATAACACAAGGACTTTCACTTCCTTGGTATTTGTGAACAGAAGTTGCATAAGCTAGGATAAGATCGTCAAGTTCTGCAAAAGAATAGGTAACGTATCTTCCCTCCATCTGTACAACAACTTGTTTATCTTTGAAATTTAATTCAAAGACATAGCCAATATCTCCATTGAAGACTTCTTTATTGTAGTTATTGCGAACTTGCATAACTTTATCTCCAACTGCATAAGAATGAAGTTTTCCTTGAAGATTAGCTTTCTTAGGATTAAGAGCTGTTTTAAGTTCTTTATTTAAGTTATGTATTCCTAAAATTCCTTTTTTCATAGGGGAGAGAATTTGAATATCTCTAGGATAGATGTGATATTTTTTAGGAACAAACTGTGTTATAAGATAAATAATGTATTCTAAAGCTTCTTGAGGATCCTCTTTTTGAAAAAATAAGAAGTCTTTGCGTCCAGATTCAGAGTGGAGCATGGGAAATTCTCCTTCATTTACTCTGTGAGCGTTGGTAATGATTCCAGAATCATGGACTTGTCGAAAAATTTCATTAAGTTCCGTAACACTAATTTTATTTGAAGATATAAGGTCTTTAAGAATATTCCCTGGACCGATACTTGGTAGCTGATGAACATCTCCAATAAGAATCAAAATGGTATGATCAGGAAGAGCTTTTAAAAAATGATGAAGAAGATAAGTATCCATCATTCCAGATTCATCGATAATAATGAGGTCGCAGTTTATGGGATTTTCATGATTCTTCCTGAAGGATTTTGTTTTAAAATCATATTGTAAGAGAGCATGTATAGTAACAGAGTGTTTATGAGTGATTTCTGTCATGCGTTTAGCAGCTTTTCCAGTAGGGGCTGCTAAAATAATTTTATAAGTAACTTGTTCAAAGATTTTCAGTATGGCTTGAGTTATAGTACTTTTTCCTGTTCCTGGTCCTCCGGTGATTATATGAAGTTTTTCTGAGAAGCAAGCTTTGATAGCCTCTTTTTGTTTAGTCGCTAAATTTAGATTGAGATTTTTTTCAACCCAAACTATGGCTTTTTCTCCATCTATAGGACGAATCTTTCTTGAGGAAAAGAGAATTCTTTTGAGATCCAATGCAATAGTTTGCTCTGCAAGATAAAGATAACGAGTCCATACATGTGGAATTCCTTCTATATCACAAATATAGAGAGCTTTGCTTTCTTGCATTTGATAGATTTGCGTCGCAATGTCATTGTGTTTTATGAGTTGCTTAGGAAGATCCTGGTTCAGAAGCTTGACAACTATTTCTGTTAGGGCTTTTACAGGGTAGCATGTATGACCTTCTTCCTGTAATTCTTCTAAGCTATGTTGTATGCCGGCACATAGGCGACTTTGAGAGTTAGGAGGTACACCAAGTCTCATAGCAATAAAGTCTGCAGTTTTAAAACCTATACCTTCCATTTCTCTAGCTAAAAGGAAGGGGTCTTCACAGATTTTCTCTATAGATTTTTCTTGATACTTTTTGTAGATTCTAACGCCGTAATGAATAGCGATATTGTATTGTTGAAGAAATAAAAGTGTAGACCTGAGTTTTTTTTGTTCTTGAAGTTGCTTACAAAGACTTTCTAATCGTGTTTTGCTAATGCCAGGAACTTCTGCAAGACGCTCAGGATGAAAATCTAAAACTCTTGCAGTTTCAGTTTGAAATGTTTCAATAATTTTTGTTGCGAGCTTAGGACCGATACCTTTTATAAGTTTTGATGTTAGGTAATTAAAAACTCCACGAGATTCATGTGTTTGGGGAAGATCATGCTTTTCAATTTGAAAATATTTTCCTAAATTGGGTGCATGACACCATTCTCCATAAAGTCGAAGTTGTGTTCCCAACTGTTGAAGTGATTGGGGTAGATGTCCTTTTACTAAGATCGATTCCTCTTTGTGAGAAGTTTTGATATGCGCAGTAAGATCTCCAGAGTCTATATCTTCAACGAGTATTTGTTCTAGGGTGCCGTAGATTTTCTCCATAGAATCTTTTAATATTGTTACAAAGGGTATCCTAGGAGATCTAGGTAAAGTTCCTATAAGGTAATGATTATTAAATTTTTAATCTACTAGTTATTAGACTATTCTGAGGTATCTTAAATAGCTTCTTCTTGGCTTTTATTTATTTTTCTCCCAAATAGGATGAGACTTAGGAGGCTACCTCCTAGCATTAAAAAAATTCCAATGCTCTCAAGGATTTTAGGAAGGCTTTGGGAATAGAGATAGGAAAGTATCAGACCAAAGATGGGTTCAAAGATGAGCATGGTACCAAGTAGGGCTGGAGATAGGCGTAGACTTGCTTTGTTCCAAGAAGTTATTGCTTGTGCTGAAGAAAAAATTCCCATAGTCACACAGAGACCAAAGAAAAGAAGTCGCTGTGACATTGGCGTATGCGAAACTAAAATTGGGATAATATGAGTAACTCGGCAAGTGTCTAGGACAATGATGAGTGGAAGACAGATTATTAAGGTGGTGATTCCCAAGAGATGACAGAGGTCTTGTGGTGAAAGCTTTGGATTATTTTCTAAAAGCTTTTGATTATAGATGACGTAAATTACCCATAACCCTGTGGAGACTACTGCTGAGACTATTCCAAAAATATATTGTAGTGGAGGGATTGTTGTTGTTGAGGTATGTATATCCGAAATATGTGTAAGAACAACTCCTATAAAAGTAATGCAGCTAATTATAAAGAGGAGAATCCATGAAAGTTCTTTTTGTCTTATATTCGAGAGACACAGGACGGCTATAGGCGCAAGTCCTGCAATCATAACAGTGAGCGCAGAACCGACATAACGGATCCCTAAAGTAATTCCTAAGTAATAGACAGGGTTAATTAGCAGAGACCATAAAGTGATGGTCCTCCAGAGTTTTAATGGAGTTTCTCTAAGGAGTTGGGGGTTTGAAGTCAGACATGTAATAAGTGAAAAAATCCCAAATATAGTATAACGCGTGAGGACAATGTCGAGATCTCCGAAAGACTGAAGAAGACTTGGAATTACAAAGACAATTCCCCAATAAAAGCAGGAAACAAGACCGTAGAAAATACCTTGAGATTTGTTTCGTGTAGATGTGATTTGATGTTGGTTAGAAAACATGTTGCTCTAGCTACTAACTGAAATAGAATTTCTATAATTTTATCATAATAAACATTTTTATGAATAATATGCTTTTTATATTATTTTTGATTTCTATTTATAGATAATACGGTTCAAGAGGAGACTCTTATGGAAAAATCTTGCATTTTAGTTTATTCTGGTCAAGGCGTTTCTCCGTACTATCTTCGACACACTATACGTTTTCTTAAAGAGATGCTTAATTTTTTAGAAATCGAGAGGGAAGTTCGTCGTGTTGATGGGCAGTTCATTCTTTATGATCCTATTTGGGAGGAGACAGCAAGTCTTTTAGTTTTTCCTGGAGGTGCAGATATTCCCTATCATAAGCTTCTTCATGGCTTGGGGACTGCTCGTATTGCAGAATTTGTCCTTGAAGGGGGGAAGTATCTTGGAATTTGTGCAGGGGCTTATTTTGGTGCTAAGGAGCTGTATTTTGAAAATCCCAATGGTTGTATTTTATCTGCTGGTAGAGATTTAGGGTTTTTCCCCGGGCTTGCTAAAGGGCCGGCCTATGGAAATATTTTTTCTTATACAAGCCCTATTGGTGTGAGGGCTTCAAAACAAATTTTCTCTGAGTTTGGGGAAGGATATGCTTTGTTTAATGGGGGGTGCTTTTTTGAAGTTGCCGAGACCTTTTCTGACGTTTGTATAGAAGCTCGTTATGCAGATCTTCCTAATCAGCCTGCAAGTATTATTTCTCGTCGTATTGGTCAAGGTTTCGCAGTTCTATCTGGGCCACATATTGAATATTTACCCGATTATTGTAAACAACTTCAAGAAAATGTTAAGGAAGCTAGAGCAATCTTAAAGAAAGAGTCTTATGCCTTGAATTGTTACCGATTAAGCCTTCTTTCCCGTCTTTTATTACATTGAAAGAAAATGTTAAGAATTGGTTGGTGACTGTTGTTGGTTTGTACCTTGCTTACTTTGGCAATATGTTTTTATAGTAGATAACAATTCTTCTTCAGCTTCTGTATTCATATCGGAAATAGCCAGAATTTCCAAGGAGATATCTTGAGAATTAGATTCTGGATAATACGATTTTTTCAATAGAGCCAATGGAGAAAGATTTCTGTAGTAATAATTTTTTTCTACAAAATGTTTCCAATAGTCTTCTGGGAATAATATTTGAGATATGTCTTCACCATATTGAATTTGTTCTATAGCAGAGAAAAACGCAAGCCACTCTAATTGTCTTACATTTTTGTGAGCGCTTCCTCTAGTAAGGGGTTTTATAACCAAAAATTGTTGAGACTGCGAGTTATGCAGTAGTGCGGTGTAATAAAGTAAAAACTGCTGTCGAAACATTTTAAATAGACTATGTTGAGGAGTCGTAGAGTGTTCTAAAATTTCTGAGTTAGAAGACATAACAAAATAATCATGATTTTCAAGATCTTTTTGTTTTGAGTATCGCAGAATTTCACAGGGGTTAGCTTTATTATCAGGTGGTAAATCTGTATCGACTATTTGTTCGCAGTAAGTTCTGAAAACAATATCTTTTATCTCAGTTGTTAAAGCTTGTTGAAGATCTTTATGTGAATTTAGAGAAAGGAAAATATGAAAATTTATATTAGGATGTGTGAGAACAATTCCTTCTGAGGTCTCTTCTTGAGTCCAGCTACTTAAAATTGATTTCAAAAGAAAATCTGGATCTTTAAGAAAGACTTCTTTCCAGGTATCAAAATTCGGAAAGAAGTTTTCTTCCCCATCTAGTTTGTATTTATGGAGATGAGAAGGAGTGGTTGTTAAGCATGCTTTAAGATTTTTAATATCTTGAGGAGGGGCTGTGGGCGTAATTGAGGGTAGAAGAGGAGGTTCTTTAGGAGTTTTTTTTATAAGCCTATCTCGACAGATGAGTAACAGGATTGCACAAATCAAAAAAAAACCAATGGTCGCTATAATTGCAAATACAATCATAGGAGGAACAAGAAGAGAGGCTAAAGCTAGAATGCATGCTACTATAGAAACAAATAAAATATTAAGAACAACTATAGAAAAATATGTTTTATAGAAAGATAAAGAACAGTGTTGCCGGAAGTTGGGGGACTCTATTGCTGTAGAGGCGGCTTGAGAAGGTAGAATCTTTGTCATAAAAGACTCGTTAACGAAAAAAACTCCGGAGGATGGGTTCGAACCAACGACCAATGGATTAACAGTCCACTGCTCTACCGCTGAGCTACTCCGGAACAATCATAACGTCGAGATTTTATAGAAAAATTAGTAAAAAGTCAAACTGTTTTGGGAGAAGTACACACTGATTATTTGTTAGCTTTAATGAAATAATAGTTCTCTTACGAATCCCATAATTTCTTCAGTAGGTCTTGGAGTGATTTTGGATTCTTTAAATTGGTCTTGTAATTCTGAATATGTAGAGTGAAAGTGCTCTCTTGCTTGTTGCGAAAGAGGTTTAACAATATCTCCTGGAAGATTGAGATGATATAGGCTTTCTTCTACGGCAAGGTAAAGAAGAGAAGCTAAAGCTGTAGAAAGAGTTGGAAGAGTAACAGAGCTACTTTTCGTACCATGAAATTCCAAGGACGGAACTGCTAAAGGTGAGAAGTCTTTGTTATGAGAGCGAAGTCCGTGTACTCGAGTATTAACGAAGATACAGCGTTTTACTAATATAGGGGCCTTATCTAGTTTAGATGTAGAGGAGGCTTCAGAATATGAGATATTTTTTATCGGAAGAAAATTTTTCCATAGCAAAGACCAGTTAGTCTGTGTTCCATGATTATCATGGGGAAATATTGTAAAATTTGCTCCATGCACTAGTAAATCAGAAATTTCGATTTTTTTTGCTAAAAGCATTGAAATAAGAGAAAAACGAATATTTATGTATTCAATTTCTGCTGCGTAAGGAAATCGCTCTGATGGTAAAGCATTATAAATGCATAAATGGCGTATTTTAAATCCCGAGGTTTTAGGGGAAATTCTGCCTATAGATACTTGAGTATGTAATTGGTTTGATAACCAATTTTCTACGATACTTTCTTTTCTCAGCCAAAAATAGCCAACAAAACAACAGCCTAAAAAGAATAGGTTTTTGAGGAGCTTAAACATGCTTAAGGATTGAGTTAAACGAGCTAATCATTACGATAGAACAAGGAGAAAATAATACAAAATAAAAAGGTCTTTTTCTCCCAAAACGAAGAAAAAGACCTTTTATTAAAAGCTAGAGATTAGATTTCTCTACAGATTAATAATCCATTCCTGCTCCTGGCATTGCAGGAACTGCTGGAGAAGATTTATCTTCAGGAATATCTGCAATTAAAGCTTCGGTTGTTAGGAGAAGTCCTGCAACAGAGGCTGCACTTTCTAATGCAGAGCGGGTGACTTTAGTAGGATCTAAAATACCTGCCTCGATCATATCTGTATAAACATCTCGCAAAGCATCATAGCCTTCATTTGCAGATCGTGCTAACACCTGTTGGCAGATAATAGCGCCTTCTTTTCCTGCATTAGTAGCAATTTGTTTTAAAGGAGATGTTAATGATTTCAAGATAATACGTGCACCGATTTTCTCGTCATCATTTGTAAGAGTTGAAAGGAAATCTTCCAAAGCTGGGATACAGCGGATTAAAGCTGTTCCTCCACCAGGGAGAATGCCTTCTTCAACAGCTGCAAGAGTTGCATGTTGAGCATCATCTACCCGATCTTTTTTCTCTTTCATTTCAATTTCTGTTGCAGCTCCTACACGAATTACAGCAACTCCTCCAGAAAGTTTTGCTAAACGTTCTTGGAGTTTTTCTTTATCGTAATCTGAAGTGCTATCTTCAATTTGCTTTTTGATGATTTCACAACGAGATTGAAGATCAGCTTTATTTCCTAAACCTTCAACAATTGTTGTGTCTTCTTTTGTGATAATAACTTTTCTAGCTTTCCCTAGCATTTGTAATGTGGTACTTTCTAGCTTCATACCGAGTTCTTCACTGACGAGTTGACCTCCAGTAAGAATGGCAATATCTTCAAGCATTGATTTTCTTCTATCTCCGAAGCCTGGAGCTTTGACAGCGCAGACTCTAAAACCTGCTCTAAGTCTGTTAACAACTAGTGTTGCTAGAGCTTCGCCTTCGATATCTTCTGCGATGATCAATAAAGGTCGTCCAGACTCTGCAACTTGTTGTAGAACTGGAAGAAAGTCTTTGATACCAGAGATTTTTTTATCGTAGATAAGAACATGAGCATCTTCCAATACACATTCTTGTGTTTCAGGGTTTGTAGAGAAGTAGCTAGAGAGATAACCTCTATTAAAATTCATTCCCTCAACAACATCAAGAACTGTTTCGAAACCTTTAGCTTCTTCTACTGTGATGGATCCATTTTTTCCAACTTTTTCCATAGCTTCTGCAATGAGATTACCGATTTCAGAGTCATTATTTGCAGAAATTGTAGCAACTTGAGCGATTTCTTTATGATGTTGTACTGGTTTACTTATTGATTTTAGTTGATCAACGACAACTTTAACAGCTTTATCGATACCCCGTTTAAGATCCATGGGGTTAGCTCCAGCTGTAACATTTTTTAGTCCTTCGCTGTAGATAGCTTCTGCAAGAACTGTAGCTGTTGTGGTTCCATCGCCAGCTTTGTCAGCAGTCTTACTAGCGACTTCTTTTACCATTTGAGCTCCCATATTCTCGTGTTTATCTTCGAGCTCAATTTCTTTAGCAACGGAGACTCCGTCCTTAGTAACTTGGGGAGATCCAAAGCTTTTATCAATAACTACGTGTCTTCCTTTGGGACCTAGAGTTACTTTTACAGCGTCTGCTAAAGTCTTAACTCCCTTTTGAATTTTCTTTCTAGCTTCTTCGTTATATTTAATATTTTTTGCTGCCATCGTTATGCTCCTTAACTTTTCTATGATCTATGAATGGGGTTATTTATTTGAGAATGGCTATAATCTCGGAGGACTGTAAAATGACGAATTCTTCGTCATCGATGGTGATTTCTTGGCCTGCGTACTTGTCCATTAAAACGATATCGCCAACTTTGACTTCAAAAGGAAGAATTTGGCCATCATCATTACGTTTTCCTGTTCCTAAAACAAGAACCTCTGCTCTATCTTGTTTCTTTTTTGCTGTGTCTGGCAAGATAATTCCACCTCTAGTAGAGGAGTTCTCTTCTTCCCTTTTGACAAGAATCCTGTCTCCCAAGGGTTGAATTCGGAGAGTCGTTGCTTGATCTGACATATTATTAAGCTCCTTATGTTTTACGTTCTAAGAGACTTCGTGAGTTTTGAGGTTACGATAACAAAAGCCTCATTTTTTATCAATATTTTTAGCGTTCTCGGTATGCGAGTGCTAAAAATCCTCTAGTTTGATGCAAGTAAGTGTGTTAAAGCATCAATTTGTTTGGATATAAACGAAAATGCTTTGTGTATCGGAGTTATGGTTGTCATATCTACTCCCGAATTTTTCAAAATATTTAAAGGATAATCGGAACCGCCGCTTTTTAGAAATGACAAGTAAAGTTCCAAAGCTCCTTCTTCGTGAGAAAGAATTTTTTCAGTAAAACATAGTGCTGCTATAATTCCCGTTGCATATTGATACACATAGAAATTATAGTAAAAATGAGGGATCCTAGCCCATTCTATGGATGATAGGGAATCAAAAGTTACAACTTCTCCATAAAATTGATTTTGCAGATTTTTATATGTTAGAGAAAGAAATTCTTCTGTTAGAGGTATTCCTTTCTCTGCTGCTGTGTGAATTTCAAGCTCAAATGCTGCGAAAAAGACTTGTCGGAATATAGTTGCAAAAATTGTATCCAATGATCGCGCGAGTATTGCGATTTTTTCTTCTTTAGATTGATCTGCTTTGATTAATGCATCCATAAGCAGCATTTCATTTAATGTTGATGCAATCTCTGCTAGAAAAATAGGGTATTGAGCATTGTGGAAAGATTGGGTGTTCCTACTGAAATAGGAATGCATGCTATGGCCTGCTTCATGAGCAATAACAGAAACATCGTAAAGAGTTCCAGAATAGTTTAAGAGAATATAAGGAGGACTGTCATAGCAGCCAGAAGAATATGCCCCTGATCGTTTATTTTGATTTTCGTATCTATCAACCCAGCGATCTGAGAGTAATCCTTTTCTTAAGATTTGGACATATTCTTTTCCTAAAGGTTGAAGACTGGAGCAAATAAGATCCACTCCCTCTTCATATGTATATGATCTTCCTTGAGATAAACTTATTGGAGCGAAAACATCATAGAAATGGAAATCATTAATCCCTAGAGCTTGTTTTTTTAAAGAAAAGTATTTTGTAATTAAATGAGAATGCTTTTTTGTCTCATCTATGAGATTAGTATAAACTGCTACGGGGATATTGTTCCCAAATAATGCTGCATCCAGACAAGTATCATAATTTTTTGCTTTTGAAATGAACAGATGTGCTTGAACTTTCCCGTTAAGTAGATTAGCAAACGTGTTTTTGTAGTCGTAGTAACGTTGGTTTTGTGCGAGATAAGTTGTTCGTCGTAATTCTCGATCTGTAGACTGCATGTAAAGAGAACTTAGAGCGTGGGATAAAGGGTGAGTTTGTTTTTGGGAGTCTTGGGCTTGACCAAAAGGAATATCTGAATCATTAAGGGAAGAGAATGCTTTACTAGAGGTTTCTAGAGCTGCATACGAAGATGCAAGAATTTTCTCTTCATTTGAGGTTCCTGTATGTGGGGCAAGGCGAAAAATCTTTTCTAAATAGAACTTATAAGTTTCAAGACTAGGATGAGCAAGGATTTTAGTGATATTTTCTTTAGAGAGAGCTATGAGACTAGGTTGTATCCAAGAGATTTCTTCAGAAAAAAGCGTATAAAGATAGGTAGCAGACCTTAGATCTGCCACAGCTTCTTGATTGGTAATATCTTGATCGTGAATTAGGTGTGCATATGTATAGAGTTTATCTAACTGTCTTTCTACAGCGAACATATGAGTTAACAAGGTACTTAGAGATTGTGGGTCTTCAACATTGTATTGGGATGCAGAAAGTTCTGGCCATATAGGAGAACACTCTCTTTTAGAACTACAAAGATCCAGTTCTTGTTTCCAAGCTTCTCGATCACTGTACAGAAGAGAAGTATCCCAACAATCGACCTGAGATACTTGTTGCCTTGGTGGAGGAAGCTTGTGTTGCGTTTCTGTCGCCATGAGAATCTCTCCCCGTATGATTGTCGTAGATAATAGAAAGAGTACTATAAGATAATTCTTAGGAAAAAGCCAAGAAGGAATTTTTAAATTCATAAGGTCTAAAAAGGGTTATTTGTATCAATGAATGTTGTTGTTAAATCAAATTGATTTTGTAAATATTGAGCTAAGGCTTTAGGCCCAACTTTCTCAGTTGCTGTATGACCAAATGCTAGAAAATGAATATGGTTTTCTCGGGCTATTGACCAGGCTGGTTCATCAAAATTTCCTGTAATAAAGCAATCTACTTTACATGTTGCTGCATGAGTCAATTCTTTATATGCACCTCCAGAAACTAGTGCTGCGGAAGAAACTTCTTTAGGCCCCCATAAAGCTTTTCCTTTTATAGGCTCTGAATAATATTGTGAAAGTTGTTCTATGAAAACTTCTATGGGTAAGGGAGAAAAAGAACCTTGAACTCCAAGATGAGGGAATGAAGAACCGAATGGTTGTAGGTTTCCCCATTGAAGATCTAAAGCCGTTTTCCAGTTATTTCCTAGGGTTGGATGTGCGTCTAAGGGTAGATGGTAAGCTAGAAGGTGGATATTATGCTGAATCAAGCGTTGAATGCGCTTATATAGAGTTCCTATTATAGGATAAGACATACCTTTCCAAAAGAGTCCATGATGAACAATAAGAACATTAGCTTCTAATTGTATTGCTTTCTCTATGGTTTCAAGATCCGCGGTTACTGCTACTGTTATTTTTTCTATTGGAGTAAAAAGATTTCCTACTTGTAAACCGTTAGGGCCGTAATCAGAGAAAGTGCTTGTTAATAGAAGGTTATCAAGATGTGCTAGAAGATCAGAGATATTCATAAAAAGAGAAGTCTTTCTTAGATTTTGAAAAGAACTTTTTTACATTAGGTTACATGAAATTTTTTAGCAATTCCTACTTGGTTAGCTTCTTACATGTGTTAGTAAAAACTATTTCAATTTTTTTATCTTTGAATAGTTTATAAGCTTTGGATTATTGAGTTACGATTAGTATCAAGTGTCTTTTCTTTTAAAGATTATATTTGGTGGATTAGAAATTGCGAAACACAATGAAATCAAATGTCTTTATAGAGAAGGAAAAAGTTTATTTCTTGGTTTTATGAAAGTGTTTGAGTGACAGAGCTTAGTATATTTACAAGTTTCTCAATATATTTTAGGAAGCTTATAAATATAAAAAATTTTAAGTTGCTTGAATTTTTTTGCGATAAGGATGATAAGGATTTCGATTTGAGTTTTCCCTACCATATTTGGGACAATTTTATATAAAATATTTCTTTTATCTCGCTTGTTTGTAATGTTTAGAATCTTCTTTAAAAGCTGATGTTATTTGACTGTCTCAATAAACTGTATTAAAAATTCTTATCCAAAGTAGAGATAGACACTTTGTGTGTAAGGATCTTTGTTATAAAAAAGTAAGTTATGTATGGAACGCGATCCTTATCTTTTAGCCAAAAAAAAATTAGCTCGAGAAGCTGTCTCTCAAGTCCTTTCAGGGATGACTTTAGGTCTTGGAAGTGGGTCTACTTCTAAAGAGTTTATTTATGCTCTTGCTAAGGTTATTCAAAATCAAAGTGTAGTGGATATTTATGCTGTAGCGTCTTCTCGAGATTCATATGAGCTTGCTCAACGTTTAGGTATCCCATTAATTGAGTCTGAAAACTTCTCTGAAATAGATCTTGTTGTTGACGGTGCAGATGAAATTGATTCACAGTTACGTATGATTAAAGGAGGAGGAGGAGCAGTATTTCGTGAGAAAATACTACTTCAATCTGCAAAGCGTAGTATTATTCTCGCGGATGAAAGTAAAAGTGTTTCCATCTTAGGAAGTTTTGGGGTTCCTTTAGAGATCGCTCCTTTTGGTAAGCTTGCTACCGTTTTCGAAATAACTCGTTTAGGGTATCAGGGAAAATGGCGCTGTACAGAAACAGGAGAGCCTTTTGTTACGGATAATGGGAATTACATTTATGATATTCATTTGCCTAAAAAATTCCCAAGTCCTGAAGAAGATTTAAGAAAACTTTTACAAATTCGTGGTATTATTGAGGTGGGGTTTGTTATAGAAAATGTTGAGGTCTGGTTTGGAAACAATCAAGGTCAGATTTATAAAAAACATTTTGGAGCTGCATGAGTTTCGAAAAAGAACTTCTAGAAGAAATTCCCCTAGTATTGCTCAACTTTTATAAATTAGTGAGCTTTTGTCATTATGCTGGGATTGTTTTGGGTACAGAAGAGAAGAAATTCTCTATATATGGTCATGTTTCAATGGGGCTAGCATTTCAAGGTGTAGATTCTGAGCCTTCAATTTCAACGTCTCTTCCTTCTTTAGATTTTCCTCAAGAGCGCCCTTTAACTCATGATGTTTTGAATTTCATTTTTTCTGGGTTTGATATTCGTGTATTGCGTGTGGTTATTAATGACTACAAAGAAAATATTTTCTACACAAGAATCTTTCTTGAACAAAAACAAGGAAATGCTTTGTTTGTTGCGGATATTGATGCTCGCCCTAGTGATAGTATTCCTTTAGCTTTAGCTCATAAGGTTCCCATACTTTGTGCCAAAGCTGTTTTTGATGCTGTTATTCCTTATGAAGAAGATTAGAAACTAACCTAGATAAGTTTTATGGTTAAAATTCCTTATACTCAGATAGAAAAAGGTTCTTTACTGATTGCCTCTCCAGATATGGATCAAGGAGTTTTTGCTCGTAGTGTAATTTTACTTTGCGAGCATAGTTTAAATGGTTCTTTTGGATTGATTTTGAATAAGACTTTGGGATTTGAAATATCAGATGATATTTTTTCTTTTGAAAAGACTACTAATGATAATATTCGCTTTTGTATGGGAGGTCCTTTACAAGCAAATCAGATGATGCTTCTACACTCTTTTTCGGAAATTCCTGATCAAACAATAGAGATTTGTTCTTCAGTATTTTTAGGTGGCGATTTGCCTTTTCTTCAAGATGCTGCATCTAGTGATAAAGGAACTAAGGTAAATCTATGCTTTGGTTATAGTGGCTGGCAGGCAGGCCAACTAGAACGAGAGTTTTTAGATGGTATTTGGTTTTTGACTCCAGGATGTAGGGAATATGTGTTTTCCTCAGATCCTGAAAATCTCTGGTCATTAGTTCTTAGGGATATGAGGGGAAAATATGCCTCCCTTTCTACAGTTCCTGAAAACCTTTTTTTAAATTAGACCCTCGTTATAAGAAACGAGCTTTTTCTGGTTATTAAAGCTAGGATGTCTTAAGAATAGGCGCAGTTTTAATTTCGAGAGTTCAATGACATCATTACCTGAAATTTCTAATATAAGTGTTGTACATAGTGAAGCTTGTCAACTGTTTCCTGGAGGAGTAAATTCTCCTGTTCGAGCATGTCGGTCTGTGGGCGTATGTCCTCCAATTGTAGCCTCTGCAAAAGATGATATTTTTATAAATAGTGAAGGCGAGGAATACATAGATTTTTGTGGGTCTTGGGGAGCTTTGATACATGGTCATGGTCATCCTGAGATTGTGGATGCTATTGCTGTAGCCGCATCAAAAGGCTCTTCTTATGGAATAACTTCTTTTTTAGAAATCTCTTTTGCTAAAAAATTACTTAGCTATCTTGGACTTCAAGAGCATAAAGTGCGCTTTGTTTCTACTGGTACAGAGGCGACAATGACCTCTGTTCGCTTAGCTTGTAGTATAACTGGGAGATCAATACTTATTAAGTTCTCTGGGGGATATCATGGCCATGCTGATGTTTTTTTGAATGGAATTTCTATTACATTGGAAAATATTGAAAGTTTAAACGGATTAAAGCTTGATAATGCTTCGTCCCTAACAACTTTGATTCTCCCGTATAATGATTTAGAGTTGTTTCAACAAGTCATGAAGAGTATAGGCTCTCTGGTTGCTGCTGTAATTTTTGAACCTGTGTGCGCAAATATGGGGGTTATTTCTCCTTTGCCAGAGGTCTTAGAAGGAATTATAGCAACTTGTCATTCTTATAAGAGTTTATCAATTATGGATGAGGTCGTTACGGGATTTCGATTAGCCTTTGGTGGAGCCAGAGAGACTTTTCGACTTGAGCCTGATATCACTGTATACGGTAAAATTCTAGGAGGGGGAACACCCGCAGCTGCTATAGTTGCTCATAAGAGTATTATGGACAACCTTATGCCTCAGGGAACTGTGTTTCAAGCAGGAACCTTCTCTGGTAATTCTTTGGCTATGGCTGCTGGCTGTAAGTCTTTGGAGTTATGTAGAAAAGAGGGGTTTTATCAAAAACTAAAAGATCTAGAGCTATTTTTTTATCAACCTATAGAAGATGCTATTGCTTTTCGACAGTTTCCTGTGTCTTTGTCTCGACAAGGATCTATGTTTACATTCTTTTTTAGTGAGAAAGTTCCTACAAATTTCGAAGAAGTTTGTAGCACAAATTTAACAGCATTTAAGAATTTTTACCGCCTAGTATTTGATGACGGAGTATATCTTTCTCCTTCTCCTTTAGAAGCTAGTTTTATTTCCTCAGTACATAAGGAGGAAAATCTTGCTTATGCGCAAAATGTCATTATAGATAGTCTAATAAAACTTTTTGATAAAACAGTAGTTTAGAAGTGTGTGGTTAAGATCGGAGATTTATGGAGGTAAAGAAGAAATTTTATCGAGTTTTGACCCGTCTTCCTATTGGTATTGGTCGTTGGGTTGGATTTAATTATATTGTAGTAAAAAGTATTTCATGTAAGAAGTCCGTATTTAGAGCTATATGTGCTCAAAGCTATGCTATTGGAATTTGTTCTTTACCTATTGTTATTCTTACTGGAGCGATAACAGGAGTTGTTCTCGCTTTACAATCTTACTATCAGCTTGGAGTCTACGGGCTTTCTTGTGCTATAGGTTTTTTTGTTGTTAAGAGCATTTTAGTGGAAATTGGCCCAGTACTTACAGCTTTAGCTTTGTCTGGAAGAGTCGGAGGGGCCATTGCTGCATTTCTTGGTACCTTAAGAATGACTGAACAAATTAGCGCTATGACTTCTCTGGGGGTAAACCCCTTACGTTATTTTGCTTTGCCAAGAATTATTGCTGGAGTGATTACTATGCCAACTTTAGTAATTACTGCCGTTTGGTCTGGGATCTTTTCTGGTTATATTGTTTGTCGTTATGCCTTCCACATTCCTTCTCAAAAATACTGGTATATGGTTATAGGGAATGTATTGCCTGTTGATGTGTTTATGGTTTTAGTAAAATCTTTAGCTTTTGGTTTTCTAATTACATCTTCGGCTTGTTATCAGGCTTTAGGATGTTATCGTCGAATTATAGGAGTTACAGAGGTTACTACTGCAGGAGTTGTAATTTCTTATGTATCTATCGTGTTTATTAACTGTGTTATAACAACTATATTTCATCGATTTTTTTAAGATATGACTCCGTGGATTTGTGTAGATAATCTTTATAAGAGTTACTGGGACGAAGAAGGACAAGGATACTCTGTTTTGCAAGGAATATCATTGCAGATATTTCGTGAAGAAATTTTAGTAATTTTAGGAAAGTCAGGGACAGGGAAAAGTGTGCTTTTAAGACAGATTATGGGCTTAGAGAAACCTGATTCAGGAAAGATCCATTATGATAAGGAGTTTCTTCACAAAGGGAAACTTAAACCTTTAATGATAGGTATGGTATTTCAAGGGGGAGCTCTTTTTGATTTTCTAACAGTTCAAGAAAACGTTGCTTTTGGCTTACAAAACTATAACGAGATCTCAAAAAAGTTTTCAAAAGAAGTTGTAGAAAAAAAAGTTTTACAAGCTCTACAAGATGTTGGCTTAAAATATGCTGCAGAATTTATGCCAAACAAACTGTCAGGAGGAATGATTAAGAGAGTGGCTCTTGCGCGATCTTTGATTTATTCTCCAAAGTTGGTTCTTTATGATGAACCTACTGCAGGCCTTGATCCCATGACTAGTCAGGAAATCATAGAGATCATAGGAAAACTTCGCAATGATCAAAGAGCTGGGGGAGTTATTGTTACTCATGATCTTTCTTTAACTCTGGCTCTTGCAGATCGTATAGCTATTCATCATCAAGGGACTATTGCTAGGGTATATTCAAAACAAGAATTTTTAGAAACGAAAGAACCTTTAGTTCGTCAATTTTTTTGTTTAGCTTCAACATAAAAGATTCAATTTTAGGAGAAATTTGTGATCAAAAAAGATCGTAAATCTTTGTTATTAGGTGGTTTTATTTGTCTTGGTGTGTTGGGATTTTTAGCTGTGTCTCTATTTTTCCCCAGAGCTCATGGTAATGGTAAACAAGAAATTCAAGTGGCTTTTACTTCGGCAGGAGGAGCTGTGCGTGGAATGAATGTATGCTTTGCTGGTCGTGTTATTGGGAATGTAACAGCAATTCATAATATTGTAGACGAGGGAAAGGAAGATTTACAGGGGCATTTGTATTGCTATAAGCTGATATTGAAAATAGATTCTAGTATTCCTGTATATAAAGAAGATTCAATAGCCATGTATTCTCCGAAGATCATTGGAGAACCTATTATTAATATTTTTCCAAATAAAGCTCGGAAGGGAGGAAAGAAAATTTCTTCTCAAGATCTAGTTTTTGGAGAAAGTATAAGTCCTCTTGATAAGCTAATGCAATGCTTGGATAAAGCTGACAAGACTATGTCAACTTTGAAAGAAGAGGTGTCAGAAATCTCTTCTAAAATAGTGAACATTTTAGATGCTGATAAAGAGATGTCTTTAACTGCACATATACTTCTCGCAGCAGAATCTATAGAAAATTTTGCTAAACGGCTTTCTGAATGCTTAGACACTTCGAGAATAGGGAAAATGGATAAGTTTATAGATGAATGTCATGATGTTGCTTGCACAGTTCGTAGCTATGGCCTATTGTATCAGTATAGCCCTAAATGGAAACGTTTACAAAAACGCTTAGAAGAAAAAAATCTAATATCTTCGCAAGAAAAATAGGCAGATTTTATGAATAAGATGTCAGATGCTGTTAGGGAAGCTTTAGAACAAGCTTTTATTTTAGCACAATCTAAGAAGCATACTTCTGTCACAGAAAATCATTTTTTAAAGTATCTTTTAGAAAATACTGAGTCTTTATTCTATCTAATCATTAAGGAGATTCACGCAAATCCTAACTTATTGATTTCTGCTGTGGATGATACTCTTTCTCGAGAGCCTACAATTGTAGATGGTAGTGTCGCCCCCAAACTATCTTCTAGCTTGCAAAATCTTCTTGTGGAAGCAAAGAGTCAAGCTCAAGAATTAGGGGATGAGTACCTTTCTGGAGATCATGTTTTATTAGCTTTTTGGAAGTCGAATAAAGAGCCTTTTGCGTCTTGGGAAAAAACCACGAAAGTTTCTTTAGATGATCTCAAGAAATTAATTATTAAAATACGACAAGGTAATCGAATGGACTCTCCTAGCGCTGAGACAACCTTAAGAGGTTTAGAGAAATATTGTAAAAATTTAACAATATTAGCTCGAGAAGGAAAATTAGATCCTGTAATTGGTCGAGATGAAGAAATTCGCAGAACGATCCAAGTCTTATCGCGAAGGACAAAAAATAATCCTATGCTTATAGGAGAGCCGGGTGTTGGTAAAACAGCTATTGCCGAAGGCCTTGCTTTACGAATTATTCAAGGAGATGTTCCTGAATCATTAAAGAGGAAGCAACTTTATGTCTTAGACATGGGATCATTGATAGCAGGAGCTAAATATCGTGGGGAGTTTGAAGAACGTTTAAAGAGTGTCCTCAAGGATGTCGAAGCTGGAGAAGGGGATAGTATTTTGTTTGTGGATGAGGTCCATACTTTAGTAGGCGCTGGGGCAACAGATGGTGCTATGGATGCTGCAAATTTATTAAAACCTGCGTTAGCTCGAGGATCCCTTCACTGTATTGGTGCGACAACTCTTAATGAATATCAAAAATACATAGAAAAAGATGCTGCCTTAGAACGTCGCTTTCAGCCGATTTTCGTTACAGAACCTTCCCTAGAAGATTCTATCTTTATTTTACGTGGATTACGAGAAAAATACGAAATTTTTCATGGAGTTCGTATAACAGAAGGAGCTTTAAATGCTGCTGTTTTACTCTCTTATCGTTACATTACAGATCGTTTTTTGCCAGATAAGGCTATCGATTTGATTGATGAGGCTGCAAGTTTAATCCGAATGCAGATAGGTAGTTTGCCTCTTCCTATTGATGAAAAAGAACGAGAACTTGCTGCGCTGATCGTTAAACAAGAAGCAACAAAACGAGAAAAGACTGCTTTTTACCAAGAAGAAGCTGCTGCAATGCAAAAATCTATAGATGTTCTTAAAGAAGAACTTGCTGGTCTTCGTTTACGATGGGATGAAGAAAAAAAACTTATTTCAGGACTTAAAGAAAAGAAAAACTCTTTAGAAAGTATGAAATATGCAGAAGAAGAAGCTGAGCGTATCGCAGATTATAATCGTGTTGCAGAACTTCGGTATAGCTTAATCCCTCAATTAGAAGAAGATATTAAAACAGACGAAGCTACATTGAATCAAAGAGATAACCGTTTGCTTCAAGAAGAGGTTGACGAGAGATTGATAGCACAAGTCGTTGCAAATTGGACAGGAATACCTGTGCAAAAAATGCTAGAAGGAGAAGCGGAAAAGCTTCTAATTTTAGAAGAATCTTTGGAAGAGCGAGTCGTTGGTCAGCCTTTTGCTATTTCTGCTGTGAGCGATGCTATTCGTGCTGCTCGAGTTGGATTAAGTGATCCTCAACGTCCTCTTGGAGTGTTTTTATTTTTAGGACCTACAGGAGTTGGAAAAACAGAGTTGGCAAAAGCTCTTGCAGATCTTCTATTCAATAAAGAAGAGGCTATGGTCCGTTTTGATATGACAGAATATATGGAAAAACATTCAGTATCAAAATTAATTGGATCACCTCCTGGTTATGTAGGTTATGAAGAAGGAGGGAGCCTTTCAGAAGCTTTACGTAGACGTCCATATTCTGTGGTTCTTTTTGATGAGATAGAAAAAGCTGATAAAGAGGTGTTTAATATTCTCTTACAGATCTTTGATGAAGGTATTCTTACAGATAGTAAGAAACGTAAGGTGAATTGTAAAAACGCATTATTTATTATGACATCGAATATTGGTTCTCAAGAGCTTGCAGAGTTTTGTGCAAAAAAGGGACGAGAGGTTTCTAAGGATAATGTTCTTTCTGTCGTGTCTTCTGTTTTAAAACAATATTTTAGTCCAGAGTTTGTTAACCGTATTGATGAAATCTTGCCGTTTGTCCCCTTAACAACTGAAGATATTGTGAAAATTGTTGGAATTCAGATGCGCAGGGTTGCACATCGACTTGCTGAAAAACGTGTGTCTTTGTCTTGGGATGACTCTGTAGTACTATTTCTTAGTGAACAAGGATATGATAGTACTTTTGGAGCTCGACCTTTGAAGCGCCTAATTCAACAAAAAGTCGTGACATTGTTATCTAAAGCTTTGTTGAAAGGAGACATTCAACCAGATACTTCTATTGAGTTGACCATGGCTAAAGATGTTCTCCTTTTCAAAAAAATCCCTCATTCAGCGTCATCGGCTTAATAATTATAGGCAAGGCCAACCTTCAAAGAGGAACTGTCCGTTTTGATAGAAACAAATATCGTCAGCGAACATGCTTCCTTCGTTTAGATCTCCAATCAGATTCCAATGAAGTGCTGAGACGTTTGTATTTCCTGTTTCAGGGTCACCTGTTCCTAAAGCTAAATGGAAGGTCTTTCCTACTTTTTCATCAAGAAAAATATTTTTAGTGATTTGCTTTAAAGCACTGTTGGTGCCAATAGCTATTTTTCCGACATTTCTAGCTCCTTCATCAATATCTAGCATTGTAAGAAGAAAATCTTGATTTGTTTTTGCTGTCGCTGCAACTACTCGTCCTTTTTTGAAAGTTAATTGAATATCTTCAATAACAACTCCTGCAAAGACTACTGGAGAAAGAAAGCGTGCTCGGCCATTGACTCCTCCGCAATGGGCTTTAAGATTTGGCCCTGTAAAGATTTCTCCATCGGGGAAATTGCGTTTGCCATCACAGTTTTTCCATTTCATATTTTCAATATGAATAAAGAGCTCTATATTCGGAGTTTTAATGTGTAGGCGGGTTTTTGTTTCTAGAAAACGGATCATTGTTTCATGTTGTTTTGATAGCTCTTGCCATTTCGCTATAGGATCAGGAGCATCTAAGAAGCAAGCTTTATAGAAAAGTTCTTGAAAAGCTTCGAGACTCATTTGAGCTTCTTGAGCATAAGCTGCGCAAGGGAGCATAGAAAGCGTCCAATCTAGCTCATGAGATGCTGCTCGATTCAAGATTTTTTTTAAGATGTTTTGACGACTTTGATTAATAAGGGCAAGTCTTTTCGGGGGAAGACCATGGAGCATTTGTATATTTGTTGTAGAGAGGATTTCCAAGACTTTATTGCATTTTGTTGCAAGAAACTCTCCAACTGCATGAGCGAAAGCTAGTTGTTCTTCTCTACCGAAACGTGCGAGATGTTCGTTCCAAGACTCTACACCTATATCACTATCAACAAAAGCTCCTATTTCTATGAGATTTTGATGCAAGCAAGTAAGAAGAGGGAGTCCTGAGACATCTCCTTTTAGCCAAACATGGTCTCCAGGTTGTACATTTAGAGAATAATTTATTAAAATATTGGCAAGCTTTTGGTTTAAATCTTTAGATATCATAAGGCCTTCTTTAAATTTTTTTTGGAAAATTGATTTATTCACTTGTACAACAAGTTTAGAGAAACGATAGATTTTATGCTGAAACGGTTTTTTGTGTCTTCTCCTACTTTTTGATTAGGGATTTATTGCTTTTTTCCAATTTTTTTAGATCCTGATAGCCTAAACTTTATAGACTTAGTTTGTGTCTTAAAAATTTATTTCTTTGTTATAGATCTTCAAGGATGCTTTGACATGTCTCTTGTTTTATTTTAGTCTTTTTATGTACGAGTTGTTTTGAATTCTAGTATTAAACCTCTATCTAGTTTTATTTTAATCCAAATAGAGACAGCCTAGTTTTTTATAGAAGATTCTGAGTTTATAGTTGATGTTATGCTTAAGCCACTTTTGTGTTTCTTCTTGCTTTCTCCTTTAAATGTTTCTGGAACAATTTTTGCTGGTTTTTTGAAGAAAGAAGAAACTATATCGCACAGTTCTGATAAAAATTCTCAAAGAGGATATGAAAAATTCTGGAATATAGATCCTTATAATTTAGAAAGTCTTTGTGCATATTATAACCTTTATCGCGATGTATTGAGTTTGCAACGTATGCAGCAATTATTCCCTTCTTTAAAAGAAGAAGAGGTCCCTTTATTTGTTCAAAGTATTTTAAAGGTTTCTCTAAAAGAAAAAATATTTTCTTTAGAAGAACAGGCTGTGCTACAAAGGCTTTCTTCAGGAATTTTGTCGTCATCTTTGTCTGATAGTTTCCCTAATGTTATCCCAGAAAAGGACCTCGGAAGAGCATTGATTTTAGCGGAATTTCCTGGTGATGAGAGTAAAGCGACTTACTATAGTTGTTATCTTGATATTTTAGCTTTGAGGATTCACGTGGAGCGTTTACGTGTATTCGACCATAAGCATTATGTTCCGGGATCCAAGGAATATCATAAGATAACTCTCGAAGCTATGAATAAAATCTTATTCTATGATGAGGGGATTCGTTATCCTTCGAAAAAAGAAATGTTTTCTGATGAATTCTCTTTTCTATCTTCTGTCGCAGATAGAAAGTTTGGAGTATGCTTAGGAGTGTCTTCTCTATATTTTTCGTTGTCACAACGTTTAGGAGTGCCCTTAGAAGCTGTAACTCCTCCAGGACATATTTATTTGCGCTACCAGAAAGGAGAAATCAATATCGAAACCACTGCTGGTGGGTGTCATTTCCCTACGAAATATTACTGTGATTGTTTGAATTTAGATAAATTACGCATACGTACTCCTGGAGAAATGGTAGGCTTAACTTTTATGAACCAAGGTTCTTTTGCTTTGCAAAGGCAAAAATACGTTGATGCTGAAATTGCCTATGAAAAAGCTTTATTTTATCTTCAGGATGAAGAGTTGCAAGAGCTTTTAGGATTCACAAAAATTTTATTAGGAAAAAAAGATGAAGGAATTTTGTTTTTACAGAAGAGTTCTCAAGCTTTGATTTTTGGATCTATGGCTTATGATTATCTTCATGATAATATTGATTTAGAGACTCTTATTTTGCTTTTCAAAGATCCTGGATCAACTTATGAGGAGATTTCTAGCTATGAAGAAAATTTAAAAATAGCTATGAAACGTTCCCCAAGATGCTGTGAAGGGCGTCGACGCCTTGCTTCCGTAGCTTTACATTTAGGAAAAACTGCGGAAGCTGCAATTCTTCTTGAGCGGTGTATTCAGGATGCTTGTCAAGATCTTGTTTTGCATCTCAAACTATGCAAGATTTTATGTGCTAGATATGATTATGCTAAAGCGTTGAAATATTTTCTTCTTTCGAAAGAATTGGCAGAATCTCAAGGCTTATCGCAAGAGGAATTGCGTTCTTGTCCACTATATTCCGAGATTTTAAAAAAGATTTATATAATAGCTCCTTAATCATATATAATATGTTTTTAGAATAGATAAAAAATCTATTTTAATGTAAGGTTTTACCGTTTTTTAAATTATATATTCTTTAAACTATGCTAATTGAACCACCTTTAAAAAAAACAGTAGAACAGCTTTTACAAGAGTATCAAAAGCTTTCTAATACTGGAGACACCGCTTGGAAAGTCGCAAGATACCGCGTACTTATTCACGCAACGTTTGTTGTACTTGGGTTGGGACTGGCTATTTTCGCAACTTTATTTGGGGTTGGAGTTTTAACTGGATTGCCTTCATGGGGAATCTGTACTCTTGCTATTGGTGCAGCTTCTTTATTGTCTATAGGAATAACCGCCATAATATTGCATAATAAAGAGCTTTCTCGCGAGTTTTCTTGGAGATCAAATATGTTAAAGTGGAAATTTCTTTCTTCAGAGCTTCAAATGGCTTTAAAAAGAAAAACTCCAGCGTAAAAGACTTTTTCTTTTCTTTAACTTTCTCGACAAGCCTTTCATATAATTTTTTTATGTTTACTATTTTTAGCTATATCCTGTCTAATGCCTTTCTATTTAAGTCGTACAAGTTAAGTTATTTTGCGTGCTTATGATTGAAAAGTTTCTTTTTAAAGTTTTTTCTGAAAATTAAAAATTTTTGCCGAAGCGTGATTTATGCTTGGATCGGGGCTTTAAGGAGAAATTAGAACTGATGTTTTATGAATTTTGATTTTTATTGAGGATCCAATGTTTTCTATTCAACAATTAAAGGGTGTTTGCTCAGGCTTGGGAAAAGTAGATTGTTCACCAGAAGCTATTCCTTCTTTCCAAGCAAAAAATAAGGGGAGAGATATTTGCAGAGTTGCTACGACCGCTCTAATTGGAGCTGTAGCAATGGCTGCAATAATTTGTGGGATTGTCGCTGCGGCTATAGGAGGTCCCTTAGGAGTGCTTACTGGAATTGGCTGTCTTGTCTTAGGTTTACTCTCTCTTGCTTGGGTTGTTATAGTAGCTTTAAGATTGCTTGGTGTTGGTGGAAAAGCTAAACCTAAAGACAACGAAGATCAAGAGTTGATTGTAAAGAAAGGGCGCGACAGTGATTCTTTACAATTAAGTGATTCGGAGGATGTAGGCATAAATAATAGATCAAGTTCTCCCGTAAACACAACTAGTGAATTTGATTCATAAGATAGAAAATGGTTTTTTATCTTCTGTTAGGAGAAAATCTTATATTCTTAATAGTAAGAACCTGCTTAAGAAGAACGTTAGAGAAAAATTCTAACGTTCTTTTTTTATGCTTCTTTGCTTATTGCAATCTTCGTTTTCCCTTACTATAGTTAAGCTAATATGTAGTATTGGGAGGAAAACCCAAAAGATAGGAGCTTCTCTATGGAAGGCGAAAAAGATGTAGAAGTTGAATTTGTAGGAGATTATAAGATTCTTCGTCATCTCGGCCGAACGCTATGGAGTCAAGACTTCTTCGTAGAGCATCGCTTTATAAAAAAACATTATATCTTAAAATTACTGCTTCCTGAATTCACTTCTTCAGAAGTTTTCATGGAAGCTTTTCATGAAATTATTGTAAAATTAGCTACTTTTAAACATCGTGGCATTCTTACTATTGAAAATGTTTCTCAATCAGAGGGACAGTATTTTCTAGTTACTTCAGAAAGAGAAATCCCAACATTATCTTTACAGCAGTATTTGAATAGTCGTTCTCAGCCTTTGTCAGAATTAGAGATAGTGGATTTCTCTAAGCAGTTAGCTTCTATTTTGGATTATGCACATGCTCGAGGACTTATACATGGTGGCATTCATTTGAGTTCCGTGCATGTAGATGTTTCTGGAAGTTCACCAGAGATTGTTCTTCCAGAATTAGGATTTTCTTCTTTATTAAGGGAACACTCTTTGCAATCCGTGTTAGAGAGTTCCACAAATCTTCTAGAAGAAAAATTAAAACAAATACTGCTATTTCTTGCTCCAGAACAAAGCTCTGAAAAAGGTTTGGGAGATGTTTATGCTTTCGGTGTCTTTGTTTATTACTTATTATTTGGAAAAGTTCCTCAAGGAGTTTTCTCGATGCCTTCGGAAACTTTTCCAGATTATGTTTATGATTGGGATAGCTTATTAAGAGCTTGTTTAACTTCTTCTGTAGAAAAAAGAGCGAGAACTTTAACTCCTTTATTAGTGAAAAAATCCTTAGGAGAGCAATTATTGAGTACGATTTCTAATTGTACTCAGAATTTCGTTCGTGAAATAATAGAAGAGCCTACAACAATACCTCTTCCAGAAGCTTTGCGAAAAGAAACCGAGATGCAGAAAACTTCAGAAGCCTTAGAGTTTGTTTTGGTTGAGGCTCGCTCGATAGACGAGGTTATGGATACCTCCACAGAAGTAAATTCTGTGGATCTTAAAGAAGAAGAGGGTTATTCCCAGGCTCTTCAATCGTTATTGATTCGTGAGCCTGTTGTTAGTCGTTATGTCGAACAAGATAAAGAAGAAACAAAGCCTCAGCCTTTGTTAACAGACATGGTTTTCATCGAAGGGGGGATTTTTTCTCGTGGAAGCCTCGAAGGACAAAGGGATGAGCAACCTATACATCAAGTATTACTCCAAAGTTTTTTCTTAGATGTTCATCCTGTAACTAATGAGCAGTTTATTCGGTATTTGGATTGTTATGGAGAACAAGACAAGAACTATAATGAGCTTATTCGATTAAAAGACTCTCGGATTCAGAAACGATCAGGGAAACTTGTCATTGAACCAGGATATGCAAAACATCCCGTTGTAGGAGTAACTTGGTACGGAGCTTCAGGGTACGCTGCTTGGGTAGGAAAGCGTTTGCCTACAGAAGCTGAATGGGAAGTTGCCGCAGGGGGAGGGGTTGCTCAACATCGTTATCCTTGTGGAGAAGAAATTGATAAGACTCAAGCAAATTTCTTTTCTTCGGATACAACTGCAGTTATGAGTTATCCAGCTAATGCCTATGGGCTATACGATATGGCAGGAAATGTTTATGAGTGGTGTCAAGATTGGTATGCCTACGATTTTTATGAAATTTCTGCTCAGGAGTTAGAAACACCTCGTGGCCCTACACAAGGTGTTTATCGCGTGCTGCGAGGGGGATGTTGGAAAAGTTTAAAAAATGATTTACGCTGTGCTCATAGACATCGTAATAATCCCGGTGCAATTAATAGTACCTATGGATTTCGTTGTGTTCAGGAAGTTAAGTAAGAGATTCCTGTATGGGGGATAAAAATTCTCAAGAGTATTACTTGAATTTGTGTCTAGAGATAGAGAAACTTGATTATCGTTATTACGTGTTACATGAGCCTCTGATCTCAGATTACGATTACGATATGAAAATAAAGGAATTGCAGCTTCTTGAGGATCTGCATCCTGAATGGAAAGTTCTTTGGTCTCCATCGTCTCGCCTTGGAGACCGTCCTTCTGGGGATCTGTCTATTGTTGTTCACCAACAGCCTATGCTTTCTATTGCAAATAGTTATTCTATAGAAGAGCTTAATGAATTTTTCTCTCGGGTAGAGAAAAGTTTGGGCTTCTTTCCAGTTTATACTGTAGAGCTTAAAATCGATGGTATAGCTGTTTCCATACGTTATGAAAATCGTGTTTTAGTACAGGCTATGAGTCGTGGAAATGGACGAGAGGGAGAAGATATTACGGCAAATATTTGCACTATACGTTCACTACCCCTAAGGCTTCCTGAACAAGCTCCAGAGACTTTAGAAATTCGCGGAGAGGTATTTTTCCCTAGAGCTACGTTTAATAAGATTAACGCTAGACAGAGATCTCTTGAGAAACCAGAGTTTGCAAATCCCCGTAATGCTGCAGGAGGTACATTAAAGTTATTATCTCCAAAGAAAGTAGCTCAAAGGAAGCTCGAAATTTCTATTTATACAGTTTTGTCTGAGAACTACTGTGAATCACATTATGAAAATCTTTTATGTTGTCGTAAGTGGGGTTTCCCAGTATGCGGTATGCCTCAATTGTGTAAATCTTCGGAAGAAGTATTAATTTCTTTAGAAAATATACAAAAACTGCGAAACCAACTTCCTATGGAAATCGATGGAGCTGTAATCAAAGTTAATAGCTTGAACGATCAAAAAATCTTGGGAATGACAGGAAAGCATTATCGATGGGCTTTAGCTTACAAATATGCTCCAGAGCAAGCAGAAACTCTTCTTGAAGATATCATAGTTCAGGTTGGAAGAACTGGCGTTTTGACTCCTGTAGCTAAATTACGACCTGTTTTTTTGTCTGGGTCTTTGATATCTCGAGCGTCTTTGTATAACGAAGAGGAGATTCATAGAAAAGATATCCGCATTGGCGACACTGTCCTTATAGAAAAAGGAGGGGAAATTATTCCTAAAATTGTCAGTGTTGTTCTAACAAAACGAAATACTAATGCCTCTCCGTGGAAAATGCCTGAAAGATGTCCTGTATGTCATGGAGAGGTTATTCAAGAGGATGATAAGGTTTCTATTCGTTGTGTTAATCCTACTTGTATTGCTGGAGCTATTGAGAAAATATGTTTTTTTGCGGGGCGCTCAGCTTTAAATATTGAACATTTGGGAGAAAAAGTTATCTTAAAACTTTTTGAAATGGGTTTATTGCGTACGTGTTCGGACATCTTTTTACTTTCTAAAGAGGATTTGTTGCTGGTTCCAGGATTTCGAGAGCGTTCCGTAGCGAATATCTTAAAGAGTATAGAAAAAGCTAAAGACGTGTTCTTAGATCGATTTCTTGTGTCTTTAAGTATTCCCTACGTGGGTATAGGAGTTGCAACTTCATTAGCTAAGCATTTTAGAAGTTTAGACAGGATTCTTTCAGCTTCTGAGGAGGAGCTTCTCTCTATTGAAGGGATAGGAGATAAGGTTGCAATCTCTATAAGAGACTACTTCCAAAATTCTAAGAATCTTGAAGAAATAAAGAAGATGCTAGATTTGGGAGTTCGAGTAACTTCTTATTGTGCTGCTGTGGACTCTCCTTGTAAAGAAAAGACTTTTGTTATCACTGGGACCCTGCCTGACATGACAAGGGCTGATATTGAGAGGGCTATTCGTAGTCGTGGAGGGAAGGTTTTGTCTTCAGTTTCTAAACAAACAGATTATCTTGTTGTTGGGAATGATCCGGGATCAAAGTTTCAAAAAGCTCAGGAATTAGGAATAGCTTTGCTTAATAAAGAATCTTTACTAAAAATTCTACAACAGGAATAAAAAAATTTACCCTTTCTTTATAAAAAGAAATTCCTCAATTTAAACGATTTATTATAAAATCTTTTTCTAATATAATACTTCTCTAACTATATAAGTTTTATTATAATTTTGGAGAAAGTATGTCCTCTACCTCTGGGATCGAAAGTAACTCTTTACCTTGGGTTAATAACCCAAGTGTACCTAAAGAGACCGCTCTTTCTTTGGGTCACGAAATTCATGGAATACGCGCTCCTTTAACTTCTCATCGGCAACTTTTAGAAGCTTTGAATGACGAACTTGAGTCTATGGAGTCTTCGGAAATTAAAAAATGCCGACTGTACAAAATAGCTCTCGTTATTATCACTGTCATTGGAATGGCAGTAACCTTTATACTTCCTATAAGTATGTTCTTTGGAATTCCTGTTTGGATTCCTGTCGTTGTAGGTTTGGGTTTTGGGCTTGTCACCCTAATTATTGGTAACAAGCTTAGAAATACGTGTAACGCAATTCGCTTGAAATATAGGTCTCTTCAAGTATATCGGCAGCAATTATTGAGTCAGCATCCCTCCCTTACTCGGTCTACACTTTATAAATATGGCATAGAGCTCCCAAAGCCTAAAAAAGGCTTCAAAGAAAAAATTATGCAACAAGCACACCTTAGTGTAGATGCGACTTATGATGGTGGTGCTACTTTAGATAAGTCTTTAGATTTTGCAGGGGATCTTCCAAAGCGTTATCAAACAAATGCCTTAGTCGGAGTAAATTCTTCCCCGACTTTGGAGATGTGGAGCAAGTACATTAATGCTGTATGTGCAGCTAAATCAGAGATTCTTAAGGGTAGCCCAGGTAACGAGGCTATTAATACTGTAAAGCAAAAAGCCCTGCTTGATGTTGGAATTAGTCCTGATGCCATAATTCCTCCAGGAAGTTTTATAGATCTAGCGAAGACCATCATGAGTGCGTGTAGCTTTGGGGCTCATGTCGGAATTGAAGCTCGTCGAGCCTTTGATCAGTATGAGCGAAGTTTCTTACATAGTAAAACTTTAGCCTCTTGGAATCCTTCTTTATCAGGAGTCACTAAGAAATTTTTCCTTCAAGGAGTAAGTACTTTAGATTTTGCTTCAAAAACGTTTTCGAAGCTTTCTTCCCTAGTTGCAAATTTACTCTCTGCACAATGGCTTGTTGATCTCGAAGCGCTTTCTTGTTTAGTGGCTTCTTCTGTAAGAGGTGATATTCTTGAAAAGAATGCTCCGCAAATAGAAACACTATGTCACAAGCTTGCAACACATGAAGCATGTGACTCTGTTCGCCTGAAACTAATTTTAGGAATAACACATACAGTCTCCGATATTGTAAAAACTCCAGAGAAAAAACAAGAGAACATAAAACGTTTAGCAGATTTGCATGGTCAGCTTGTAAATGAGTGTAAGAAGATACGTTCTCGAGCTGGAGGGCTTCCTGAAGATAGCCTTAAAATAGTCGAAGCTAAGGCAGAAAGATCCTTAGTAAAGGCTCTTGTAGGTTTGGGAGACCTAGGGAAATTCATGGATAAGATTCGTGGAGTCGTACAGTTTGGTAGAAGTGCGAGTTATGATCTAACTAATGCAGTGCAAAAACATCCTGAGAGATTGCTCGCATCTTTAAATGGAAGTTTAAATCAAATCGAATGTAGATTGCATTCTGACATTTGGGGGGCGGTTTCTAATAAGTCTTTTGAAGAAGTCTTTCAGGAAAAAACTGAAATTTTAAACGCTGTTAAGCAACTTCGAGAGAAGTTACAACTTTGGGAACAGCAATATATTGCCTTTAAAGATACTAAGCTTTCTCGAGTTTTTCTTCACGACTTCTCTTCATCATTTGCGAATTTTGAAAAATATATTGGTGAGGTAAAAAATTTTAGTGAAGAAGGTGCTGAAGAAACTGCTAAATTCTTAAAAGACTGTGAAAAGTCTCTTAAAGCAACATTCAAAGAGTTGTCTGGTGGTGGTGCAGCAACTTTCCCCAAGGAAGAGGAACTTGCTTTATGGTCTGCAGAATATCGTGTTTTAGTAGGGCAGCTTGCAACGTGTAAAGAGTATCTAAGCACGATTCATAAAAGAACACAAGAAGAATGCGTTTCAGGAAGCTCCCTATTGCTTTCTGCTCTTACAACTCAAGAGAAAACTTTAGATAAAAATCAACGTAATCGAGAAGCTAAGTTTAAAATTCAAGCACAAGCTTTACGAGAAAGCCAACGTCAGCAGCAAGGTTTGCAACTCCAAAGATTGATTCAAGAAGGTATTCGTGGTTTAGATGAGATTGTTTCTGGAATGACGGAGTTTGAAAACTCCATGAATAATCCAAAAGACCTGCAAACAGATAGGATTATTGAAAATTCTTCAAAACTGTTTAGTGCCATGCACACTTTCAGTTCCAACTCATTCCTTAATCTTCAAGAATCATTAAAAGCTC
The DNA here is from genome assembly GCF_902705545.1 of Chlamydia sp. 17-3921. GTDB lineage: Bacteria > Chlamydiota > Chlamydiia > Chlamydiales > Chlamydiaceae > Chlamydia. The sequence continues at coordinate 58,193 of NZ_CACSHH010000015.1, read as the reverse complement.
AAAGTATCAAAAAATCTGGAGACGACACTTTGATCGTTTCTGAAGAGACTTCAGAAGTGGATCAAGGATTGATAGCGAGTGCTGCATGTGCAAAAAAATCTTATACAAATACTCAAAAATCTCGACATGCTAGTTTGAATAATTTTTTAAAGAACTTACAGAAAACTATTGATAAGTGGGGAATGGCCCAGTCAATTATTAGTGGAATTTTGGGATTAATAGCTACGGCTCTTGGTATAGCTTTTATCTCAACGCAGATGGTTTGGATTGTTTTTGGAATCTGCGTTCTCTCTGTATTCATGCGAATTATTCCCATGGTTATGGACCACTTCATTGAAAAACATCTGTTTGATGTACGTGTTGTTGAGACTGCGAAGAAGTTTATTCCAGCTACGAAAATACTTCCTTCAGAGTTTGGTAATGAAGACGTCAAGCGTTTATCTGAACTTCAGGATGTCTTGCAGCTTGAAGGGTTTGAAAAAACCTGGGCTAATGAAATGCTTAAAGATCTTGATGGAAATCCAGGAGCTAAGCCGAAGAAATTTAAAGATATTGCTAAAGAATTGCGTTCGGATGCGAAAAAAATAGATTCACGTATGAAAAAGCTCTTTAAGAAAGACCTTCTTAAAGATCAAGTTACAACAAAAGTAACAGGGGCTTCAGAAATAGCTGAAACAGTACAAAATCTTAAAGAGATAGAGAAAGAGCTTAAACTGCTAGATACTCAAGAAGATAGTTTGATCGCAGAGAGATTGAAATTGTGCTCAGATCAGAGAGTTTTTGCAAATGAAAAATCTTACCTTAGTAGCCTAGAAAAACAAGAACAAGAAGAACAAGATCTTCGTGAAAATTTAGAAAAGGAAATAAGAAAAAAAGTAGAAGCTCGTAATGTTCTCTTTACTGCAATTCAAAGGATACCTAATAAAGAGCCTGTTTCGATTGATGTTTCTGAAGAAGTCCGAACTTTAAATAAGTTCTGTCAGACCATTTATAGTAAAACCTCTAGTCTTCAAGAGAAAGAAAAAGCTAAAAAGGCATTTAAAGAGCGTGTGCTTAAGATCGCCTCTGATGGTAATCTTTCCCGTTTAGAAGCAGAACTTGAGATGGGGTCGTGTTTGGGATCTTGTCAGGCTCGTTTACGAGATGAGTTTGAATTAAGAACTCGAAAAATCCGTTTGTATGAAGAACAAGAAGCTCGTGTTAAAATTGAGGCAGTTTTAGAAAGTCGTGAGGAAATTCTAAAAATTTCAGGATTAGGACACCTTGTGCCGTTTATGCGCTTTTCTTCGGCAACTGGAGGTAGTGGTAGATCTTTAGCAGAAGATGCTAAACGAAAACTTCAACAGCTTTTGGATAAGCTTCAAAATAAAGATGTATTGGGGGTTGATGAATGCTCCAAGGCTCTCACTGCATTAGCCGCCTATCTTGAAAAACACGAATCTTTAGAAAGCTCTGCTTATGGTATATCTTCAGGCTCGGCTCTTTACACGTCTACCGCAGGTTTGATGCGTGAGCTTTATGCTGCGGATCAAATTCTTACTGAAGGCATTGAAATGAGTTTTGGTCATAGATGTGAAACATCTCTACAACGAGTTAGTTTTGTTATGCGAGAGCTAGCCCGAGAAAGAAACAATCTTAGTTTCTTCAAAGAGCTTTTACAAATAGTTAGCTCTTTTTATGAGACAACACCCCATGAAGAATATCAGCAACATATCCAAGAATTTTTGACGCGAATAGAGATAATTCCTCAAGAAGTTATTATACAGATGTGTAAAGAGTTAGAGTTTCAAATTAATAGCTCTGTAAGACGGGTTCGAGAATACCAAGAGATTTCTCAGAAACTTGTTAAAGTTTCTGAGCATGTTCAAGCCAAAGAAGCTGCTTTTGGTGATGTTTTAAGGGCTGGGGTCAGACGTTTGGAAGAGATTTCTGTAGAGTTAGGACAGATTAAAGAAAGAAAATCTGTACTACAGTCAATAAAGGAAAGTTTTTCCCTTACGGATGAAGAGGTTTTATTAGATTTAAGTAATCTTTTCGGAAGCGAAGATTCTGAGTAGGTAAGAAATAAGCTCGTGCAATTTGAAAGTGTGAGTTCTATATCCAATATAACGATCTGGACGGATAATAAATAAGGAGTCCGGATTAGCGTGATAAAGTTTTAAAATCTTAGGATCCTTTATAATCTTAACTTCTATCCACTCTCCGTACTCTTCTTGAAGAGCCTGACAAAGATCTTTACGGTCCTTAAAGAATAGTAGTAGATGTTTCATGCCTCGAAGAGAATCTAAAAGAAAAGAGCCTTCTTCTAATTGGATATCAGCCGCTCTCATTCCTGGTCTAGGCCCTTGGATTTCTTTATCTTGAGGGGTGATTTTAATTAGATCGCTAGAGCAGTATTTTAATGCTTTGTGTGGGGGATAATAATATTCTCCACCAACATTATCAAGCTGTCGACATCCTTTTAAAAAATAATACATTAATGCTGGAGCATAGAAACAAGAAAACGGTAGATTTTTTGTCCTTCTTTCAACTTTTTCGCTAAAGAGAGGAAGTATGTTTCCTTCACGCTGTTCTTTGGATTTAATAAGATATTTTGAAGCAGCACGTTTTAATACAGGAATAAGTTTCCATGCAAGATTAAAAGCTGAATGGATATTAGTATTCACTCCATTCAAATAAGAGAAGGATAAGCTATGAGTAAGCTGTCCTAAAAATAGCATGTTGCTGTACTCCGAAGGCAAAACGTTAAAAGAAGTTTTAATATGAGAGCCTTCTTCAGAAACTATAAGATTATATGTATGTCGTAATTTTTCTTTAAGCTTTGGAGACAACGCATGAGCAAGACAAAGTTGTTTGGTTTTTTCTATAGGGTTATAGAAAACAAAATTTAAGAAAAGTTTTGTCAGAGGAATCAGATGGGCATGACTTTCTTCAAAGGACTGTCCTTCATCACAGTTTATAAAGAAAGTTTCCTTGTGAGTTTTACGGAGCTTGACGTGTGTTTTCAAAAGATCTTTGATATCAGGGTCAGCATCTGCTTCACAAGCAATAATCCATTTCGGATTATAGATTTCTCGTTTTTCAAAATTTTGTGATAACGCAGTGCTTTCGATAAAAATTCTATCTTCAACTAGAGTAACTGGACGTGTTGCCCAATCTATAACTCCACCTCTGGTCAGAAATGTGTTTATTAAATGTTGTTCAAGTTCTCCATACGTAGTAATAATAGAAAAAGGTGTTGGAGAATTGTTATGTTGATTGAATTTAAATAATAGTGTGCGTTTTTTCCAGTGATAACGTGCTCCAAAGATTTTGTGTTGCTTCTCTACAAAGTTATTTAAAAGCTTTCCATTATGGAGAAGCTCCAGAGCAGAACAAGATAAGATTATAGGGAGGTTTCGACAATCTAGGAAGTTGGGATTTTCTGAAGAGTTTCGGTGATCGATGATTTTAACAGAAATATCATGTTGTATCAGCATATTCGCTAATATGAGACCTGTAGGGTTGGCTCCTATGACTAAAATATCTGTCATATTTTTCCTAGTTAGGGGAAAGGGCGAAAAGACCTAGTATAAATCAAATGTTAAGAGGAATCAAGGGAGGATTCAGGTTTTATTTTGAAATAGTGTTTTGCGTTTCAATTACTATAGGCTGATTTTTAAAGTGTTTTTAAAAAATGAGTAACTATTTTTTGGATAATGGTATCACTATGAGGAGAGTTTTCTAAACTATGTCCTGTATTACAATATGTTTGGAATGTCATTCCTCCTGGAGCCATTTGCTTAAACAAGCGTTGTTGCGTCAGAGAGACAATGTTGTCGTCTTCCCCCTGTTGATGTAGGATACGCATCTTAGGATAAGGAATAGAATTCACCACAATATGATCTTGAAGACAAAGAATGTCATCAATGTCACAGGGGCAGACGACTAAAGGCAAAGGTCCTAAACCAAAGTCTTTGCCTACACAACTGGCGCTGTCCTTGTTTGTGTTAAACTGTGTATAAAGCTCTTTTAAAAGAATTCCTCCATCAGCGATAGGAGCCCAGAGACTTAGAGATTTTAATACAAAATCTTTGGGATTATAAACTTTGGAAAGAGAGATAGCTGTATGACAGCCTAAAGAGAATCCTGCGGCTCCTAGCCTATTTGAATCAACTTCTGGATAGTGTTTAATAGTTAGAAAAATATCTTTACCATTCTCCAGATATAATTTTATTGGAACAGAGTTTGAACAGCCTTCGCTATCTCCACATCCTGCCATATCAACACGTACACAGGCTATCCCATTATATGCAAGCTCTCGTGCAAGCTTTCTATAAAGTTTTTGTATTCCACCAAGTTTGTTGCCTCGGAATCCATGAAATAAAACGACTGTAGGATAACCGTTTTTTGGCATTGTTGTTGTTGGAAGATGAAGGACTCCTATAAGATTATAATCCCCACTTTTGATATTAATAGCCCTACAGGTTTCTCTAAAATCTTCAGTTTCCAAGCTGATTTGGAGCATATCCTCGGAAATATTTGGAAATCCTGGAATGAGCGTGGCTTCCGATACCGGAATCACGAAAAGGAACGAAAACAATGAAATTAGCGCAACAAGATTTCTCACACACGTCCTGTTGATTTAAAGAAAAAGAATGCTAAAAGGTTAAGGGGGGATAATTTTTTTGTCAATATAGGGAGAAGTTGTTTAGTAATGAATTTTTTAATCTAAAAGTTCTTTGAAAGATTATAAAGACTCTTGTCTTTTCTCTAGGAGAGAAGTACACTAAGAAGCTTTACATTTATAACACTTAGTGTTTTCCAGGTTTTTATGCATTATGACCCCAATTTAATCGAGAAAAAATGGCAGAAGTTTTGGCAAGAGAACAAGAGTTTTAAGGCTACTGAAGATCAGCAAAAGACAAAGTACTATGTTTTAGATATGTTTCCCTATCCTTCTGGTGCTGGTCTCCATGTAGGGCATTTAATTGGCTATACTGCGACAGATATTATAGCAAGATATAAAAGAGCTCGAGGCTTTTCCGTTTTACATCCCATGGGGTGGGATAGCTTTGGCTTGCCCGCAGAACAATATGCAATGAGAACTGGAACACATCCCAAAATTACTACAGAAAAAAACATATCTAATTTTAAGTTGCAACTATCTGCTATGGGATTTTCTTATGATGAAGATAGAGAATTTGCTACTAGTGATCCTAATTATTATCGTTGGACTCAAAAACTCTTTCTTTTTCTTTATGAGCAAGGGCTTGCTTACATGGCAGATATGGCTGTGAATTATTGCCCGAAGCTTAGCACAGTCTTATCAAACGAAGAGGTTGAAAATGGACTGTCAATTGAAGGTGGATATCCCGTTGAACGGAAGATGCTTCGACAATGGATTTTAAAGATCACAGCTTATGCAGATAGGCTTCTAGAAGGTTTGGACGATCTTGATTGGCCAGAAAATGTCAAACAGCTTCAAAAAAATTGGATTGGGAAATCTGAGGGTGCAACTATTCGCTTTCAGCTTAATACAAAAGATTTTTTAGAAGTATTTTCCACGCGTCCTGATACAATTTGTGGCGTAAGCTTTCTTGCCATTGCCCCAGAGCATCCTAAAGTATCAGATTTAATAGCGGATGCTCAAAGAGAAGAAGTGGAAGCTTATATTCAAGAGGTCGCAAGTCGAAGTGAACGAGATAGGTTAAGTTTCACGAAAGACAAAAATGGCGTCTTTACAGGAAGCTATGCAAAACACCCCATTACAAATGAAGAAATTCCTATTTGGATTGCGGATTATGTAATTCTTAGTTATGGATCTGGAGTTGTTATGGGGGTCCCTGGACATGATGAAAGGGACCGAGAATTTGCAAAAAGTTTTTCTTTGCCTATTTATGAAGTTATAGATGCTGAAGGAGTGTGCATTCGAAGTCAGTTTGAGGATTTTTGTCTGGATGGTTTATCTGGACAAGAGGCTAAAAAATATACCGTTGAGTATTTAGAGAATTTAGGTTTAGGAAAAGCAAGAACTGCTTATAAATTACGAGATTGGCTTTTTTCACGTCAGAGATATTGGGGAGAGCCTATTCCTATACTTCATTTTGAAGATGGAACGAGTAGACCGTTAGATGATGATGAACTTCCTTTACTTCCTCCAGATATAGAAGATTATCATCCCGAAGGTTTTGGGCAGGGTCCTCTAGCTAAAGTAAAGGAATGGGTATTTGTCTATGATAATAAAACCGACAAACATGGTAGAAGAGAAACTCACACCATGCCTCAGTGGGCTGGATCTTGTTGGTACTATCTTCGTTTTTGTGATGCCCATAATTTTTTAGAGCCTTGGTCTAAAGATAAAGAGGCATATTGGATGCCTGTGGATCTTTATATTGGCGGGGCAGAACACGCTGTTCTTCATTTGTTATATGCGCGATTCTGGCATCAAGTATTTTATGATTCCGGTCTTGTATCAACAAAGGAGCCTTTTCAGAAGCTAATTAACCAAGGACTTGTTTTAGCAACCTCCTACCGTTTACCAGGAAAAGGTTATCTTTACTCTCATGAGGTTTATGAAAAAGGAGGTTTGTGGTTTACGAGTTCTGGAGAAAAAGTCCTTGTTCGTCAAGAAAAAATGTCGAAATCTAAACTTAATGGTGTAGATCCACAAACTCTAATAGAAGAGTATGGTGCGGATGCTCTGCGTATGTATGCAATGTTTTCAGGACCTTTAGATAAAAATAAGATTTGGTCTAATCAAGGCGTTGCTGGGTGTCGGCGTTTTCTCAATCGGTTTTTTGAACTAGTAACTTCTTCGAAAGTACAAGACGTTGATGATCGAGAAGGATTGGTTTTAGCATATAGACTAGTATACCGTGTGACAGAAGATATTGAAAAATTATCATTAAATACAATTCCCTCTACTTTTATGGAATTTTTAAACAATTTTTTAAAACTTCCAGTATATTCTAAGGCAGCTTTAACTTTAGCTGTTAGAGTTCTTGCTCCGATAGCACCTCATATTAGTGAAGAATTGTGGCTTTATTTGGGACATAAAGCTGGCATAGATCGCGTTGCATGGCCAGTAGTTGAAGAGCAGTACTTAACTGCAAACCGTGTTACAGTTGTTATTCAAGTAAATGGGAAGCTACGAGGTCGCTTAGATCTTAATAAAGATCTGCCTAAAGATCAGGTTCTTTTATTAGCAAGAAATGCGGTCGTTAAGTATTTGGAAGGAGTCCAAATCAAGAAAGAGATTTTTGTTCCGAATAAGCTTATAAATTTTGTTATATGATTAGGCGATTTTTATACCGATATTTTCAATATTTTTATGATTTAGCTTTAATCTTTGCTTTCATTTTATCACTTCCTAAGCTGATCTATAAAATGATTGTTTATGGAAAGTATAAGCGTTCGATAGGAGTGCGCTTTGGAATAAAGAAGATTGAAGTTCCAGGATGCGGTCCTTTGGTTTGGTTTCATGGAGCTTCTGTAGGAGAAGTTCGTTTACTTTATCCTGTTATCGAACGCTTTGTTGAAGAATATCCTCATTGGCGTGCAATGATCACAGCTTGTACAGAAGCTGGAGTGAAACAAGCAGAACAGTTGTATAGTTCTTTGGGCTTGGTTGTTTCTGTTTTACCTTTAGATTTTAGCTTAATTATCAAACCTCTAGTAAGAAGACTATCACCCTCTTTAATGGTGTTTTCTGAAGGAGATTGTTGGTTGAATCTTGTTGAAGAGGCTAAATGTATAGGTGCTTCTATAATTGTTATAAATGGACGTATTTCTGCAGATTCTTCTCGAGGTTTTAAGTTTCTAAAACGTTTAGGAAAAAATTATTTTTCTCCTGTAGATATGTTTTTACTTCAAGATGAAGTCTATAAACAACGTTTTCTTTCTCTTGGAGTTGCTGAAGAAAAAATACAGATCACAGGAAATATAAAAACTTATTTAGGAAAGCCTTCTTCCGGGAATTTAAGTCGAAGTTATTGGAGAAAACGTTTAGGTTTGTCCGCGGAAGATAAGCTTATTGTTCTAGGCTCTACACACAAAAGTGATGAAGAAAAATGGCTACCAATTATGGAGAAATTTTTTCAAAACAACATTCGTGTTTTGTGGGTTCCTAGACATATAGAAAAAACCAAAGACCTAGAGGAGCGCTTTCGTAAACGAAATATCCTTTATGGTTTATGGAGTCAAAACACTTCGTTTCAAGATGCCTCTGTTGTTATTGTAGATGAGATTGGATTACTGAAACAGCTTTACGTTGCTGGAGATGTTGCTTTTGTCGGTGGAACTTTTGATCCCAAAATAGGAGGACATAATCTTCTTGAACCTTTGCAAAGCAAGGTTCCTTTACTTTTTGGTCCTTGTCTTACCTCGCAATCAGAGCTTGCTGAACGTTTATTAGCAGCAAATGTTGGTATTTGTTTGGATGGTTCCAAACCTATTGCAGATCAGGTCTTGTTTTTGTTAAATCATCCTGAAGAAAGAAAAGCTTTGATTCAGAAAGGTATTGACTTCCTTATTGAAGAAGAAGTTTCTTTTGAACGTGCCTGGCAAGCATTAAAGAGCTTTATTCCCTTGTGTAAAAATACTCAAGTTTGATAGATTCATTGACTTATCGCGGGATAGAGTAGTGGTCATCTCGTTGGGCTCATAACCCAAAGGTCGGAGGTTCGAATCCTTCTCCCGCTATTTACCATCGTTTTTTGTGGCGGTATAGCTCAGGTGGTTAGAGCAGCAGAATCATAATCTGCGTGTCGTTGGTTCAAGTCCGACTACCGCTATACTTGTATACTTATTCAGGTCTTTTGAATAAAAATTTAAGGGAAGCGTCTGATCTTTGTCAGAATTCTAGCTTTTTTATTATCTGTTCTTATTTTCCCAAAGTAATGTTAATGGACGTTGATCTACGAGTTCTTCGTTCCCAAAATATTGTAATGGCCCAGGAAAACGATAGAAATCATTAATCAAGCAATCCTCACCTTGTTTTAGAAGATGTTGTAAAGCTGGGGTATTAGGATGTACAGAATCTGTTTTAATAACGGGAGTTGCTACTCCACAACGGTTTTCTATGTGCATCATTTTATATAGGGGAGTTCCTCCTCCTTTCCACTGAGAATAGGGCTCCGCTAAGTTATTTATTGTGACCATATAGCCCGTTTTTTTCCGAACAAGAAATAAAGCCGAAATGATTCCTAAAGCTATACCATAATTTGAATCAAAATTTGATGGGAAACCTGCTCGAGATTCGTAACCAAAAAAGTGGGTTACAGGGTGAAAATCCATTTTAGGCTCTATTTTTTGAATAGCTTTTTTTACTAAGATTGCAAGAAGTTCTTCAGTAGCAATCTTTGATACACGAACGTTTCCATAAGAATCTCTGGTGATTAGAATTTGACGCGCTATATCTACAGGAAGAGAGTGGAATGTTTTAAGAGCTTCTGGAGAAAGTTTTTCTATGATTTTTTCTAAAGAATTGTGTTGATCTAGAAGTAAGATATTAAGTTCATTAATAAGTTTTCGTGTATCAGAAATATGTTCGATAAGGCCTTCAGGAATGAGCATAGTGCTATAATTTTTTCCAGAACGGTAACGGCTAACAAGGCCTAAAGCAATGTGTTCACAAAGTTTTTGTAGGGAAATTTTCCTTATGGCGATGTGTTCGCTGATTAGGGTAATATTGGGCTGAGTTTGGAGGCCACATTCTAAAGTTGTATAAGACGCTTGTTGGCCCATAAGTCTGACAAAGTGGTGATATTTTTTTATTGAAAGGGTGTCTTTAGTAAGATTCCCGATCATTTCTGAATAGATGCGACATGAAGTGTGGAATCCTAAAGAAGTTTCTATCCAATGATTTTTAAGATCCCCATCTATAGTTTTAGGAACTCCAATTACGGAAGTCGAGCAGCCGTTAGTAAGAAAATACTCTGCTAACATTGCTGTGTTGGTATTCGAATTATTTCCTCCAATGATAAGCAAACCATCAAGTTTTAACTTTTTTACAGTCGAAAGAATAATACTTTTTTGTTCTTCAGTTTTAATTTTTTCTCTGCTGGAAGAAAGCATATCGAATCCTCCAACATTGTAATAATCATAAATTGTCGAGACGTCTAAATCTTTATAAAGTCCTCGAGATAACCCTAAAGGCCCTTTGATAAATCCGAATAATCGAGTTTTAGGATTGAATGCTTTTAGAGCATCAAACAAGCCAATGACAACATTGTGTCCTCCAGGAGCTTGACCTCCAGATAGAAGGACTCCTATTTTTAATGGAGAGGATGGAGTCGCCTCTCCCTCATAAATGGATACTTCAGGAATTCGACATAAGTTAGGAATTTTTTCTTGAAGTTCTTGCAGGTCTGTAGATGGCGCTGGGAATTCTTTAATGTGTTGCGATTTTATAGTTTTTAGAAAAGATAACGTGTCTGGACGATAACGTAAACGCTGAATTTCGAAGTAACTTTTATTTAAAGAGAGTAGTTCCACTGCTAGCCTTGAGAGATGAGTTCTCTTTTTAACCACTGTATAAGATCTGAGAAGATAGAAGAATTTGTAGAAACAAAGGAATGATCAATACTAGGATATGTTTTGAGTTCCAAAGGATTATTTTTGTTTGCAAAAGCTTCGACAAACAACTTTTGATGTTGTGGAGAAACTAGGGTATCTTGCAAACCTTGCATATAAAGAATTGATAATGTAGAAGAAAAAAGGTTGATTTCTTCAAGGATATTTAAATCTAGAAACTGAGAGCAGAAAGCTTTATTTATAGGAAACCCTGCATAGAGAATTTCTTCATTTGTTGAACTGATAATTGGTTGGAGTTGATTTAGAGTTTCTTGAAGCCATAAAGAGCCTAGAATTGTCGGAGCCCAGAGAGCTAGGCTCTTTATTTGTGGCATTGCGGCTATATTAAGAAGAGCAAGAGTCCCTCCTAAAGAGGAGCCAAAAATGGCAATGTTTTTATTGTCTACGTAAGGTTGCTCAAGAGCATAATTTATAATTTCTCGTACACTAGCTTTATAGTCTTCCAGGGAAAAATCTTGAAGATGTCGATCGCTATCTCCATGTCCTGGAAGGTCGATTCTTAACGAAGCTATTCCTGATTTAGAAAGTATTTCAGCAAGGTGAACGTGAGATCTATTAGTTCCTGTCTTATCTGAAGCTAAGCCATGAAGAATTATGACCAAAGGATGGGGAGCTTTGGAATATTTTGGAGTATGAAGAACTCCAAAAGTTGTTACATCATTTAGGAGAGTCATTGACAGCATAGAACGGTGTTCATGACTACTTGCCATACTTATTGTCAAAAGAGGATCCTATTTCTAGAGGTCTTAGTGATAATGTAATTTTTATGAATAAATTAGTCGAGAGAAATTCCCAAGTCTTTATAAAGACTCTTTAGATGGATTTTTTAGATATCTTTGTAGTTCTAATAACTGCCGTCAGGAATTTCCATGCAAACATGACATTGGTGACGCCAATGGTTGTGGTTTAAAAGCAATGTTAATGGAGGGAGATTATCTGAATGTGTTTCTGGTGGAGTTTGTAATTGGAGAGGTCCTAAGAATCTATAAGAATCTTCTAGAGCCCAAATTTTTCTGTAGAGTTTGAATTTGTTAAATGCTGGACTACCAATATCTATTAGGTGTTTTTTGATTTGAGGACATAGAGATCCATCGGATTTATGTTTTAACGTAAACATTTTTACTATGGGGATAGCTCGGAGACGCCACTTTTCAAAGGGACAAGCTAAAGATTCTATAGTGGCGAGATAACCGTTACAACGATGTTGTACCAAAACTCCAGCACCGAATCCTAAGCAGTAACCGTAATCATTATCAAATTTTGTAGGAACTCCAGAGCGCCCTTCATAACCTAAAAAGTGTGATATAGCATTAAAAGGAACCGACTTAAAATATTTTCGAAGATGATTTTGAACGAGATAGATTAAAAGTTTTTCAATACTGATTTTTGAGACATAAACATTCCCGTGGGCATCGCGATCATGAAGTAACTGATCTATGATTAGAGTTGGAAAGCTACGAATCAATAGTTGAGATTCTGGTGATAGTTGGGAAATCTTATTTGCATTATCTGGCAGGGTTTCTATTTCCTTAATAAGATTTGTAATTTCTGGGATAAATTCAATAATGCCTTCAGGAATAAGGATAATACCGTAATACTTTTCCATCGTAGCTCTATCTGCAATTATTGAGCAGATTTTATGGATGATAGTCTTTAGAGGAAGATTTTTAGCTGCGATTTCCTCTCCAATTAGAGCAATATTAGGATGTGTTTGAAAAGCACATTCTAAAGTAATGTGAGAGGCAGAACGTCCCATAAGCTTAATAAAATGGTAATGAGCTTTGCAAGATAACGCATCTCTTGAGATATTGCTAATAATTGACGAATAAAACTTTGTTGCAGTGTCAAAACCGAAAGTGAGATCCAATAAGTCATGTTGTAGATCTCCGTCTATAGTTTTAGGAACTCCAATAACAGAGGTTTTGGGGTAGACACTTGCTAAATATTCTGCAAGAATTGCTGTTGCGGTATTTGATCCGTCACCTCCGATAATCACAAGACCATCAAGATTTTGTGCTTTTATAGTTGCTAAGCAAGCCTCTTTTCCCTCTGTTGAGATGATGTTTTTTCTTCCAGTTCCTAAGCAATTAAACCCTCCAGAATTGCAAAATGGATAGAGAAATTGTTTTGTAATTTCTATAGTATTGTTGTTTGTTAAGCCGTTACCATTATCTAAAAACCCTAGAAGCTTCGAGTCTTTATTGTAGAGCTTTAGACTAGTTAATAATCCATGAATAACGTTATGTCCTCCAGGCGCAGGGCCGCCCGAAAGCATAACACCGACCTTTAAAGGTTTTGTCGGTTCAGGTTCCTTTGAAACGAACTTTAAGTAAGGAAGATTATGAGTTCGAGGGAAGAGTTTCTTGATTTCATCAGAAACTCTGCAGGATCTACTTTTATCTTGTTGAGGAATCAAGCTTGTCGCTTGCTGTAATTCTAATGGTAGAGGGGGAATGTAAGAATTGATTATTGTATCGAGATCTATGTAAGATGGATGCATAGGGAGCGATGATATTTTCGGTAATTTTGCAGCTTATTCTTATTCTATTTTCGAAACAATGAGAATTCCCTGAGAGAATTTTTCAATTAGATCAATCCAAGAACTTTCCACCATAGAGATCCTATACCCATCCAAATGACGATATTAAAGATACTTAGGGTAAATCCAGAGCGCCACCATTCTTTAACAGAGACAAGTTGGGATCCAAAGTATAGGGGAGCTGGACCAGATCCGTAATGGGTAAGACCTCCAAAAAGATTACTGGAGAAAGCTAATGCTAATGCAGCAAACATAGGGTTGGTTCCCAAAGAAATCGCTACTGCAAGAAAAACAGGATACATAGCTCCTATATGAGCTGTGTTACTGGCAAATAGGTAGTGAGAGTAAAAGTAAACTACAAAGAGCAGAGGAAACCCAACAATCCAAGGGAGATCGTTGGCCATAGCTGCTGCAGAGTCTCCAACGAGAGGAATAAAGCCAAGTTGGTTTAGGAACGAAGCCATCATGATTAAGGCTCCAAACCATATAAAGGTTTCCCATGCAGTACTGTTTGCTATAACATCTTTATGCCAATCTAAAATGTTTGTAAGGACAAGTAAGGAAATACCGATGAGAGCTGCTGTTGTTGCAGAAACTCTTAAAATGTCTCCAAAAGTCCATAGAACTATAAGAAGAGCAAAAATACTTAGGATGACTTTTTCACCTTTTTGCAAAGGTCCCATTTCCTTAAGTCGGAGTTTTGCTGTTCGAATAGCTTCTTCGCATGAGGTAATTGTCGGTGGATAGAGTTTATAAAGGACAACAGGCATGCACACAAGACTAATTAATCCAGGAAGAATCGCGGCTTTTGCCCATATTGCCCAAGATAGCGTGATACCGGCGTTGTTTGCTAAAGCTGCAACAAGTGGGTTTCCTGCCATGGCTGTAAGAAACATTGCACTACTAATGACGGAGCTTTGGTAAGCAACTTTAATAAGGAAGGCCCCTATGAGATTTTCTGTTCCTTTTTTTGAAGAACTCCCAAAAGATTCAGAAAGTCCTGTAACTACAGGATAAAGAATGCCTCCAGCTCTGGCTGTAACACTGGGAATTGCAGGAGCTAACAAACAATCTGTAATAACGAGACCATAACTTAGTCCTAAAGGGCTCCTGCCAAGAACACTAACAAAGAAGTAAGCAACTCGTTCTCCTAAACCAGTTTTTATTAAGCCTTTCGCTATAGAGAAGGAAAGAAAGACTAACCAGGCTATAGGATTATGAAATCCTGAAAGCCCTTGTTCTAGAGTTAAAGTGCGAGTAAGTAAGAGAATAGAAATTCCAATGATAACAACTGCTCCCATAGGAAGGGGTTGTAAAATAATTCCGATAATTGTTGCTGTAAATACAGCAAAAAGTTGCCAAGCTTTAGCATCTATGGATGCTGGGTGTGGAGAAAACCAAATACCTATAAGAAGGAAAATTAGAAAAAAAAGAGATAAAAAGCGCTTTTGTATGTTCACTAGGGACCTCATTTAGGTAACTGGAAAAAAGTTTATATTCATTGGTTAGGATTCTATAGGGAAATCTTCGAGCCATTTTTCCATTTCTTCCAGAGTATCGTTAATGAGCTCTGTGGAAGAGTAAAGTTCTTTTAGGCAAGATTCTACACTTTCTTCGTTTATGATGTTGATAATATCTTCCATATTAATAAAAGTCGTATCAATAAGGCCTGCTTGAAATGCTTTAGTTATCGGATAAAAAAGTTCTCCAGGATAAAGGGTGCATATTGAGGCTATAAGGCTGTCCCATGCAAATGAAGGAATTTTTTCTAATCTATAATTTATGAGTTCACCGAAATAGCGCACGGTAGCATCTCTAGAAGCTTTCCGAGAACCAACAAGGGTTGCGAGCCCAGAAATTGCTGCAGCTTTAACATAAGGATTAATATTTGGAGTTTCTATGAGTTCTTTAATGAGCGTGTTGTCATCGCACACACTTGCAAAGATCCTTGGAAGATCTTCAGTAAGAACATCACCAGCAATAGTGTGGGGTGTATCGTCTTCGAAGGCAAATAACTTAATGATTAGAGGCAGTGCTCTAGTTTCTCGAAATTGTGCTAGTAGGTACATAGCATAAAGATGACCTTGATAACTCCCGTCATTTACAATTTCTGGGATGCGCTTCGTTGCGTCTTCTAAGATTTGTAGAAGATAAGGGGTGATTTGAGCTTGTTTGACAATTGCAGCTTCTATAGCTTCTCTAGGGAGAATTCCTTCATCATAAGCGAGATCTTCCAAGATATGGGAAATATCCATGTCAAAGAGACTCCGATTTTTTAAGATTTGTTTGTCTCGTAACACGCCAAGTTTCTTCTGTCAATTGTTTACAAGAGGAGTTGGCATTTGAGATGCACTTTTCTAATCTAGACAATCGTGCATGGCTTAATTTCGGAGTATTATTGTTTATGTAAGGTCTTATCGGCATGACTCATTCTTAAATCTCTTGAGAAAAAAGAAGCAAGTCAAATAGATCTTATAACTCATTCTCAAGAGGGATTTGCCCGATTACAGTATACACAACTATTTTACATACTATAAAGAACTTTAAGCAAGTTCTTTATGATTATATAAGAGCTTCTTCTGATTTTAAGGAGAATAGAGGGATAGCATCAAGAAGCTCTTGTGTTTTTTCATGTAATGGAGAACAGAAGATTTGTTCTTTAGGAGCATGCTCTACGATTTGACCTTTATCCATAACGGCTATAGTGTCTGCTATATAGTATGCTGCAGACATATCATGAGTAATGAAAAGTAGGGTATTCTTATATTCTTGTTGAATCTTTTTAAAGAGTTCTAAAATTAGAGATTGATTTAAGGTGTCAAGAGAAGAAAGAGGTTCATCGCAGATGAGAAGTTCTGGACGGCAGACAATGGCTTTTGCTATAGCTACGCGTTGCTTTTGTCCTCCGCTAAGCTTATGTGGTTTAAGATCGAGAATTGTTCGAGGAAGGTTCACGAGTTCTAAGGTATTGAAAATTTCTTTTTGTTGTTCGGCTTTAGAATAAGTTTTCAAAATACGGAGAGGTTCTGAAATAAGATCTTTTATGGAGATTGTAGGATTTAAACTTGAGTGAACATCTTGCCAAATCATTTGAACGGTTTGAGCTTTTGGCTTGGGAACATCTTGATGAAAAATTATAGAACCTTCTGAAGGTTTTAGGAGTCCAAGAATAGCAAGAGCAAGAGTAGATTTTCCAGAACCACTAGCTCCAACAATGGTCACGCATTCTCCTCGTGTTAATGTTAGATTAATATTACTTAAAATTTTTTGATTACGAATGGATAAAGAAAGGTTTTTTAGGGTAACAAGATCAGTCATGTGCTACCATCTTAGGAGAAAAATATTTTTGAAACTTATTTTTTAAGATAAAAGTAGTATTTTTTTTCATAGGGATTTTAGAAACTGCATTGAGGAGTTGTTTGGTATAGGGGTGCTGAGGAGATGAGAAGATTTCTTGTACGCTCCCAGTTTCTACGATTTTTCCGTTGTTGATAATAGCAATATCATCACATAACTCTGTTACTAGAGCGAGGTTGTGTGTAACAAGAATCATGGCAGATTGGTTTTGTTTATGAAGTTTATGAAGAATTCTTAGAACTTGAGCTTGGGATACGGAATCAAGAGCTGTAGTTGGCTCGTCGGCAAGAATAAGTTCTGGAGAGCATGATAAGGCTATGGCAATTACAACTCTTTGACGCATACCACCACTAAGTTCAAAAGGATATTGATATAGGCAGCGTTGGGGATTTGGGATATAGACGCTAGAAAGAAGGTCTTGAGCTTTTTCGTAGGCCTCTTTTTTACTCATGTGTTGATGATGTTGTTGGAGGGTTTCTGAGATCTGCTCACCTATGCGCATGAAGGGAGTCAAAGAACCCATAGCATTTTGCAGGATTGTAGCAATTTTTTTTCCACGAATATTATAGAAATTTTTTTGCGAGAGCTGAGCAAGGTCTGTTCCATCAAATATAATTTTCCCTTCTATGATTTTGCAATTGCTGGGTAGGAAGCCTAAAATAGCTTTAGTAATCGTTGTTTTTCCCGAGCCACTTTCGCCAATAAGAGCGAGACTGCGTTGTTTTTTTAATTTCATAGAGAGTCTTTGAATCAAGACTTTATCAGGATTTTCAGAAATAATTGAAAGGTCAGAAATATTTAATAGGGAATCATCATTCATGGAAGTCCTCCTCAATGAATAAGACCTTAGCTCCTTCTCCAATAAGATTAAAGCTGATAGATAAGGCTATCATAAAAAACGAAGGGAAAAAAAATAGCCATGGGTAATAGTCGATGGCATTGATTCCTTCTTTTACAAGAGTCCCTAAGCTCGCTTGAGGAGGTTGAATACCAAGGCCGAGAAAACTGATAAAAGCTTCTGTATAGATGGCCCCTGGAATAGTAAAAATAAGCGTAGAAATAATTGGAGCTAGAGTGTTAGGAATTAGGTGCTTTGTTAGAATATGAAAAGTAGAGGCGTTCATGGCTTTTGCAGAGAGAACAAAACCCTTATTCTGTAGAAGTAAGAATTGCCCATAGATAATTCTGGATATTGGAATCCAACCGGTTATTGTCATGGCTAGAACAAGAGGAAAAATACCGTGATTGAAGATCACGAGTAAAAGAATTACTATAGGAATACGTGGTATAGAATAGAGAATTTCAGTAGTGCGCATCATTAGGAAATTAAGTTTTTGATTTCCAAATATAGCAAGTGTGGACCAAAGCAATCCTATACATACATCTATGAATGTAGCTATTAAAGCTATGAGAAGAGAAAGGCGAAGACCTTGTAGAGTTCTTGCTAGCATGCATCTGCCTAGAGAGTCTGTTCCAAAAGGAAAGCGTAGGCTAGGGGGAGCTAAAGTATCATTTAGAGATGTAAGTTCGTAATAAGGATAAATCCAAGGTAACAATATAGCTCCAAAAGTCAGTATAGAAAGAGATCCTAAACCTAATAGAAGCATTTTGTTATTGCGAATGCGTTTCCATACACTTAAGGATGAGGTGGAAAAGGTTTTGTCCATATACCTTCTTGGATAAGGATTTTAAGTTGATTGACCGACTCTATCGTCCAGTCTCTTTTTAAGCTAAAGAGGGAATTTTCTAATTTAAGATAATTTATAAGGATAGTTTTTTTTTCTTTTGTTTTGCTTCCTGTAATTGTAACGAATCTGAGGATCAATAATGGCTTGAAGAATATCTGAAAGAAGAGAAGTTAGCATAAATAGAGTACCATAAAATACTGCTAAACCTAGAATTACGGGGTAATCTCTTTGTTTAATACTACAAATAAACCATTTTCCTAGTCCTGGAACACAAAAGATACTTTCTATGGCAAAGGTTCCTGTTAAAACTGTTGTAATGAGGAATGCTGAATACGAGATTGTTGGGAATAGAGCATAAGGAAGGATATGTTTGAGAATGACTTTCAGAGACGACAGGCCTTTTGCATAAGCTAGAAGAATATAGTCTTTAGTTAACGCTGAAGATACTGAAGAAAAGGTAAGTTGTGTGATAAATGCCATGGGAGTAACTGCAAGAGCTAGAGTTGGCAGAATCGTATGAGCGAAACTTCCCCAACAAGCTACTGGTAATAAGGGAAGCTTTACTGCAAATATGTACTGCATAAGAGTGGCAAAAACAAAAGCAGGAATGGAGATTTGTAAGATGGATGCGCTAAGAATATAGCGTCCTTGCTTTTTCTTTTTTAGAGCTGCTAAAGCTCCCAAGGTAATCCCCCCTCCAATAGAGAGAATCAAACTTTGAATTCCTAGGATTGCTGAAGCTGGGAATGCCGAGGAAATAATACTTATTACGGAGCGATCTTTATAGACTAAAGAATTTCCGAATTCGAGTTTAAGTAGAGATTGTAGGTAAAGGATATACTGTACGTATAAGGGTTTATCTAGACCATATCGTGTTTTTAGTATTTGTAAGGTTTCTTCAGAAAGAACGTTACAGCTTTCGTCATTAAAAGGGTCTCCAGGAATTGTTTTCATAACAAAAAATGTGAGAGTCAGCACGATCCATAGGGAGAGAAAATTGAATAGAAGTCGTTTTTTTATATATGAAAACATAGGGGAGACCTGCTGTTAAATTTGTTTTAATAAGAGAAAAAGACCTCTAAAACTTTTTTAATATTATATTTTAGCTTTTTTCTAGCTTCAATATAAAAAATTGAGATGAAGAAGTTAGGTTCCTTAGAAAAAATCCTTTAAATTTCATTGTAGGGGATTTTTAATAATTTGGGCTTCCTTGAAATCAACATAACCTAAAGGAGAGTGAAAGATATTTTTAATTTGTAAATTTGTAGCATAGATGTAGTCACAGTGGTATAGGGGAATGATCGGCATTTCTTGATCAATAAGAGTTTCTGCTAATTTAGTGTTTTCTGAACCTCCAAGTTCTTTTTGTATTTTTAAAAATGTTTCATAATCATGATTTTTCCATTTTGTAAGATCATGAGGATCACCAAGAATAGCAAGAAATGTCATAGGATTTTGGTATTCAGCAATCCATCCTCCTGTTGCTATGAAAAAATCTCCATGTTTTCTTTGCTCTAAGAAACAATGGTACTCTGTTCCCTGAATAGGAATGTGTAATCCTAAGACTTTTTTGATTTGTTGTTGGATATTTTGTGCGATAGCTGAGAAGTTGTTAGCTTCTACAGGATAGAGTAGATAGAGTTCCGCTAGTTGTTTGTCAGAAAGTTCTTTTTTTGCTTCTTCAAAATATTGTCGAGCTTTTGTGTGACGTTCTTCTAAGGATAAAAATGTCGGAGCAGGAAGTTGCGATAATCCTGGAGGAATTAAAGAATGAGCGGGTTTTCCAAGGTTCACAAATTGCAAGAGGGCCTCTTTATCAATAGCATAGGCCAAAGCTTTTCTTAACGCTTTATTTTGTAATAGAGGTTTTGCAAAGTTATAGATAAGCATTGTGGTTCCAAAAACAGGATATGTATGGACCTTTTCTTGAGGGAGTTTTTTCTGTGCCTCTTTTATAATTGCAGAGCTCCATGGTGCGCCTATGAGATCAATAGTCTGATTTTGTAAGAGTTTTAGTGCTGTTCGAGGGTCTGTGACGACTTTGAAGGTTATGGTTTCTAGATATACGGAATGAAAATCGTAATATCTGGTGTTCTTCTCTAAGATAAGAGAGTTTTGTGGTTGATATTTTTTTAATATAAAAGGTCCATTGGATACATTCAAAAAGCTTTTTTTAGAATTTTTATAGTATTCTCTCAGGGATTTATGTACGGGATAGAATGTTGGATGAGCTAAAATTTCTAAGAAGTAGGTTATAGGTTTCTCTAGAGAAATTTCTAATGTAGTCTCATCTTTAGCATAAATTCCAAGCTTTTCTATAGGAAGTTTGTTGTTAGAGATCTCTTGAGAATTTTCTAATGTGTTAAGGAGGGTGTGCACAGCAGGAATAGCTGAATTGGTGTAGAGTTGTTTTATAGATTCTTCGAAATCATATGCTGTTAATGGATCTCCATTGCTCCAAGATGTGGATTTTAGAGTGAAGGTATAGGTTCTTTTATCAGTAGATAAGGTATAAGAATCAGCAAGAGCCAGTTGGATTCCTGAGGACGTTTCTCTTGTAAGGCCTTCATAGAGAGCTTTTGCTATCGAAATGTCTTTTGCAAGATAAACACTTCGAGGATCTAATGAAATAGGATCATAGCTCATGGCTATTGTTAATGAGCTATTTTTATTCGTTACATGAGTTTGAGCACAACTTGATATCCCGAAAGCTAAGAGAAAATAAAGCTTTGTAAAGGTTGTCTTGAAAATTTTGTATCGTTTGTTTTCCATAGGATAGGCTTCAAGAAGGTCTTACTATTCATTTATGAAATTTTTCTTAAGACACCTTATTTTTTTGAGTCTTGGATTATTTCTTAGTAGATTTACAATTACTTTCTCTTTGATTGGAATAGGGTGTCATTAAGAAGAGAATACCTTATGAATAAAAAGATTTTTAATTAAAGATACTTCCTCGCAGTTAGTATACTGAGGACGTTTCGTCCCTTCAATGAAAAAAAATTGCACTTATGGAGTTAGGTTGCTAGCCTAAGAATGCATACTTAAGATCTACCGCTCCAGAAGCATTATAAAGTACATTTTTTATAGGA
This sequence comes from Chlamydia sp. 17-3921, assembly GCF_902705545.1. Taxonomy (GTDB): domain Bacteria; phylum Chlamydiota; class Chlamydiia; order Chlamydiales; family Chlamydiaceae; genus Chlamydia. Next base: position 36,945 of record NZ_CACSHH010000015.1, on the reverse strand, counting down.
CGTGAGGACAAGTAATCATAATGCATGTGGTATAGAGGAATAACCTCTATATTACAGAGTTTGTGTCTTTCGTTGGGTTGTAGGTGAGCATTTGGGTAATGGGCTACTTCTGTTTGTGTAGTGATGACATAGTCGTATAGATTTCTTTTATTTAAGAAGCAATGATATTCCAACCCCTCAAGATGAAGATGGATCCCTTTGGGTTTGAGCTGCTCTCTGAGGACTTCTGCAATCCTCTGGCAGCGGATAATTTCTATAGGATAGGTTAGAGTGAGGGTTATATTTTCTAGAAATGTCGGTTGAGATTGTTGCGTGTAGGTAGTAAATTTTGTAGAGCCCTTTGATAGAGAATAGGCAGGCTGTTGTCTTCCTTCTAAAGCCTCTTGAATTAGCGCTGATTTATTTATAGCTGCAGCGATTCTAAGGCGATTTGCGAGATTTGTGAGTTGAGGCGCTTTTATATTTAGTGCAAGCCAAAAGGTCCCTTCTACAGGATAACTATAGTACAAAGATTTTGAATGCGCTAGGAATTCTTTGGGAATGCCTTGATGCCATGGTTGTCCAACCCAATGAATTTTGCCTCGAGTCATGAGATGCTTTGCTGTATGGATGTCTGGGAGAACAGTAAGTTGTATAGAATCAATAACAACAGCATTGAAGTCGTAATAATAAGGATTTTTAGTTAGAAATAAATTTTGGCTGGGAGTGTATTCTTTAATAACAAATGGTCCGCTAAAAATTCGGGAATTTAAAGGCTTATAGATAAAGAAGGCAGGAAAAGCTAAAAGTTTTGGTAAATCGGGATTAGGGGTATCTGAAATAACCGTAACAGAAGTGGCTGATGAAGCATAGAAAGAAAGTCCTTGGAAGATCTTATAATGAATAGTGTGAGCTTGAGAATATTCCCAAGCTTCAAGAATATCTTGAGATGTTATTGGAGTTCCGTCGCTCCATAGGACATTATCTTTAAGATAAAAAGTATATTTCTTATGTTCTTTATCTGAGGTATAACTGCTGGCTAGAGCGAATTCTATAAAATCTTTTTTTTCAGGATTTTCTCTTAAGAGGCCCTCAAAAAGAAGTTTTGCTAAAGAGAGATCTTGAGCCTTTCTAGCTTGTGCTGGAGATAAAATAGGATCAGCATAAATAGCAATATTTAAATGTGATGAGGATGAGTGTGTTTGTGAAAAAAAACAACCAGATAAAAGAGACGATGTCAGGATTACTAAGATCCACAAAATTGACATAGTATAATTCTTAAAGAATTTTTTGCATCTAAGAAAAGAATGAATGTTACCCAAGATCTTCTACAAAACGAAGGTCTGCTACGCGCCTGCCATGAAGGTTAAGATTCTTAAGTTTTTTGTTCAATGAGAATCTTAGGTTTGGGATACATAAGGGTTCTAGAATATGTTTTCTTTCTAAATAATCTAGTGACTCAATAATGAGAGTATCTCTTTTACTCGGGATATGCTCTTGAGATAGTGCTGTAAGTAGAGCTTGGAAATGAGAATCATTTAAACTGTAAGGAATAGTTCCTTGAGGATATAGGAAAGCGGAAAAAGTCGCCATAGGATCTATAAAATTTGCAAGCCATTGGCTAATGACTAGAGAATATTGTTTTGATTGTAGAGTCTGCTGTAGCACAGAAAATTCTTTTCCTGCTAGAGGAAGGGTGATTCCTAAAGTTTCCTTCCATTGCTCTCTTAGAAGTTGGGCAATTTTTTCATAGGAAAATGAGAGTGTAGAAAAAGCAATTTCTTCATTTTCAAGATCTTTTCTGGAGATTTGAAGTTCTTGGAGAGCCTCTTCAAATAGTTTTTTTGCTTCTATAGAACGTTTAGCTTGGCTATGACGCTTAGGATAGGGCTTTGGATAGAATTTTTGATGAAGGATATGGTCCGTAGGTTCGGCTAAATCCTGAAAGACTATGTGAACAAGGGCTTCTTTATCTATAGAAAGAGCTAGTGCTTTTCGAAGTTTAGGATGACTCCATGGGCTTCTTTCTATATTAAAGATAAGTCTTGTCGTAGTATTTCCTGCTATACTTAGTAGTTTTCCTTGAGAATCAAGAAACGAAGAAATTTCTATAGGAATGGGCTCTCCCCAAGGAGGGCCTAGCCAATGAAGTTTTTTTTGCTGGAAGAGTAGGGCTGCAGTATGGGGATCTGCAACAAAATAGATTAAGATCTTTTTCAGGTGAACACGATGTTTTTCGTGATAAAAAGGATTTTTAGAGAGGCAAAGCCACTGTTGATTTTGTTGGTCTGAAGGATAAAAAGCCCCACTAGTGATTTGAAGTTTTTTCGAAGAAGGATTTTCACGAAGAGTTTTATGAACGGGATAAAATACAGGAAGCGTAAGTAGTCGTAAGAAATGAGCGCAAGGAGTTTCTAAGCTTACTATTAAAGTTTGTGGATCAGGAGATTCTATTCCAAGAGACTGAGTAGAGCACTTATCTTCCAAGATATCTTTGGCGTTTTTTATTGGATAAAAGGTGTGACTTTGTATGGAAACTATATTTTTTCGGATAACCTGTTCCCAAGACTCTACGAAGTCTTGGGAAGTGATTGGGTCGCCGTTGCTCCAGAAGACGTTTTTTAGATGAAAAGTGTAAGTAGTTTTATCTTCAGAAATAGTGTAGTCTTTTGCTAGAGCTAGCTCAATATCCCCCGTTTGTGAATTTTCCTGTAGGAGACCCTCGTACATGTGACGGATAAGAGTCTGATCTGCAAATAGTCGTGTTTGTCTTGGGTCAAAAGACTGGGGAGGATACTTCATATTTACAGCAAAAGTTCCTAGAGACGATGTTGTGGAAGAACATCCGAAGGAAAAGGTAAGAAGTAGGAGAAGAAAAAGGCTTTGCAAGAAACTCTTGAAAAGAACTGACCAGAGCACTCCCTTATCTGCTGATCTATACATATTTTTAAGAAAGGATCGAATAAAGTGGTGTATGAGTGTTTTTTTACGACAAACCTTTTACTACGTCCGAAGGTTTTCTTTCAAGTGAGAGGATATTTTAAATTAAGATTCTTCAGTATAGCGTAAATCTATAGTTCCTGTTGAGGAAAACTCTAAGTTAGAAAATTTTTTATTTAGAGCAAAATGATAGGAGTCATGATAGATTGGCTCAACAATATGAAGAGACTCTAAATAGATAGCTGCTTGTGATACAAGAGATTGTCGAGTTAAATAGTCGTGTTCATGTTGTATAGTAGAGACGAGGTTTAAGAATGTTTGATTATCTATGGTATAGGGAGAAATCCCTGAAGTAAAAATAGAGAGGAATGCCATAGGATCTGAAAAGTCTGCATACCAACCTCCAATTGCAAAAGAAAAGTTTTTGCTTGCGAGATCTTCTTGTAGTAGAGAAAACTCTTTTCCAGATAAAGGGATCGTAAATCCGAAGGTTTCCTTCCATTGATGACGGATTAGCTGAGCAAGAAGGGGATTTATTGAAGCTCCTGCAGAAAAAGAAAGACAAAGATTTTCAAAATTTCTTGGAGAGATTTGGAGTTCTTCTAGAGCTTCATTAAATAGTTTTTTTGCTAAGATTTTGCGCTGTTGTGTATTTAGAGAAGTTTCTTCTGGATAGCTATGAATATGGTGAGGGATTAGGTGTTGAGCAGGCTTAACAGCGTCGATAAATAGAGAGGAGACTATAATGTCTTTATCTATAGCAAAAGCGAGAGCTTGACGAAGCTTTTGATGATTTAAAGGAAATTTGTGTGTATTGAATACCAACCATGAAGTTGCCGCTACATCGAATACATGAAGATAGCCTTGAGTTTGAAGATTTGCTTGGGCTTCTAAAGGAATACGATCTCCCCAAGGAGGGCCTAGCCAGTTGAGTTTACCTTGATTAAAGAGGAGGGATGCTGTGTTAGAGTCAGGAACAAAATGAATTTTAATTGTCTGAGTTTTAACCTGATCTTGTTTGTAGTAGTAAGGATTTTTGAAGAGAGTTAACCATTGTTTTTGCTTGGTTTCTTTTGGGAAGAAAGCTCCGCTTGTGATAGGTAGTTGTGAGTGGTGAGAGTTTCTTTGTGAAGCATGAGTAGGAAAATATATAGGAAGGGAAAGAAGTCTTAAAAAGTGTGAGGTCGGTTGTTCTAGAGATACTTTTAGGGTAGTTTTATCAAGAGCTTCAAATCCGATGTGATCGAGAGGAAGAGAACCTTTCTGTATTTTTGTGATATTTTTTAATGGAGCAAAAGCAAATGCGTAGATACCTACAACTTCTTGTGTAACGACCTGTTTCCATGAATCGACAAAATCGTAGGCTGTAATGGGATCTCCATTGCTCCAGAAAGCCTTGCGAAGATGAAATGTGTATGTCATTTTGTCTTCAGAAATTGTGAAGCTTTTTGCAAGAGCTGGCTCTATTTCTTTTGTCTGAGGATTTTCTTGAACAAGACCTTCATAAATTTGTTTAATTAGGTTGATGTCTGCAAGAAGCCGCACTTCTCTGGGATCTAGAGAACGGGGATCTTCTCTCATGCTGAGGGCGATATGTTTAGGAGCAGAGTGCTTGTTTTCACAACTTTGTAACATCAGAGACGAGATTAAGAAGAGGTTGAAACAAACTCCCATTGAAATCTTGCGCATGGTAGAATGTCTTGGGTTTTTCCGTTGTTTGGAAAGCATTGTCCTCCTAGACCGGCAATCATAGCGGCATTATCTGAGCAAAGGTCTGGTGGAGGAACATATAAGGGAACGCCGCAGGCAGTTTGTAAGACTGTTTTGACATAAGTATTATTTGCTACTCCCCCGCCAACAAGCATAGATTGACAAGAAAACTCTTGTATAGCAATGGAGACTTTTTGTGCAATAGTTATACAAGCAGTTTTTTGAAAAGAGGCTGCAATATTTGCTTTTTCTTTTTCAGAGAGTTTTGGAAATGGGGTGCGCTGATTGCTATTCTTGCCTTTAATTGCATAGAGAACTGCTGTTTTTAATCCACTGAAAGAGAAATCATAACCAGGAATTTTTGATGGGGAAAAAGGATATGAGTTTTCATCCCCTTGCTCTGCAAATTTTTCTACTAAAGCTCCACCAGGATAGGGTAGACCTAAAAAACGTCCTACTTTATCGAAAGTTTCTCCCAAGGCATCGTCTCGAGTTTTTCCTATGAGTTGATAAGAGTCGGGAGAGTTCATAAGAAACATAGCTGTGTGAGCTCCTGAGATGATTAGTCCTAGAGCGGGAAAACTAACATTTTCTGCGGCCATATAGGCTGCATAAAGATGAGCTTCTACATGGTTTACTCCGATTAAAGGAATTTTTAATCCTTGAGCAAGACCTTTTGCAAAGTGTATTCCAACTGATAGAGAACCGATGAGTCCTGGTGTATGGGTAACGGCAATTAGGTCTATATTTTTTAAGGTGAGTTGGGCTTGATCAAGGGCACATTGGACAATAGTAGGAAAGTTTTGGAGGTGAGCTCGGGAAGCAAGTTCCGGTACAACGCCTCCATAGGTAGCGTGAATTTTTTGGGATGCAACAATATTTGCTAATATTTTTTTATTATCATTAACTATAGCACAACCAGTCTCGTCACAGGAGCTTTCTAGACCTAAGGTGAGCATAAAAACCAAAAAGAGTAGGAATTTCCTTCTATAGTAAGAAGGAGATTTGAATATGAGCAAGTAAAACTTGAATGAGGGTAGGATGAAAAAGAAATTAGCTATAGAGGAAGTGTTAAAGAAAATTTTAATTAAGGAAGGCGCTTCTACTCAAGAAGAATTATGTGAGAAATTTTCTACATTGGGAATCTCTATGACGCAGTCTTCAATTTCTCGATGGTTACGCAGGATTCAAGCTGTTAAAATTCGAGGAGATGAGGGATATCGTTATGCATTACCAGAGAATGTGGAAGAAGCTAAAGCTTGTTTTTTGGTACTTTCTATTCGTTACAATACTTTTATGGTTGTAATTCGTACAGCTCCAGGGTCAGCATCGTGGGTTGCTGGTCTTTTAGATAAAAGGTTTAGTGAAGAGATTTTAGGTACTTTGGCTGGAGATGATACAATTTTTGTTGCTCCTGTTCGGGAGAAGCAACCTTCACTTTTAGCAGAAATTCTAGCAAACTTCTTGCAAGTTAGTGTGGATTGATTACATAATTATGCTTTTCGTTGAATAAATATTCATAGCGTTTATGGAACATTGGGTCGAATCTGCAAAGTTATTGTTTCGTGGAAGCCTTTATACAATGGGAATTAGTGCAGTTGCGATTCTTTGTGGATCTATTTTAGGATTGATTATAGGAACTTTAACATCTCGTTATTTTTCTTTTAGGATTATAAAATTTTTTGGGAATAGCTATGTCACAATAGTTCGTGGGACCCCTTTGTTTATTCAAATCCTTATTATTTATTTTGGTTTACCTTCAGTTATTCATTTAGACCCTTCGCCTTTAGTGGCAGGCATTATAGCTTTGAGCATAAATTCTGCTGCATATCTTGCTGAAAATATCCGAGGGGGTATAAATGCTCTACCTATAGGTCAGTGGGAAACTGCAAAAGTTTTAGGATACAAGCCTCATCAAGCGTTTCTTTTTATTCTTTATCCTCAAGTTTTTAGAAATATTCTTCCTTCTTTAATGAATGAGTTCGTTGCTTTGATTAAAGAGAGTAGCATTTTAATGGTAGTAGGAATTCCTGAACTTACAAAGGTTTCAAAAGATATTGTTTCTCGGGAACTTAATCCTATGGAGATGTATGGCCTTTGCGCAGCTCTTTATTTAGTAATGACAACGACTTTTTCTTATGTAGCTAGAGTCTTTGAGAGAGGAAAACATGAGTATCAGAGTTGAAAATCTTACTTGTAGAGTACAAGGAAAGCAAGTTTTATCAAATGTCTCTTTTTTTTTAGAATGTGGGCATATTACGTTATTTGTCGGGAAGAGTGGCTCAGGAAAAACAACATTATTGCGTACTCTTGTTGGATTAATACAACCTTCTGCCGGAGAAATTTTTTTAAGTGAAGAAACTCCTGCTTTGGTTTTTCAACAGCCAGAGCTGTTTCCTCATATGACTGTTTTAGAAAACTGCGTGCATCCTCAAGTGCATATAAAAAGGAAAAAACATGAAGAAGCAAAAGATTGTGCTCAGATTTTTTTGCAACTTTTAGGAATAGAAGGTTTGATAGAGAGGTATCCTTCTCAGCTTTCTGGAGGACAAAAACAGCGAGTTGCTATTGTACGCTCTTTATGCTTAGGGAAACGCACACTTCTTTTTGATGAACCGACATCTGCTTTGGATCCTTTTTCTACAGTTTTGTTTAAGCGACTCTTGGATGATTTGCGAGATCAAGGATTAGCTATTGGAATATCAACACATGATATTCCATTTGTACAAAGCTCTATGGATCGCATTTATCTTATAGATCAAGGTGTGATTGTAAGTGCTTATGATTGTCGTGATGGAGGGTTGCATGTGGATCATCCTATCTCTCAATATCTTGATATGTCGACATGGTCTCTTTAAAGAAAGCGCCCTTCCCAGTGGCACGAATGTATTGCATGAATGACATACAGAGGTCTTTAAGGTTTATTTTGATGTTTTTCTGCTTGTGGAGGAGAGGTTTTTTCCCAGGGAAGTGGGGATGTTGTTTGTGGTGGCGTAGTGCTTCCTAGGGAAGAGAAAAGTTTATCCGCAAGATTATTAAAGGGAGCTGCAAGGTTATAACTCTTCAAAAGGGCAATGCGTGCGTATGCTGAAGACCAATCTACTTCTGGAGAAGAGATTGAACCTCGGATTTTTATTAGGAAGAAATCTTTAGTTCTTAACGAAGTATTATGGAAATATTTTTTAATAACTTCAGGATCTATTCCCAAAGTCATAAAAATTTTGTCATTAGGAATATCTGTTTTTCCCCAAAGAGCTAAACGGATTCTGTTATCGATAAGGGCATCAAAACGAGAGCAGATAATAGAGCCTTTTTGGACGGAAAAGAATATGGGAGTAAACCAGCTCTCTACAAATTGTTTTTGCTCTTCAATATCTAAGAATTGAAAGAGGGCGTGCATAGTTTTTGTATTAGCAATTGAAATTTTCCCAATATCTAAACTTGCTGATTGGATATGAAACTTTTCGAATGAATAGGGACGGATGGGAAGATAAAAGTTGTGTTTGTCTACTTCTAGGGTAACAGGGTATTGCGAATAGGCATTTCCTGAAATAAGAGGATTGAATTCTTGGAGAAAAGCTTTATTTATAGCCTCATTAATATGGAGATTTGCTTTTAAGTTGTCCTGAAGAAGGATAGCTTTTTCTGTAAAGATAAGGGGAATTTGAGCTTGAAGATTTTCAGAGTCGACAAGAATATTTATTGAACCTTTGCCTTGTACAAAGTGATTCGTTATAGAAACATCAATTCTTGGTCCTGCAAGAGAAGAGATTTTAGCTTTTACTGTCGGGGATATAGGCACAATCCCCGTAATAAAAGATGAGGGGATGTATTTCCACTCTGTAGTTTGAGAAAATTCTCTTTTTGAAGGTGTAAAGAGATGGTTGACTTCTCCTTTTAGAGAGAACTCAGATGATATTTTAACTGTTTGACTTCCTGGTGCAAGGCAGGTCCCTTTTAAATCATATTCGAGATTTGTATCGAGATTGTTTGCACGAATGGAGCCTGCAAAGTTATCTATGATGAATGTTTCTTTGGAAACATAGTCATAAAAGATTAAGGGATGGGCGGAGAGCGTTCCCTCGAGTAAACCCGATCCAAGTAATGTTAGGCAAGAAAGGCCAGAATAGGTTTTAGCACAAGCGAGTTTAGCAATGTCCAAGCGAATAGTAGCTGTTCTATGAAGCATGCATGTAGGTAAAGAAGAGGTATTTTCAAAAAAACTTGCATAGCGGTTTGGTGAGATTTCCCATTGTAGTGTACCTTCAGTTTTTGGGGATAACATCATAGAGGAATCCATGATCAGATTGAATTCACCAGAAAGAGCTTCGGAGGTAAGCGTTGAGAATAGAGTTAAGTGTTCTTTTTCTTTAGGGGTATATTGACCAGAGAATGTCAAATCTCCCGTAGATCCAAAATAAGTAGAGATTATAGCATCCTTACCATAGATCTTTGAAATAACATCTAAGGGTAGAGAAGTAATTTCTCCGTTACCCTGAATTTTGAGATTTTTAAAATCCGTAAATTCAGAGTCTGAAGTAGAAAATAAGATTTCTGGAATGTGAATTCGAATTGAGGGTAGTGAGTCGTCTTTAGGATTGTCAATAAGAGCTTGTAGGTTTCCTTTTTTAATAGATTTGGCTCCGTCTGAATGTATAGAGAAGTTTGCTTTATTGAGTTGAAGAGGAGCTAATTTTTCGGAAAAAAGATTTAAAGGTAGGGATGCCAGCTTTCCATGAATAAGAAGAGAGGTTGTTTCAGCTTTTATAGGTTCGCTGGAATTCCCAAATTTAGCATGAAGAGAGAGTTCATTTTCTCCTGCAGAAATTTTTCCTGAGAATTTCGGGAAAAACAGGTGTTTTTGTGCAATATGAGACTTTCCTGAAAAAGAAAGATTTATTTGAGAAAAAAGAGGAGAGAGATGATTTTTCCATTTATCCATAAGGATATAGGTTCCTTCTCCTTCAAAATGTAAGGCTTGAGGACTACCTGATGCAGAGCAAGAAAGCTTTAGAGAGGGATTATCAAGATGGGCTTGGGCTTGTAATAGAGAATTTTTATAGAGTCCTCTAACTTCTAGGGAATAATAGGGGGATTCTAAGGTTGGATCGACAAGAAGGGACTTAGGAAATAACGCTCTCAAATAAGTATGGGGGAGCATTGCTTGTTGCAGACGGAATTCAGCATAATGTTTTTTATTATGAATACGAACAGTTCCATTTAGATGAGATGGTGATGCGTTTCCAAAAATTGGTGATGCAGAATAACGAATGTCTGTGAACGCAGATACTTTCTTAATATTTATTTGTGTATCTCGAAATTGAATAGAGGAGTTGGGATTTTCTGGAAATAGGAAAACCTCAGGTAGGGTTGCTTCAGAAGAAATTTCAATAAGAGGCCATTCAAAAATGTTTAAAGGAATTTTTGCTTTTGAAATATATGCGTGAATGTATTGACTTGTAATATTTCCTGATAGAGGTAGTAGAGAAGAGCAGAGAGCTGTTGCAATTTTTGGTTGCAGCTTAATAAAGGAAGAGCTCCCTTCTATAATATAAAAAGTAAGATTGTGGATGTGCCCTTGTAGTTTCGTTTGAATTTGATTTCCTTGACTTACCACAGTCATAAGGATTTTCCCATCATGTGTATGCGTTGCAGATGCTGTTAGATTAAAGATTTCTTCATGAGAAAGTAGGTTATCCCAGAATGGAGAAGCAATGAAGAGTCTTAGGAAGGCTGTAGGGACAGAAGAGAATTCTGCTGCGATGCTTATCTTTGGAGAAAGAGTGCTTTCTATAAAAACTTTTCCAGAAAGATCTCCTTCAGAGGCAACACTTTTTAAGATGATTTTTTCTGAAGTTTTTTCAAGATAAAATCCAGATACAGATAACGAAGATCCTGAAAGAGTCTTCATGAAAATAGAACCATGCTCTGAAAGAACATCACTTTTTTTCAGATAGGAAAGAAAAATCCCGGGATCAAAATGACTTAAGAAAGAGGAGTGATTTATGGTTTGTGGCTCGTTAATTTTTAGGGACCATCCATAAAGCTTCAATCCTTTAGGTTTTCTATAGAGAAGAAGTCGAATTAAAGATCCATCTATCTGTACAGAATCTGCAGTGAAAACCTCTGTTTCATCACCCTCTCCTAAAATTTTAATTTTTTTTGCTTTTTGAGGACCAAACCAAGAGAGTTTCAGTTCTTCAATATCACAAGAATATTGCGTTTCTTTGTGAATTATAGAAAAGAGCAAGTATTTTCCTGACCCTTTTGAAAGAAATGTTGGCAAATACCCTAAGAAAACTAAGGGAATTCCAAAGCCTAAACATATGCCTAAAAATTTATTCCAAAATTTTCGTTTCATCTTAGGTGTTTGGCTATTTCCATTAAAGTAAGGTTGTTTTTGCTATTAGAAGTTTCTTGAAGAATCTTGGCTAATTTTGTCTGTATAAGATTAATGGTTTTATCTGTAGAAGGAATAGATTCAGAGTGAATGAGTTTTTGTATAATATCCTTAATAGTGAGTTCTGCGAGGTTATAGGTAGGTTGATATTTTTTATTGTGAGAAAAAACTAGATTTTCTGATTCTAAGATATTAAGACTCTGAGTTATTTCTCCAATAGGGATGTTAGAGCGTTGTGCTATGGATTTTGCTGTTGGTGATGGGAGAGCTGTGTTGAAACATTTTGTCATGAAAGCCAAGATATAAGTTGTTGTTACAAGTTTAACATAACAATCAGGAAGAGGCTTGTTTCTTGGGAGAGTAAATGAGCAGCTACGATTTTGAATAGCAAAGGTTAATGCTCCCCCAAAGAGATAGATAGTTGCATAGGAATAAAATAGAAGAAGAATTGAAGGAAGAGCGACCAGAGCGCCGTAGGTAAAGCTATAGTTAAATAGATGAGCTTGTAAGCAAAAGAAAGCTTTTTGGAAAACAACCCATATGCTTCCTACAATTAAGGAAGAAATTAATGCAGAAGATTTTTGTACAGTAGCTCGAGGTAGGAAAGAATATAAGCAAAATAAAATGAAGTATAACAGCAAATAAGAGGTCATTCTTGAAAGTAGGTAGATGGTTGTCATTGAATGACTAAAATTGAAGAATCGAGAATATTGTATGGGTATAATTTGGGTAATATAAACCCATGAGCCACAAATAATAATGAAGATCATGGGGCTAACGAGAGTGATAATCAGATAAGAGATAAGCCTTCTTGGAGATATTGGAGTCCAACCTGTTCTAAAAATTTTATTCAATCCGTCTTCTAGAGAAAGAAGCATGAGGATTCCAGACCAACAAAAAACAAAGAAACTTCCAACAAGAACAAGACCAATGTTACTTTCTTGATGAGAGTCTTTAGCAACTTCAATGATTGCTTGAATAGGTTCTTTATATTCAGGAAATTTGATGATGAGCCATTCTTGCCATCCTGTGTTTATAAAAAGGTGACGAGAAAGACGCAAAAAGAATACTAGAATGGGGATGCAAGAGAGCAATCCATAATAACTCAGAGAACATGCTTCTTTTGTTATTTCATTGCGTCCTAAAATTTTAAGAGATAGAAGCAGGGTTTTATAGATTTTATTTTTTCGAAAACTTTTTTGTTTCTTCTTGGTGCGTTGTTTTTTGAAGAGAGAAAATTTTCGAAACATAAAGAAATGGGGCGTGTTTTTTATTTATCTTATAAAAAACTGCGATTTTTTAGTAAAAAATCGGTATGTTTGAAACTCTTTATTTCTATTTTATTTTAATACTTGAAATCATAAGAAATAATGGGAACTCTTGCCGACAAAGGTTTTCAGCTTTTGCTCGTTTCCCCGTAGATCTTTTTGGGGATATCCATTCGTCAATATTATGAATAGCAAAGCCGTTTGAAGTTAAAGCTTTAGTCCAAAAGCTTAAGGGGAAATGAAAAGAAAGAGTAGAAGCAGATTGTTTTTTTCCAGGATTGGCTGAGATAGGGATGATCATTGGAGAGAGATAGCGTTCTATCTGGCGTGTCATAAGTTTCTTATCTTCTATATAATGCCAAAAGGAGGCTCTTGGAATTCTAAAACAAGGGTGATTTAGGATCATAAAGAACTGCCCTAGAGGAGTAAGATATGCAGCAGCGTTTTGTATGGCTTGTTCTGGAGTGCGCATATTTTGTAAAGAAAGGATTGCTACAGCATGGGAAAACGAAGATGTATAATTTTGTAGAGGCTGATTTGCATCGTGTATTAGAAATTGGTGAGATTTTGATTTGCGAAGTTTTTTTGCTATGGTAATGAGATTCGGAGAGATGTCTACTCCTAAGTAGTTACATGTTTTAGGAATAGCTCGTTCAAAGATTCCTTGGCCGCAACCAAGATCGAAAATAGAAGACTCTGAAGTTAAAGAAAGAGCAGAGAGAAGTTTAGGGAGTATCACTTCTTTATGGTAGTAGTGTCCTTTGGTTTGCACTAAATTATGGTAACTTTTAGCTACAGGATCCCAAGACGTAGATTTATTGCAAGATGAGGATAGTTTTTTTGAAGGTTTTGACTGCATAAAAAAATGCTATAGAGAAAAAAGAAAAACCTCAAGATGAGATTTTGCTCTTATAAAGATAATAGCAAAGGCGAGAGAAACTCTCGCCCAATTGAGAAAAACAAAGAGATTATTCTTGGCCTACATTTTCATCGTTCTGCTCATCGTTATCATTCTGACCAGCACCTCCTTCAGCACCAACAACAACAGCTCCTCCTACTCCTCCTTCTTGGTTGTTATCTTGTTGTTGTTGTTGTAATGCATTCTGAACGCCTTGAACTAGCTGCTCTTGAGCTTCTCTTGCTGCTCCCGCCGCAGCTTGAAGTTCTGCAAGAACCTCTCGTAGTGTCTCCTCTTGTCGTTGAAGTTCTATGAGTACGTTTCGTTCAGTCTCTATGTTTCTTTGTATAGTTTGTAGTACTAGATTAGCTTGATCTATATTTATTCGAGTTTCTTGAAGTTCTTGTGTTAGTGCTGCCATTTGATTGGTTAATTTTTGTATATCTTCTTTAGTAAGTAGCGAACGTATGGCGGCTGTTAAATCAGAAACAGGTCTTAACGCTTCTTGCATTTCTAGTTTCAAACTTTGAAACACGTTTAGTATTTCTATGCATTTTACAGAAAGTCCTTCTGAAGTTTCTGTATGTTTCTCCATAGCTGAGCTTAGATCTCCTAAGCGGCCCAACGCTGATTGAAATTCATTCACGTTGTCTGTGAGTCTCTTAACTTCGTTTTCGAGCTCTGTAGATACTTTCTGCAGTTTTTCGTTTTCATTCGAAAGTTGTTGAATTTGAGCGCGCATTGCTCTAGCTTCTGCTCCTGGAAGACTGTCTTGAAGAGCGAATAAAATAATAATGAAGCAGATTAAGGCAACACATGCAAGTGCAATAGCTCCAACTAAACCTAAAGGTAAGCCTGCATAGCAACCGACAATGGCAACAGCAGCGATAACAAAAAGAGCAATAGCTGCGATGAGCTTGACAGCATAAAGAGCTCTTTGAGCACAGGTAGCTCTTGAAGGTCTTGAAGGTGTTGTTTGTGTTTGTATAATAGGAAAAGCAGTTTTTGAATTATCAGTATTTTGATTTTCATTAGTTTCTATCTTATTAGTAGCTGCTCCGATTGGCAATGTAGTCATGGTGTTATCTCATTAGTAAATTAAAAAGTAGAAAAATTATTGTTCTAAAACTTAAAAAAAGCAAGAGTTTTAGGTTTTAATAACTGTTCCTAGAGTATTGATGGAAAAGAAGTTTTGATAAATTTTTTAATTTTTTTGTTATTTGTAACACCCCTAGAATAGAAATGTTTTAGAAAGTATGCGTATAAAGGAAGGGTGAGGGAGATCTTGGTATGTTTTAAAGTTCTTCTTGTGCTTATCTCTATTCTAGAGATATGTTATAGGTTATTTGTATAATGTATGGCCAGAAGTTGGCTTTAAAGAGATTCTTTGATTAGAAGAAAAGTAGGTGGGTTTTGAAGCAAACTAATATGAAGGGTCGTGTGAAAATAGCTCCTTCTATTATGGGGGCGGATCTTTCTTGTCTAGGTGTCGAAGTAAAAAGAATAGAAAACGCTGGAGCTGATTTGATCCATATCGATGTTATGGATGGGCATTTTGTTCCAAATATTACTTTCGGTCCTAGTGTGATTGCTGCAATAAATAAATCCACAGATCTGTTCCTTGAAGTTCATGCCATGATCTATACTCCATTTGATTTTGTTGAAGCATTTGTTCGTTCTGGAGTAGATCGAATTATAGTTCATTTCGAAGCTTCTGAAGATATTAAAGAACTTTTAGCTTATATTAAAAAATGTGGAGTTCAAGCGGGTCTAGCTTTTTCTCCAGAAACTTCTTTAGAATTTATTCCCTCTTTTCTACCTTTTTGTGATCTTGTATTGCTGATGTCTGTTTTTCCTGGATTTTGTGGGCAAAGTTTTTTAAAAGAAACCCTAAATAGGATCATTTTCACTCGTAAAACAATAGAAAAGTTTGGATTAAAAAATTGTTTAATAGAGGTGGATGGGGGGATAGATCCTGAATCAGCAAAACTTTGTCGTGACTCAGGAGCAGATATTTTAGTCGCAGCATCATATTTGTTTGACTCTCAAGTGCATCATACAACGACTATGGAAAATAAAGTTTCGCTACTTCGAGGAGAAAATTAATTATGGTATTAAGTAGCCAGCTATCAATAGGGATGTTTATTTCTACAAAAGATGGTTTATACAAGGTTCTTTCTGTTTCAAAAGTATTGGGGCCCAAAGGAGAATCTTTTGTTAAAGCCTCGCTAAAAGCTGCTGATTCCGATGTTGTTATCGAAAGAAACTTCAAAGCTGGTCAAGAAATCAAGGAAGCGCAGTTTGAAGCTCGAACTTTAGAGTATCTCTATCCAGAAGAAGAGAGTTATCTTTTCTTAGATTTAGGAAATTACGAAAAAATGTACCTCTCTAAGGAAATTATGAAAGAGAATTTTCTGTTTTTGAAAGCAGGAGTTACTGTTTCTGCTATGGTCTACGATAATATCGTTTTCTCTGTAGAGCTACCGCATTTTCTAGAATTGATGGTATCAAAAACTGATTTTCCTGGAGACGCTCTTTCTTTATCAGGAGGAACAAAAACAGCTCTACTCGAAACAGGTATAGAGGTTTTAGTGCCTCCTTTTGTAGAAATAGGAGATATTATAAAAATTGATACGCGAACGTGTGAATATATTCAGCGTGTCTAACCTCAAGCAGAGAAGACAACTATGGATTTAAAGCAAATAGAAAAGCTCATGATTGCTATGGGGCGTAATGGCATGAAGCGTTTTGTTATAAAACGAGAGGGGTTAGAGCTTGAATTAGAAAGAGATACTGGAGAAAAGAAAAGTCAAGAGCCAGTGTTTTATGATAGTCGGCTTTTTGCTGGTTTTTCTCAAGAGCGTCCTATTCCCACAGACCCTAATAGGGATGTCGTTAAAGAAGTCTCAGTAGATAAAGCTACAGATTCTGGACAACAACCTGGAGATTTTATTAACTCTCCTCTAGTAGGGACGTTTTATAGTTCCCCAGCTCCAGATGCACCCTCTTTTGTTAAGCCCGGAGATATTGTTTCCGAAGATACTATAGTTTGTATCGTTGAAGCTATGAAAGTCATGAATGAAGTGAAAGCTGGCATGAATGGGCGTGTTGTTGAAATTTTGCTTACCAATGGAGATCCTGTTCAATTTGGATCTAAATTATTTCGTGTAGATAAGGCTGAATAATGAAAAAAGTCCTAATTGCCAATAGAGGCGAGATTGCGGTTCGTATTATTCGAGCGTGTCATGATCTGGGGCTATCTACAGTAGCTGTCTACTCTTTAGCAGATCAAGAAGCTCTTCACGTGTTGCTTGCAGATGAGGCCATTTGTATTGGAGAACCTCAGGCCGCAAAATCCTACCTTAAGATTTCTAATATTTTGGCTGCTTGTGAAATCACAGGCGCTGACGCTGTTCACCCTGGTTATGGATTCTTAAGTGAAAACGCAAGCTTTGCCTCTATATGTGAAAGTTGTGGCCTAACATTTATCGGTCCTAGTGCGGAATCTATCGCTACAATGGGAGATAAAGTGGCGGCAAAACTTCTCGCAAAGAAGATAAAATGTCCTGTGATTCCAGGATCGGAAGGGATTATCCGAGATGAATCTGAAGGATTGAAGATTGCAGAAAAAATAGGCTTCCCCATTGTTATTAAGGCTGTTGCTGGTGGAGGTGGTCGTGGAATTCGTATTGTTAAAGAAAAAGATATGTTTTATCGAGCTTTTTCCGCTGCAAGAGCAGAGGCTGAGGCAGGATTTAACAATCCCGATGTGTACATTGAAAAGTTTATAGAGAATCCTCGACATTTAGAGGTCCAAATTATCGGAGATAAACACGGTAACTATGTTCATCTAGGAGAGCGTGATTGTACGGTACAAAGACGTAGGCAAAAATTAATAGAAGAAACTCCAAGTCCTATTTTGTCTTCAGAGATGCGTGCTCGGGTAGGAAAGGTCGCTGTAGATCTAGCTCGAAGTGCGGGTTATTTTTCCGTTGGAACTGTAGAGTTTCTTTTGGATAAGGATAAGAAATTTTATTTCATGGAGATGAATACAAGGATCCAAGTAGAACATACTATTACAGAAGAAGTCACTGGTATAGATCTTGTAAAAGAGCAGATACTTGTTGCTGCTGGAAATCGGTTACCTTGGAAACAGAAAAATATTACTTTTTCAGGTCATACTATTCAATGTCGTATTAATGCCGAGGATCCTTCTAACAACTTTACACCTTCCCCAGGTCGATTGGATTATTTTCTTCCTCCGGGAGGGCCTTATGTTCGTGTTGACGGTGCTTGCTATAGCGGCTACACCATTCCTCCATATTACGACTCTATGGTAGCCAAGGTCATTACTAAAGGGAAAAATCGCGAAGAATCAATAGCTATTATGAAACGAGCTTTGAAAGAGTTTCATATAGGAGGAATATGTTCTACAATTCCTTTTCACCAGTTCATGTTGGATAATCCGAAGTTTATTCAGTCAGACTACGATATTAATTATGTCGATAATTTGTTGGCACAAGGTGCCCCTCTATTCTAATTAGGCGGCTTATGGCAGATTGAGAAGTCTATTTTTTTCTGTTCATTTTTACATGTTCAATTATTGGATAGGGAAATTTTTCTGCTTAGTCTGCAAAAGTTTTTGAGTCTATGAAGAAGATAATTGGCCTAACTGAATTGAATGCTCACGATGTTTTTTTGTTAAATTTTTTATAAATACTATATTCTCCTCCATAGTCTTTGGTTCTGTTGTATAACACTTTCACTTCACGAGCTTTTTAAAGCCCACTCATCATAGAATTGTAAAGATTTTGATGTTTTTTATTTTTTTAAGTTGTTGTTGTTTTGTGGTATAATAAATTCGTTTTTTTATTATTAATGTTTAATAATCATGAAATTTTATTTAAATAATTATACTTTACATTCTCAATATACTTCTCCCAGTTGTTCGGAGAAGGTTTTAAATGTTCTAGAGTCCCTCTTTTATTGGGGTGGACATCGTTATGAGATATTAGCCAAAGATAAGTTTGCCCAAAAGCTAATTTGTATTTCTAATGAAGGAAGAAAAGTTTCAACAGTAGAGAAGATCCTTAAAGTTATTTTATACCTGTTTATCCCTGTCGTTCTTATTGCGCTATTATTGCGTAGCTTATTACGTTGTGTCGTCTTTAAAAATTATGATCCTTATCTTATAGAAAATTCTGTGCCTTCAGAGGCCTACTTAACCAAGTTTTTGGAGATTCGAAGTAAATGCTTGGAGTTATATCGTTCCGGCTTGGCCGATAATTCTTATATTGAAAGAATGAGGAAGGAGGGGATCACTCTTATCAATCTTTACAAAGATGGCGGCAATGAAGTCTTCACAATTGCCTTTCGACAATTTCCTGGAGTTACATTTACCTTCGTATCCGATAAGAAAACTGAAGATCACACCACAGTTTCTCTAGAAACTACAAAATCCTTACTAAAACATTGTTTAAGAACTATCGAAGCAAGAAATTGGGTGTATGGCCAGGATCGAGCAATGTTTGTTCCAGGGGTTATTGGATTAAGTTTGCGGAACAATATGTTGATATGTTGCACAAGCTTGACTCCAGATAAAATTACAGCTTTGAGTGTTCAATTATTACCTGAGACGCAAGCTGGTCGAAAACCTTTTCAAGATTGTATAAGTAAGTTTTTTAATTTCGCTATTCAATCTGGTTGTTCTGGAGTATCCATAGCTCGTGGGGGACTGCTAATTTTTGAAAATCAAGGAATATGTCTACCTGTTATTGAAGATACAGGACGCTTTAAAAATAATTTTGAAGATCCTGTGATCAAAAAGGCAATGCAATTAGAGGCGATTAAACAAATTTTACTGGTGAGTCCTGAAGAATTATTAAAAGAGCTTATTTTAGAAATTCCAGCGACTTTGAAATCTCCAGAATTAATGCACTCTTTGATGGGAGAGAGGCTTGCAAAAGCTTTGAATTTGAACATAGATATAAATAAGCTGAAAAGTTTTCTAAATTTTCTTTCTATTCGTATGCTTCAAATAGATAAAGAGACAGATAGGAGTGTTATCGTCTTTCAAAAGTTTGGTGGGGAAGACCGTCTTATAGCTGAGCCTAGCATATATGGGGAGTTGTTTATTAAACAAGAAGGTCAGAAATTACCTTCAACTGGAGAGGTAATCCTTAAAAAAATGATGGAAGTGGGGATTATCAAGACGTTTAGCAATAATGCCAGAGAAGTTTGGATTTATTACGATTAGAACTTAGTACGCGAATTCTTTAATAGAGCGCCCAAGATTACCTTTTATTCGGAAGATCTCTAAAATTTTATGATATTCTTTCATCTGGATTCTACTGCCCCAGAAGCTTCTATTTCCTTGTTGCCAGTGCTAATTCTGATTCAGAAGAAGAAATATTTTTTGAATAATTTTACTAAAAATTTTTTGTTCTGTTCGTAACTTCATATAATATTCTTGTGTTTTTCTTAATGTCATAAGCGATTTCTAGGGAAGGTATGTCAAGTTTTTTTACACCTATAACATTTTCCAAGAGTTTTATTTCGTTTTCCTCTCTTCAAGGAAAACAATTTGGAATTTTAGAAAAGCTCTCTTGTAAAGTAGATTCCTATTTCGACTTATATGGGAAGAACATTAGAGTCGTTAAAGAATCTGTATCGGGAGGAGTTTTTTGCTTAGAGAGGTTTAACACCATTAGCTTTAGAGAAAAGACCTTGAAAATTCTTTCTTATATGTTGTTGATTCCAGTAATTATCATGTTACTGGTGAAATTTATTCTTAGGATCATCCTTTATTTTAAATACAGACCCTGGATGTATTTGAATGACGAAGCATTCTATGATTTATTAATGTTTCGAAATGATGAGTATCATCTTGCTCCTCTTCATCCTAAAGTGCTCAGATATATTTGGTCTCAGCATGCAGCACTTCGCTCTGGGTTAAGTAAAAAAGAATTGGAACGTCGGGGAATTTATTTTATTTCGGATATTTCTGCTATTGTGTTCTGTTTAAAAAAATTCCCGGATTTAGTTTTCTCATCATTTCCAAATAAGACAGAAGATAAGGATGGGCAGATACAAAATTCTGCTCAGAGAAATATAGAGGCTATTCGTATCTTAGAAACTGCGAAAATCTTTGATAATCATATTATTCGTTGTCAGGCTTTACCATGGACTGAAAAAGAAACGAGTTCTCTTTATGCATTAATAGTTCAGGGAACTTTTAAGTGGTAGATCGTTTTCAATATTTAAAAAACATATTGATGATAAAAGAACTTCAGATTTGGGATTCTAGATGTATTTCTTTTTAGTACTTTTAAACCAGTTCTTTGGAATCATTAAATGGTTCCAAAGAAAAATCCAAGTGTTGGTTTTAGCTCCTTGTCTTTAAAGATGTGATTTTGTTGGTAATATCCTTAAGATCTTGAATTTCAATGTTTAATGAGTTTAAGGGATTTCTAGTGCTGAATTGTCGTTTTTTAGTTAAAATAATGGTAGAATAATTAAGTATGGTTCCTTTACTTACTTATACTTTATTTTTGATACATTAAATGTAAAAATAATATTTATCTAGAGGAGTGTACCTTGACTAGTCTAGTTGTAGAGAGAGATTAAGCATGTTTGTAAAATTTAGTACACCTGTTTCTTTTTCCGATGGTTTTTTTGAGAAAAAAACTAATGAAGGTAAAAATACCTCTTTAGAAAAATTGGTCCAATTGATCGATTCATGTTGCTCTGTTTTGCAGAAAACTGGAATTGAAGTGAAATCGGTTTCTAAGGATAGGGTTCTCATTTATGACAGAACTCTTCTTAAGTCTTCATGCCTAGAGAAAAGTATAAAAATTTTGATGTGTTTGCTAATTGTCCCAATGATCATTTTATTAGCATTAAAATTAATCTTGCGTTTTGCTTTGTCTATAAAATATTCGGGATTTCTCCTAGATCAAGAAGTTGAGCCTGTTAAGCCTGTTATACGTAAACCCGAACCTACTCCAGTCAAAAAAGTTGAAAAAAAACATATAAAGCTAACAGATAGGGAAATAGAGAAGACATATCTGACTCTTCGTTTTTCTCGTAAAGAAGAAAAAGATATAGAAAAAATAACTGAAACTATTTTCTCTCTCGGAGCTACGATTACGTCTTTAGAGGGACAGGGGATTCATGTTTCAAGCGATCCTTCTTTAAAAAATGATTTAGTATTTACTTGTGAGCAATTTCCTAACATTACATTTAAGTATTATCATGGAAGGTTGGCATCTCAGTTTGGTACATTGATCGAAAAGAGTTCTGGTCGGATAGCTAGGAAGTCTTTGGATAAAATTTGGAGTGTTGGAGTCCGTGTTCTTCGTCCTATTTTAGACGCGCAGGGGACGATAACTTCCAAAGAAAGGGATAAGATTTTTATAGAGAATTCTGCATTATACGTACCCCCGGCTGTAGCGTGTGTTGTTGATATTTCTCTTAGTTACGAGGTCATTGGCTTGCTCGCGATCGAAACATCAAAAAGACAAGAAGAATAAAAACTCCTAGTTAAATTTATTTTTTAAGGCTGATATTTATTTTTAGAAAGTTTAAACTACCTGAATTTATTTTAGAAATTTGGTGATATTGTGTTAAAGACACTTAACCTATCTATATTCCTAGGTATTTCTTTAGTAGTAGGGAGTTGTTCTAATTCAGAATCAATTTGGTTTATTAAGGATCAGAAAGATGTGAAAATTTCACATGAGCTTTCTTGCTTACCAAGTTACCCCGCTCCTATAGATGAGATTGAAAAGCTTTCATTAGAGAGTGATCCTGATTTTATAGAAAAAATTAATAAGGAATCTCACGTAATTTGGAAAGAAATACATGAAAATCTTAAATTACAGGGGGATACTGTTCCCATTGCTGTTTATGGAAGCTTAATGAGTCCAAGCTCTGCAGCTCATACATTAGCAAATTTTAAAACTATGCCTGTATGGTTGTATGGATATACGCGTTTCTTTAATCTTGATCAAGGCTTTTGGAGAAAGAGCTTTCACTCTATAAACGGAGCTAGGAATCGTGGCGTTTTAAGCCTTGTTAAGGACCAGACCAAGCGTTGTAATGCTATAATTTTAGAGATGAGTGAAGAAGATTTTGTTGCAGCAAGGAAAAGAGAAGAGTGCTATAGGCTTGTCCCTGTCAAGGTGTGTTCTTATCCTTATGAAGAATCTTGTAGCTTAGCCTATGTTTTTGTTGCAGAAGAGGTCTTTTGTTCGAAAGATATCCTTCCTTTAAAAGAGTATTATTATTTGGTTTGGAGTGCTGTTTCATCTACCGAAGCTAAAGAGGCTTATGGTAAGGATTTTGCAAAAGATTTTCTTGAAACTTCCTTTTTAGCTAATGGGGATTCTGTTCTTTGTATTCACTCAGAGTATCAAGAAAATCCTCAAGTTGAATATGTGACACCCACTCAAAATCAGAATTCAAAATAACGTCTGATAATATTCATTATGTTGCATTGTTTGTTTGAGACTAAAAAATTCTATAAAGATGGTCTTTGTGTTTAAGCACTCTGCAGAAAACCACTTCCTTGAAGACGAAATTCCTTTGAAGACGAAATTCCTTTGGAACGGGAATTGGACACATGGTTCGTCTAGTGTGTTAGTGTGTGCTAGTAAACTTTCCTCATCCTGTACGGTTCTGATAAATTGTTCATTTTTATAATAAAAAAGTTTTTAATTGATCGTTTTTTTATTTATTTTTTTATGAAATTTTCTTTTTCAAAGAAAAAATTAAAAAACGAGTTGCGTTTATTTTGTTGCTAGAACACAATCGCTCCTATGTTATTAAAGCCCAGTTATGGAGCAATTATGAATTATTTATCGGCTTTTAATTTTTTTGATGAAAGACTTTCCAATATCAACGCTAATCAACTCTCTTGGACTCCTCCCTACGAGGAAGAAAACTCCTTAGAAACTTTTATCAACGGATTAACAGAAA
The DNA here is from genome assembly GCF_902705545.1 of Chlamydia sp. 17-3921. Taxonomy (GTDB): domain Bacteria; phylum Chlamydiota; class Chlamydiia; order Chlamydiales; family Chlamydiaceae; genus Chlamydia. The sequence continues at coordinate 13,772 of NZ_CACSHH010000015.1, read as the reverse complement.
GCAGTTTTCCTAAAGAAGTAACTTCTGCAACATCTCCTTCAGGAAAAGAAAACATTACAAGTAATAATTATTTTTTAACCTGCTCACTTATTGATAAAAGTGGTGCTTATTATGAAATTATAGATGCGACTCTCCTGCAACCTATTGCTGCATGTATTGTTTCTCACTCTATTTTAGAAAAACCATTTGATTCAGACACTGTTTCAGATATTCAAAATGCTTTTATCAGAAGCATGCAAAACGGTGTGCGTTATTTACTATCTAGTAATGGTGATGATGAAGTTCTTGGAGCAGATACGGGGCATCTAGAATTAATTAAGAACGTTTCATTTTTAGGCCAAGCTCTAGACATCACAAAACTTGACCCAGCAAATATTGTAAATACTTTGAGTTCTTATAGAGTTATTGACCATTCCTTTACTGAAGATACCGCCATTCCAAGTTCTGATGGAAGGTTGGGAATCCCTCCAGGAACAAAGTTACTTCCAAAACAATCTGCTGATATTGCCATTAGTACCTCTGTTTTCGATGAAAAGACAACATTTTCTAGTAAGTTTTCTACAACTTTGACTATCAATATCCCCCCTCCCCTTCCTAAACCTTGTCCAGAGAACCTTTTAAAAGGAGAGGCTGAAGCTACTGGAGAAAATTCAAAAGAGATCTGCGTACAACGTATGCAGCTGTTTCCAAGTTATGATTCAAAGCTTCTAGATATTGTGAAGGTTGCAAAGAGAAAAGCAAAAATCTTAATTAATAAGATGACCTACTCTAATATTTGGCGAAATCAGGCAAAAAGCCAAATTTTAACAGAAGAAAACGTAAGGTTAGATCTTCAAGGGTTTATTTCGGGTAAATTCAATTACCAGATACAAGTGGGAACTCATACTATTGCTACAGTTTTGATAGATCGAGCAATTTCAGAAATCAGGATTCCTTCAGAGCAAGCTTACGCTATTCGCAAAATTAAAAGCGGATTCCAACAAAGTCTAGATGATTGTCATATCTATTATGTAGGTTTTAAATCTTCGACATTGATACAGAGCTCTGGTTTTATGATGGAAGACGAAGATCCTATGAGTGGCGCATTAGGAGAAGCAGCTTCTAAAGCCTCTGCATTTTCAGGAAGCTTTACATTTGATTTTGTTCAAAAAAATACTAGTGCATCAAAGAATGTTGTCACCCACTCTACTGCTAAACATACATTATATACTTTGAAACAAGACATTGCTTATGATCCGAAGAAATTGAAATTGGATGATGAGTTTTGTTTTTGGGTTAAAAAGTTAGTAGACAAGCCTTCTGTTATTCAAGACTTTATTAAAGAAGTTGGAACACACTATACGACATCTGTAACTTATGGTGGCGTTGGTTTTCAAGTTTTGAAAATCTCTACAGAAGAGATTGAGAAACTACAAGAGAAAAAGCTTACTGTAGAAGCAGCAGCTTCTGAAGCTTTATTGAAGAGTAAGACCTCTTCAGATACACAACAAGGTTATTCTTCTTATTCTGAATCTATGTCATCTCAGACAGTCTTTTTAGGCGGAACAGTTCTTCCAGAAATGGGTAAAGAGCAATTGGATTTCAAGGCATGGTCAGAAAGCGTTCCTCAGGAACCAGTACCTTTAGAGATTGCTATTTCCCCTATTACAGAATTGTTAGTGTCTCAGTATTTCCCTTCTATAGATGCTAAAGCTTTAGCTAAGACTAGAAGTGACTTAGGAAAAGCTATTTTAGAGTATTTGAAGGCAAAAACTCCTCATCAAGATAAACCTTCTGACAAGCTTTTCACTACAGGCTATGATTGTTCTGCATCGCAGTTTGTTCTTTATGCAGCGAATTCTCCTTTAGTTGTTAGTGATCCTTATGTAGGGACTTGGTCAGCACTTCCTTATTTGTTCCCAACTATTAAGGAAACATCAGGAGCTCACCCGTTAATTTTCTTTTTCTCTTTAGATAACATTAAAACACGTCAAAACGTAGTTCATAATACAACCTATTTTTTACGTTGTCTTGCAGCGCGGTTTGGGAATTATGGAGAAGGGTTTATTGATTACGATTCTTTGAGTTTCTATAGTTATTGGGGTGAGGGATATTTTGATACGTCTGCGTATACAGATCGTTGTACTTGGGTTATTGAAAAACTTAATACTACAGAGGATCTTTATATTCGAGAAGGAGATCAGGTGCGCTTTAAGCATGTTGCAACTGGAGAGTATTTAGCAACGGTCCCGATGAGAGATGGTAAACAAACCTTAACAAAAACGTCCGTAGCACAAGATGGTATTTTTATTATCAAAAGGCCTCTTGTAGGTTAATAATTTTTATCGAGAAGTCAGATAAGGAAAAGGCTCAAGAGCAATCTTGAGCCTTATTTTTTGAGAATCATGACTCCACAGTATCACTTCAGTTTGTTTAGAAATAGGGGTTTTTATAAAAAATTTATAAAAAATGAAGAGCAAGAGCTATAAGGACTATGAGAGATCTTTTTACAAGTAGAAACTTCGTAGTGCTTTGTTATATAAAGATCGAAGTTACTGTTAGATTGAGCTAGAAAAATAGCATATTAGGTGGTCGGAAGAAAACTTAAAGACTCTCATTATTTATTCCTCTATTTTTTCATGAGCATATTTTTTTTTGAGAGCTTTTTTAAGACTATCGGGCATCCCCCATTTCACTCGAATGCCTTTAAACTTTTCTTCAGGATTTACAAAACCTCTTCTGGAATAGAGAAGATTATTGGCGCTTAGTTGTCTCAGGACTGCTTTAAGAAATCCTCTAGATTCTTTATCTTCAAAATGTTCAAGAAGCAGTTTATACCAAACTGTATTTGGAGTACGCTTCCCCTTAGAAAAAAAGTAGAAGAAAGTTTCCCAGAATTCATCTTTGATAGTTGGTCCTGCAGATTTTTTATGAACACCTGAGATATAAAGGTACTCTAAAGTTGCGTTTAAAAGCTGTCTTTTCCCGTTTTCACTAATGTATCTCTCTTTTTCTTCTGAAATAAGCTGATCAAGAATCGCTTTCATGTAAGGCTCACAGGCCATTTCTTCTCTAAGCTTAGAGGTAGGAATATCAATTTTTGATACATCTAATAACTCAGAAATTTTTTTAAGATCGATAGTAAGGACGAGTTTAGCTTCCTTTTGGGTTATGGGAGGGTATGTGAGAGAAACTTCCTTTTGGATGTTGGGAGGATATGTGAGAGAAACTTTACGGTATAGCGAAGGAAGAATGAAAAAGGTGTGAGGAACATTCTTAACCGCCTCCAAGACTAAGTGCGGATGTGTAATGAGAAACGCCTTATCTTTTTCGGAAACATTAGAATCTAAATAAAAGATTTTATGAGTTTTTTCGTAATAAGTGTGCAAGAAGTAATGAAGGGCTAAAGCAATTAGTACTATAGGGAAGAAGATGAATGAAAGGATTTTTAAGATCTTTTCGCATGTAGATATATGGGATTGCTCTGTAAGAGCTATGTCATAACGCCATGAACTTGCTACAACGACAGTTCTCTTCCCTCCGAGATTTAAATAGTTGTCTATGATATTTAATAATTTTTCTAAACATGTTGGAGAAACAGTTAGGGCAAAATTATAAATCTTCATAAACTTCCCTTTTTCTTATAAAGCTTACTCCCAGTATACGTAAATTCCTCTAGGTTTTTCGTCTGGGTTATCAAGCGTTGGATGTTTCAGGAGTAGATTGAGATCCTTTAACTGTTGCAAAATATTTATAGCAAATCCTACCGAAGGTTCATTTAATCTAGGGATAACGAAAAGTCGGTACCATGCAGTTTTGCATCTAGCCCCATACTGAAATAGCGTTAGCCAAGGATCAGGTCCCCAATTAGGCTCTCCTCCATGTTCTCTCCTAACTCCTACGTCATAGAGATATTTTAGAAAGGCGCCTAAAAGTTTCCTTTTCCCTTCTTCACTAACATATTGCTCTTTTTCAGTTAGTTTAAGTTCATCAACAATAGGTTGTAGCAGAGGTTCGCATGTCATCTCTTGGTGTAATTTCTCTGTTTCTAACGTGACTTTTGACAAATCGATATCTTGAGCAATTCTTTTCAAATCGATATTGAAGACCAATTTTTTAGTTCCTTCAGCATCACTAGTAACAGTGGCTGTACGATATCTGTTTGTAACAACAAAGAAAGGAGCTTTAGCATCGAGTGCAGCTCGAGTAACTTGTTGAGGGTTCGCTATAATAAAGGCTTTGTCTTTTGGTGAGATAATAGGACCTAGAGCGAAGATTTTTAAAGTTCGTTCAAAGCGTGTACTTAAGAACCAGCGAATTATAAGAGCTATAAGAGCAATAGGAAAGAAGATAAACGAAAGAATCTTTAAGATCTTTTTACAGGTTGAAACCTGAGGTCGCTCTTGAACACAAAAGTCAAATCCCCTGGCTTTAGCAAGAAATAAAGTTCTCTCTCCTCCAAAGTTTAAATAATTGGAGACATTTTTTAGTAGTAGATCTCTCCAAGAAGGATTATATTCTGATGAAAAGTTATATGTTCTCATAAATAGATTAAATCTTTTTTAGAAGAGCATCATAGTTTATAAGCTTTTTTATTTACAGAAAAAAGAAGAACTTTTGATTATTATTTTCTAATTAAAAACGGATTTAGTTTTTCTAGAAAAACAAGCTGTAATGTTCTGTCTCTATGTCAGAAGGAAGACTTTTTAAGTTTTATGTTTGAGAAAAGCTATAAATTTTCTATGTATCAGAACTCCAGTATACATAAACTCCACGAGACATAAAATTAGGATTTGGCAATTTAAGTTGTGAGCCTTCACCTCCTTTTGGGATTAGGCCTAAACATTGTAATTGATAAAGAACTTCAGGAATAAATCCTGAATCTTCTTCTAATAAATTTCTTTCCGTAAGTAATTCTAGCCATAACGTTGGGGCTCCCTTATTGGTTAGATAATATGGGATCATTGTTTGTGGTAGGTTCGTAGTTTGGTTGACTCCGGAAACAAACAAGAATTCTAAAAAAAGATCCAATAGTTTTCTTTTTCCATTCTCACTAATGTGTTCGCCTTTTTCTGTTCGTTTAAGTTTTTCTATTAATTGATGTATCGAATCCGAGGAGTGATCCATCTGGAAAAAGAGACGACGTGTTTCTATGTCAATGTGCGATACATCAATAGATTGAGAAATCTTTTCAAGATTTATACCAAAAATAAGTGTTTTGCATTCATTTACTGTAGAGACTGTAACTGTACGATATTTTGATGGAATCACAAAGAAGGGAGCTTTAGCATCGCGTGCAGCTCGAGTAACTTGTTGGGGATTTGCTATAATAAAGACTTTGTCTTCAGGAGAGACATTTTGGTCTAGGGAAATAATGCGATGGGTTTGTTGAAAACGATTATGTAAGAAATAGTAGAGTGCAAGAGCTATGAGAACTATTGGGAAAAAAATGAATGAAAGAATTTTCAAAACTTTCTTAAGAGTTGAAATATGAGATTCTTTTTGAATACAGAAATCATATCCACGAGTTCTAGAAAGAAATATAGTCTTTTCTCCCCTTAAATTTAAATAAGAGCTTACATGAGAGAGTAGTCGTTCTTGGAAAAACGATAAGGAATATTCTGAAGAAAAACTATAGATTTGCATAGACAACATTAAATATTAGTTTAAAACAAAAATATTATAGATTTTTCTATATTAAAATTAATAGGAGTTTCTTTGTAAATAAAGTAAACTCAAGGAATTATGAGTTTGCTTAAAAAATTCATATCGAATAAAAAGTGTAAAGAATTAAATAATAGGGCTTAAAATTTTTACCCCTGAGTATTTCTTATAGAGGGATCAACCATCTGTTGGTCAGAAGTTTGTATTAACTTATCAATAAATTTTTCTATGCGAGTTAGAAACCGTATTTTGATTTCCTCACTAGTGAATGCGGAAGTTATTGAATTTATAATGAGCAGAATGAGTTCATTGAGTTGGAGTGGTGCCTGTTGTGCTGCTTCAAAAGGTAAAAAAAGAGTATCAGCAGGTTTTATTCCAGCGAGGAGCATCATAGACTTCTGTAGAGAAATTCCTCCCATTTGAGGATTATCAGAACTGAGAGCAATTTTTATTCCTTGATTTCTGAATAAATAAAAGAAAGGATGGTCATCAATTTTCTGAATCAGAGTTTTTCCTATTTTAATATTATTTTTATACTGATAAATAGCAGCTCCTAAAATAAGATTGATAATAGGAGACATGACTAGAGTAAGTTGTGAGTTTTTTATCTTCTCTATGGTTTGAGGGTTCTCGATAGCTTGAAAGCCATGAGCTACCCGCTGTACAGGAAGTTCATTTATTGTTGTCTGTAAATAATGAAACCCTGTTCCTTCTCCAGCATGTGCTTCACAGCCAAATCCATTATCACAAGCAAGCATGTAACCAGAAACTAATTGAGAGGGACACGCTCCAGGACAAGATTCCGTTCCTGCAGATTGTAGACCAACAAAAAGCTCGGGAAAATTTTCTTGAGATTCTTTCAACCAGAGAGCTGCTTCTAGAGAACGCTCATTAGAAGTCTGATTAAGACCTGCAAAGTTTGTTTTATTAAAGCAATTTAAAAAATGTAGGGTTATTCCATGTTTCTCAAAGAGTTGCTTAGCTTGGAATAAAAGTTGATAGAAGCGGTATCGAGCAATTTTTGGAGGAAGATCCGGATAGATTATATGTGCTAGACGGATATTTTGTTGTACTTCCGTATAGAAAATATTTTCGTTAAGACATTGCTGAAGGTAGTTTTGTAGAATAAAAAGGAGATCCTCTTCTGTCTGGATACCTCCTGGGGGGAATCTGTGTCCCTGAACAGTCGCCATAACACGATCGAAGCTACAAAAATCTCGATAAGAGATATTGTATTGCAAAAGATTTAAGTCTGGGAGTCTTTTGTATCGCAAATCTTCAAAGTTTAAGAAGATATCGGAATAGTTTCTATGTGGGTTTTTAGAGGATAAGGGACGATGGTCTAGCCAGCTTGACGAACCCCACTTTAAAAATCCGTGTTTTACACCTAGTTCCCACGCAGTTTGTGGAGTTATTGTCCCTGGAAGATGCACATGGATATCTGCTTTTGGTAGGCTTTGTATGATTTTGTCTGTGCAGGACTGCATGTGTAGTAATGGTAGTTTTTTAGTTATTTCGAGAAGAAGTTTTGAAATTCTTACTGTTAACACAAATTATTCCCACTCGATAGTTGCTGGAGGTTTATCGGAAATGTCATATACCACACGACTAACCTCTGGAATTTCATTAATAATGCGAGAAGAACAGAAATTCAAAAACTCATAAGGTAAATGTGCCCACTGCCCGGTCATAAAATTTAGAGATTGTACTGCACGTAAAGCTATTGTATAACCATATCCCCTACAATCCCCTTTTACAGATACAGACTTTACTGGAAGAAATACGGCAAAAGCTTGGCTTATGGAATTATAAAATCCTTGATTTTTTAGTTCTTCAATAAAAATAACATCAGCTTTCCGTAAGATAGGAATATACTCAGAAAGAATATTACCAAGAATACGAATAGCTAAACCTGGCCCTGGAAAAGGGTGTCTATCTATAAGTTGTGAGGCTATCCCTAAGGAACGTCCTAATGCTCGGACTTCATCTTTGAATAGACAGCGTAAAGGTTCTAAAAGTTTTAAATTTAAATATTCAGGAAGTCCTCCAACGTTGTGGTGAGACTTAATTACTTGAGATGCCTTTCCTGCTTTAGAAGACTCAATCACGTCAGAATATATGGTGCCTTGTGCTAGCCAATGAATGTTAAGGTTTTTTGCAATTTCTTCAAAAACTTCTATGAATGTTTTTCCTAGAACTTTTCTTTTTTGTTCAGGATCTGAAATGCCTTGCATCTTGCTGTAGAATAATTGAGATGCATCTTTAACAATAAGATTGGGACCTAGGGAAGCGAATTGTGAGGTAACTTCAGATATTTCATTTTCTCGTAGAAAACCTGTGTCTACAAGTACACAAATTAATCGATCTCCAATAGCTTTATGTAGAAGTGTTGCTGTAACTGAGGAGTCTACTCCCCCAGAAAGACCAAGAATAACCCGCTCATTTTCTCCAATAGTTTCTTGAATTTCTTGAATAAGTTGTTCTTGAATGGTTTTTGTGTTCCAATTGGTTGGAGCATTGCAAATATTTTGAACAAAATTTTTTAGAATCTGTTGTCCTGTACTATTTGTATCAGATACTTCTGGGTGAAATTGCAAACAGAAAATCATCTTCTTTTCATGCTCTATCGCTGCTATAGGACAGGTTGGCGTACTTGCTATAAGTTTAAAATCTTTAGGAATATGTGCTACATAATCACTATGACTCATCCTGATTTCTGTATTTATAGGATCTTTAAACACAATATTTTGAAAAAGTTCACTAGCTTGGAGAGTAATTGGTGTATAACCAAATTCTCTGACCCCTTCATAGACTTCGCTTCCAAAATCTTTAGAAATAAGCTGCATCCCATAGCAAATTCCTAAAATAGGAATCGTACTATCATAAATTTTTTGAGAAACGCTTGGAGCTCCTTCTTGAAATACAGAATGAGGGCCTCCAGAAAGAATTATTCCTAAAGGTTTTTTAGCTTCTAAAGTTTCCCATGAAGTATCCCAGGGAAGAACTTCACAGTAAACTGCGAGTTGTCGAATTTTTGTAGCAAGGACTTGAGTATATTGAGATCCAAAGTCAAGAATGACTATAGTGCTCACGAGTTTTCCTATGTAGTTATTGAATAATTTGGAGTATTTTTAACATATTGAAGATTATGAATATGACTTTCTGCTCTTCCTGATTGTGAAATACGAGTAAAAATAGCCTGTTCTTTGAGCTCTTTAAGAGTTCTTGCTCCTAAATATCCCATCCCTGATCGTAATCCTCCAAGAATTTGATAAAGAACGTCATTTATGGAGCCTTTAAAAGGGACAAGACCTTCAACACCTTCGGGAACAAATTTTCTCTCTTTTTGTTTTTGAAAATAACGATCAGCGCTTCCCTGCTTCATTGCTGCTACAGAGCCCATGCCGCGGTACATTTTATATGCTTTTTCATCAATATAAATTACTTCTCCAGGAGCTTCTTCTGTTCCTGCAAGCATTCCTCCAAGCATTACACAGTCTGCTCCAGCTGCTAAAGCTTTGACGATATCTCCAGAATAGCGCATTCCCCCATCAGCTATGATTGTGATAGGAGTTTTCTTTAGGGCTTTGGCTACAGACATAATTGCTGTAATTTGAGGATACCCTACTCCTGAAATAATTCGTGTTGTGCAAATAGAGCCTGGTCCAATGCCAACTTTCACAGCATCAACACCGACTTTAGCAAGACAAATAGCTGCTTCTCCTGTGACAATATTTCCAACTATTAAAATTTTCTCAGGAAATAGGTTTTTAATTTGTTTTGCAGTATCTAGAACAGTTTTTGAATGAGCATGAGCGGTGTCTATGACTAAAACATCTACTCCAGCTTGAACTAAAGTGGACGCTCTTTCTACAGATTCTCCAATACCAATTGCAGCGCCAATAGGAGCTCCTGGAGCATTAGCTTTGCATGTTTTTACACAAAGGCTTTGTTCGTCTATTGTCATATTCTTATGAATAATCCCTAAACCTCCAACTTTAGCCATACCTATAGCCATTGAAGTTTCTGTGACAGAATCCATTGCAGCAGAAAGAATCGGAATAGCCAAAGGTTGACAAGGTGAAAGTTGTGTCTCTAAACACACCTCTGAAGGTAAAATTTCAGAATATTGGGGGATAAGAAGGACGTCATCAAAGGTTAAAGCTTCTTCCACTTTATTCCTATTTAAAAGGCAAAAATTAAAAGAAGTATTAAGTTTTTTATGATTATGTCAATGCTTTTTTATTTTTTGACTTTCTTAAAAGATGTAAGAACCTTATAGGCACTTTATTTATGTGCTGTTTTTTAGAAGAATTGCAAGTTTCTATACCCTCATCAAGAGGGTTTTGCTTTCTATTAATGTATTGTATGAAAGACTTTCTTTCTAAGAATGGAAAGTATTTTTTGAAGCAAGGGCTTAGGTTTTTACGTATGTTTTTTATATGGATTTTTAGCCACTTACGCTTGGTTTAAATAAATATAAAAAACTTTTATTATATTGCTGGCTTTTGACTACGCTTACCAGGAGATGAAATGAATGATGACAGAAACAGCCTCTTTACCAAACTCTTTATCTTCTATAGGAACACAAACATTGTTGTCTTACACTGAGATTAAAACAACAAGTCGTCGAACTACATGCCGTTTGCTTGTGGATATTATGATCATTATATTGGGCTTGGGAACTATTTCTTCTATCTTTGTTGTACTCTTTTTCCTTTGTGGGTTGGATATGCTTTCCGTTTCCGTAATTGCTATTGCTTCAATTCTGGTTGTTCTTGGACTTCTATGTATTGGGCTTGGACTATATTTTGTTGTAAGTACTCTAAATTCGAGCCTTATAGGGGTTTTACAAAAGCAGTTAACAGAGTCGGAAGAAGAACTCAGTGTTTTGTATAAAAAAGTAGCTTCTTTACAAGAACAATTAAGTGTTTCAGAAAATAAAGTCTTTTCAGAAAATTAGAAATGATTTTTAATTGTTGCTTATTTTTATTTTGTTTATAAAAACATGTTCTCAGAGTTTATTTTTAAATTTAAAAGAGCTTTAGCTTTATTTCTTCTCTGTATAGTAGTACTACCATCTTCTGGGTGTGATCGCGATCGTGTATTTACCTATGATCGTCGATCTACTGCTTTCCTTAAGGAATCTTTACCTAAGTTTCCGCGACGAGAATTAACTAATCCTGATAAAGTTTGGGATACAATCGAAGCTGCTGCAGATCTTCCTGGACGTTTAAATTCTATTCTCATAGTTGTATATGATGAATTAATGAATCCGAGTATTTTTGAATCTGTTGCTGGAATTCCAGAGTGGTTTACCCCCGTCTACATCGCTGCTTCAAGATGTTTATTTGATTTTCATCCCGAAGGTAAAAATTCTCCTGTTGGAAAACTGAATATTGCGACTACTGTAGGTATGTTTTGCACACCTCATGAATACAGGTTGCCAAGCTTGTATTCTAACGCAGTTTGCTATTGTGTAAATCGACAAACCTTTAGAAATCTTTGTTCTAGGTATCACACCTATTTTTCCCTTGTTCCTGTAGAAGTTTTTGCTTATCAAAAGTCTGAGGGTATCACTGTTGCGTATACATTTTCTGTTACAGATCGACAGTTTTTAACATCTACAAAAGCTACAATTTGTCAAGAGAGTTATGATAGTCTTATGAAAGCTGTAGATTCTAAGGTTGTCCGCCTTTGGTTTAGCGATTGTTTTATTCAACGCTATATAGCAACTTTGCGGAGTGCTGAATGTAGTGGAATGGATAGGTATTGGCCTCGTTATCGTCATCCAGATTCTGAACTTTGTAATGATAAACCAGTTTTTCCTTCTGATGATTTTCCTCCTAAAAAAACTGATGAAGAGCTGCAAGCTGAGAAGGAACGTCGCGATAGCTATTGGTACTTCTAGTAACTAAGTAGAATGCTTCTTATGTTTTATCTTTTTGAATAAATTTTTGTCGTAAATAAAAATAGGGACTGTTAGTCTTCTCCACGTTTTAGTTTATAGTATTATAAGAGAGTTAAAAGATGAAAACAGTAAGTACATTAAAATTTATCAGAAAGCTTAGCTTTCTAGCTTTTGCCTGCTCAGCAGTGCTCTTTTCTAGTTGCAATCGTGCTGATATATTCACAAGTGATTTTGAAGAAGCTAAGAAAATTAAAGAAATGCTTCCAGGTTTTGGGAGTAGTGATATTAAAGATACAGACAAGGTTTGGGATACTATTGTTAAGTCCATCGCAATGCCTGTTAAGATAGACTCCCTTCTTATAGTTGCATATGACGATTTAATGAATCCAGAAACTTTTAAATCTGTTTTGTTGAGATATCCTGCTTGGGGAGCTGCTGTTGATGTAATAGATGCTCACCGCAGCTTTAATTTTCATCCAGCAGGACCAACATCTCAAGTTGCGAATATTAATGCTGAAGTTATTGAAGGTAAAGAATCTTCAGAAACATTTTCAGCAGTTTGCTATGATGTTAATAAAGAAACATTCCGAGCTTTATGTGCGCTATACAACACTTACTATGATTTAGTTCCAGTTCTTGTCTCTTCAAGAACCGGTGAAGGTTACACCGTTGGCTATTTATTTTCTGTTAGAGATTCTAAATTCCATTCAAGTGTTAAAGCTTTGCCTGTTCAATCTCATTTTCAAGCTATCTGGGATTCAGTAAACTCTATTTCCCCTTCAGAAGGCTTTGGCTCAGATTTTTCTTCTGCATACTTAAAAACTACTTTCTTAGCTGATGGAAGAAATATTACCACTATCCTTCCTCCTCCTGTGGAAACTGAAACTACAGAATTTGTATCATAACTGAAAAAATATATTGATAAAAAGTCGCCTTCAATGCTTTCATTGGAGGCGATTTTTATTCCTAGATGTTTTGATCCCCTATTCCCTAAAAATTAAGGGAGAGTTTTTGTCTTTTATTCAACATAATCTAGGATTCTTATCATTGATTTTTATCAATGTAAGTAATGAATTTTGTTGTTACATTTTATTACTATAACGAGGATAATGTTTTTGTCTTGAATTAGAAAAACTAAAATAAGACACATACTAAATTTTAGGACATTAGAATTGTTCTACTTTCAAAGTACCCTATTATGCCTTGTCGTCTTTATGTTTACAAAAATAGTAAAGATTTCTTTAATAAAACTGCATCTTGGCCACAATGTGTAAAAGATGGTTTTGTTCGTAGAAAGACTGGCTTAAATCCTTTTTATAATTCCTCATGGAAAAAGGTAGCCAAAGCCTCTCTTCCAATTCTTGGAAGTATCATGGGCTTTGCCCGTATCTATAGTGTTTTATCCACTAAAAGAAGTATTTACGAATCACACTACTTACGTATAGGCCATACTCTCATTGGTTTTATAGAACTTTTAGGATTAGGGAGCATATTTTTTGCTATTATCATTGTATTTATCATTTTTCAAATACTTTATATTATTTTCGACACTTGGTGCTTTACTCCTCTAGGAAATGCTCTAACAAGGTACTTTTGGTCAGGAAAATCTTTTATTAAAAATTTTTCTCATCGTATGTAAAAAATTTATATAGCTATGATAGCTCCTTTTTTCATAAAAGGAGTGATTCATGTCGTGTTACGTTTATCCTGATAGCTATATCTTTATTAGCGAGACTGCATCTTGGCCTAAATTCATTAGGCGAGGTTTTGTACGTCAACCTTGTGGATTAAAAACTTTTATTATTAGAAAAAATTGGTGTAGAGCCATTAAAGCTTCTCTTCCAATTCTTGGAAGTATCATGGGCTTTGCCCGTATCTATAGTGTTTTATCAACTGAAGAAAGTATTTACGAATCGTTATACTTACGTATAGGCCATACTCTCGCTGGTTTTATAGAACTACTTGGTTTGGGAATTATACTTTTTATTATTAAAATTATAATGACGCTTTTTTCTATGCTCGCTGTTAAGTTTCCTATATGCTGTTTTAAATCTACTGTAAGATCTGTTCGAAGGCTTTCCCTCTATCCAGAAACCCTAATGGAAAGAAGAAAGAGCTTTTCAATTTCATGATACGTTTTATAGATGAGTTTAGAGTTGTCTTAAGGCTTTTTATTTAGTACTTTACTCTCTTTCTCTTTATGTTATGATTTATGATC
>NZ_CACSHH010000014.1:73929-75228 GCF_902705545.1 Chlamydia sp. 17-3921 | reverse complement strand
ACTTAAAAGTCCTCTTATGATTTTAGAGGGTTTTTTATATCTAATCAGAAAAATTTTAGTTGATAATATGGGTATAAATGAAGTCTTGTTTGGAATCCAAATTGTAGTTGTCACTTCATTTGGAATTTTTTTTGCCTCTAAAGGGAAGAACTGGCTTACAGGGTGGTTATCTCTTCTCTCTATTATCATGAATATTTTTGTTTTGAAACAGGTGCGTCTAGGGCTTCTTGATGTCACTGCTGCAGATGTTTATATGACTGGTTTATTAACTAGCTTAAATTATGCTAGAGAGCTTTATGATTGTGAAAGTGTAAATGAAGCTGTACTGGGGTCTTGGGCTATAACTATTGCTTTTCTCATCTTGTCACAGCTTCATTTATCTCTAATACCTTCTGTTTACGACACAACTCAAAAACACTTTCAAGCTCTTTTTTCTCCTACTCCGCGTCTTATTGTGGCTTCTCTAGTGACCATGATGATAGTTCAGACCGTAGATGGAAAGTTATTTACTTGGTCTCAGAAATTTTTTCAGTACCGATATTTCGGAATTCGTAACATCTTATCTTTATTAGTATCTCAGATGATAGATACCTTAATGTTTTCCTTTCTAGGGTTGTATGGAATTATAACAAACCTTGCACATGTAATGTTTTTGGCTTTACTTATGAAATGGTGTGCGATAATTCTTTCTTGTCCCGTTATAGCTTTCATAGGACGTTCTTATAGTAGAAAGATCATCTTTAAAGAAGATCATCGCTAATTTTTCCTAAATACTCTGAAAAATCAGAGATTCTTAAAAAGTTTTTATGAGAAAGGCATGGAATTTTTTTAGCTATGGCATAGATCGTTGTTGAAAAAAAACTGAGAATAAGTGCTAAGAAGCAGCGTAAAACATCAAGAGCAAGTAGTAGAATGCCCAATCCTAAAAGTTCTGTAACTCCACAAAGTATTTCTACATTGCGAAAATGATAATCTTTTGGATGTACGGGTCCTGCCTCAACTTCTATAAGGCGAATAATCCCTGCAGTTGTAGAAATTATAGGGAGGCTACGATATAGCCTGCAGATAATAGACATACTTTTAAAAGGCAAGATTCTATTAGGAGAATGCTCAAGCTCTGAATAGTCATAACGTCTTCCTATAACAAGAGTACGTAGTGGTAAAGGCCATTTGTTAGTTGCATCTGTAAATTCTTCATAACATGAAAAAATGGGACACATTTTAAAATCTAAAACATTTAATAAAAGAGTTTAATTATATAAAAAATAATAAAAAAAGAAAAACTTTTATATTAAAATC
>NZ_CACSHH010000014.1:0-73919 GCF_902705545.1 Chlamydia sp. 17-3921 | reverse complement strand
ATCTTGTTCAGCAATATCTTTTTGTTAAAATTTTGACTAAAATAGTGAACTCGCGAATAGTGTTTACTCTAAAGAATTGCCCCAGTATTCTTTTTATATTGAAATTTCAAACTCTTTTCTGAAGCATTGGCCATAAAATTCCGTATTCTCCATAACTCTACAAAGTCTCTAGCTCGTGTCGGACAGATTGAAACATACCACGGGATTATCGATACTCCCGCATTTGTTCCCGTAGCAACTCATGGAGCCTTAAAAGGAGTTATAGATCATAGCTCTATTCCTCTTCTTTTTTGTAATACCTACCACCTTCTTCTGCATCCTGGAACGGAAGAAATTGCAAAATTGGGAGGCTTACATAAGTTTATGGGAAGAAAATCCCCCATTATTACTGATTCTGGAGGATTCCAAATCTTCAGTTTGGCCTATGGTTCTGTAGCCGCAGAGATTAAAAGTTGTGGAAAAAAACAAAGAGCCTCTTCTCTTTTGAAAATTACTGATGAAGGAGCGTGGTTTAAGTCTTATCGTGACGGTCGTCAATTCTTTCTTTCTCCAGAAGTCTCAGTTCAAGCTCAAAAAAATTTAGGAGCCGATATTATTATTCCATTAGATGAGCTCCTTCCCTTTCACTCTGAAAAAGACTATTTTTTGACTTCATGTTCTAGAACATATGTTTGGGAGAAACGTTCTTTAGAATACCATAGGAAACAGCCTGGCTACCAATCTATGTATGGCGTTATTCATGGAGGAATTGATATTGAACAGCGTCGGCTGGGTTGTCAGTTTGTAGAAAACGAGCCCTTTGATGGGTTTGCAATAGGAGGAAGTTTAGGACGCAATCGCCAAGAAATGACTTCTGTTGTAGAAGCCACAACTTCTTTTTTATCTAAAGAGCGTCCTCTTCATCTTCTTGGAATTGGGGATCTTCCTTCGATAGAGTCTATGGTTTGTTTTGGTATAGATTCTTTTGATAGCTCGTATCCAACAAAGGCTGCTCGTCATGGTCTGATTTTTTCTAGTTTTGGTGATTTAAAAATCACTCATCAAAAATACAGTCATGATCTTAAAGTCTTGGATCCAGAATGCTCTTGTACAACATGTTCTTCAGGAATTTCTCGAGCCTATCTCCGACATTTATTTAAAGTGCGAGAGCCTAATGCAGCAATTTGGTCTTCGATACATAATCTGCACTATATGCAGCAGGTTATGGCTCGTCTTCGTAAACGTATTTTACGTAATGAAATTTAATCTCTAAACTTACAACATTCGATTTTGATTCTTGATCTTTGTCATAAAGATTTTCTATCTCTCTCTGCAAAAATGAGTAGGCAGGAAATCGCACAGAAACCCAAAGCTGAGGCCATAGGAATTGTTATGCTACCAAATAAAAAGATTCTTCTGCTGCAAGAAACATGGCCGCAAATATCTATTTGCATACCAGGAATTTCTTGAAGACACACTTGGTATAAAGATATAAACAAACCAATTAATGCTAGAGGAAGCACGTACTTCTTTATTGAAACGTCATTATGATATGACGCGATTCCTAAAATTATCGTTAAAGGAAATAGGCATATTCTCTGATAGTAGCAAAGTATACATGGTTCCACATTCAGGATGTAGCTATAAAAAAGACTTAAAAGAGTCCCTAAACAAGCTATTAGCCAGGCACAATATAAGGCATTACTACGTAGGAGTTTAATCATTTTCTTCTTCGGCAGATTGTAATTGACGAATTTGATGAATCACTCTTTCAATTTCATCAAAAGTTGGATCCTCTATAAGATAATCCCCAACGACTGCCGTCGGAGTCGCTAGCTGTCCACCTAAAACTCGAGAACCGTAAAGATTATTCTTTTTTATCTGTTCGTTATAAAGTTTTGAAGAGATGCATTGTTCTAAACCTTTAGCATTAATACTTCTTCCTGAGAGAGTCTTTAATCCTTCCGCAAGCTTTGTTAAAACTTGTGGCTCTGCCCAATAGGTCCCCTCTTGTTTAGGATAAATAAGTAAGCGATGAAAATACTCCATATAAGCTTGAATATCGGGTTTTCGAGCGTCGTTATGATATATACAGTAAAGAGCTTGTGCTGCAGGCTTTGATCCTCGGATGAAACACAAGGGAATTAAAGTAAAAGAAATTTCTCCAGTATCAATATAATGTTTCTTTATAAGAGGAAATACCTCTGTAGAAAATTCTGCACAAGCAGAACACGAAGGCTCTTCAAATACAGTAATATTAATTGGAGCATAAGGGTTGCCAAGCGTTGGGAAATGTTTGGCGTTTGTTGGAATATGAGCTTTTGGTGGAAGAATTGTATGTTTTTTATGAACCATAAGCCCTAAGCACAAAAGAAAAAATAGTGTTGTAGTAAGTACTAAAATCTTTCTATTCAAATGAGGAGCTCGTCATACAATTACTTATACTAATAAGTAATAGAACAAAAAATAAAAAAACTCAAAAAAAGATTTAGATTTTTTAGATAAAATCCTTTCCCTTTTATCCTCTCTCTTTTTATACGGAGAAATAAAATCTCAGAATTTTGTTATGGATAAAGAAGCCTTAGAAAATATTTATAAGCATTTTCGTTATCGTTTTTTAAAATTAAACATCTTGCCAGCGTTTCTTGGTTTTTTATTGATATGCACACCGACAATACTTCACTATTCTCAAGCAGATGTAAGTATTTCCGATCATATTTGTGGTGTTCTGTTAATTTCCTTAACGATCTTTTCTTTAAAGAGACGCTCTATTCTTTGGCTGGGAGCTTTTCTTGGGTTATGGGTTACTCTATTTGCTTGTATTCAAGGACGCCCCTCAGTCGTTTTTGCTCATGACACTTTAGTCGGTTTTGCTATTCTTGCTGTTGTTTGTATTTCACCGACACGTCCTGAGGCTTTAGAAGTAGGCCCAACTCTCCCAGAAGGATCTTCTTATAACCCTTCTACTGGCGGACGAAGAGCCGCTGTGTTGTTTCTTTGTTCTTTAGCGTGGTTACAAACTCGTTATCTTGCTGCAGCAAGCTTGGGAATTTCTGGGATGAAACTCCCTCAGTTTTCCCTGATATATTCTGCTTTAATGACGACTTATTCTCTCCTTATTGTCTTGTCTTTAGCTGGAAGTGAGCGTCGTTGGCATACACGACCAAAAATTGTCATAGCAACAGCCTTGACATTGCTTTCTGCTATTGTTCTTACATTAATCCCGGTAGTTTTACGCTTGCAGAGTCTTGATTGCTGGATTTGCCTCTGTTTAACTATAGAGCCTGCTCTTGCAGTGGTTTTTGCTTATGATGAAATTCGTGCAACCTTGCAGTATCTTTCTCAGTTTCTCGGAGATAAAAGATCCTTGGCTCGTGCGTCTTTTTTTGGATCTGAGTATTATAAACACACACTCCTATGGGAAGAAAGAACTGTTCTTCCTCTACCAAGAGCCTGTAAACAGGCTTTTCTTGGTATCTCTTTTCCCCTCAACCAAATTTTAATTATTTGCTTAGCTGCAATCTTTGTTAAACTTAATAACACGATTGCGACACAACTTGACTCTTTCCCAAAAAATTTCCTCAATATTTGTTGCTGGTTTATTATAGTCCTCACCATCCTAGCTTTTGCTAAAAGTCTTCGTCATGTTCGTTGGATAAGTTTGATTTTTTCAGCATCAATCCTGCTTTCTCCAGTATTCTTTCACATTCATACAAGTGCTCCAATGTTTCTCCCTATTATAGCAACAGGCATACTCTTGATAGCACTTTCTATTCTTAGTGGGTTTTCTAAGGAAGATAGCGCATCTTAGTTTAAGAGCGATGTTGATGTAGAATTAGAAGACGATGATGGAGGGTTTTCCTCGTCATCTTTCTCTTCTTTTCTTTGACGTTGCGCCTCGTTCATAAAGATTCTTTCCCTAGCAGAATCTATGGCTTGATCTATTAACGAATCGTGAGAGGATGCCTCTTTTGAATCTTTAGATGGGATTTGCTTTCGAGAATGAAATAAAATCGTAGAAGAAAACATTCTAGAGTATTCTGTAAGTAAAACTTCGTTTTCTATAAATCGTGTTAGGGATTTTTTCGTTGGAACCTCAGACTGTTGTTCGCAATGTTTTAAAATCTCAAAGTAGTTGCTTTGAGATAAACGTGTTTGTAGAGCCATGGCTTTTTTATGGTGGATATAGGCATAGATATTGAGAGGTAAAACTATAAATACAATAGAAAGAACAGCTGGGAGAATATAAGGCAAGATAATATCCGCCCAAATACACAGTCCTTCAGAAGTATAGCCACAAAGTCCACATCCTAGAAATAAAGCTACAGTCGAAAAAGTTAGAGCTATTGCAGCTACAATTGCTGCTGGAGAGCCAAAATAACGATGTGAGGAAATCTTATTATAAGCTGAAAGCTTTTCTTCATAAGAAAGAATAGAGGTCCTAGTGATAGAACTAGTAGGAGAAAGAATGGCTGGTGTTGTCATGAGCTTAAAAGCTTCTTAAGATTATCAAGAAAGTTTTGGTTTGTATGAGGAGATTTTATAGATTCATCTATAGGAAGAGAAACCAGTTGATGATTTTTAATAATGAATAAAGAGTCTCCTAGAAATAAAACATCTCGGAAATCATGGGTCACAAGAATTACAGTTTTGTTCTCATTTTTTGCTAAATACACAACGTCTTTATAAAGCTGTTCTTTAAGAAGAATGTCTAAAGAAGAAAAAGGTTCATCCAAAAGAAGAATCGGCTTCTGAGACAAATATTGAGATGCTAAGGCTACCCGTTGCCTCTGACCTCCAGAGAGTTCATCAGGATAACGGTTTAATAGAGAACTTAAATTAAAATTCTTGATGACTTTTTGAAGATAGTCTGAGCAAACTGGTGCTTGCTTCGGAGATCCCAATTCTGTGGGTAAGAGGATGTTTTTTAAAGCTGTCCTCCAAGGGAGCAAAGCTTCTTTCTGTTGCATATATGCAACAGAATTTTGAGTTAGCGTACGGTCTTTCCAGAGAAGACAAGAGCCTTGTTCTGGAGTCAGAAGTCCAGAGAGTAGACGAAATAGCGTTGTTTTTCCCACTCCTGATCTTCCTAAAATAATAGTAATTTTTCCTGGAAAAGCTATGAAAGATGCATCTTGAAAGATAATCTCTTGCTTATAAGAATAACAAAGATGAGAGACTTTTAGCATAATAGAAAAAACCCTCAAGAAACTAAAAAAGCTTGCGGTTACCAAGACTTGAACTTGGGACCTCGACATTATCAGTGTCGCGCTCTAACCAACTGAGCTATAACCGCGAGTTTTGGAGACTAGGAGATTCGAACTCCTGACCTTCTGAATGCAAATCAGACGCTCTACCAACTAAGCTAAGTCCCCGTACGTTTCGTTAAGGAAAATCAAGGCATCATCTTACTTACTCAAAGATTTAACCTCAATAAAGAAAACATGATAACTTTTTGACTAATGCTTCAGGCAAAGTTGAGTCAAAACACTTTTTAGTAAAGAATCCATATAAATTTTACTTGCTTCAACTTGAAACTGCTTCCAACTTTCATTGCTAGGAGATTCTAGAGGATGAGGAATGATAATATTCACTCCCAAACAAGGTGTATTATATTCATAGCACACTTGAGAAACAGCCCCACTAGCACTATCAAACCCTTGAATCTCAGGATAAAGCTTTTGTAGAGAAAGAAAGTAGTTGCGCGACATTGCGAAGGATTCCCCGGTGGCTACTAGGCCTTCGATTAGAGTGTGCTCTGTTATGGTCGTCATTTTTAAATAACCATGAGCTTGTAAAAGTTTTTGTATTTCTTCCTTATGAGTTTTAATAAATTTTATACCCCCTTCAAGAACAGCATCTCTGTATTCATTATTAGTTTTAAAAATGCTTTGCTTGATGTCTGGAATCTCAAATCGTTCAAAAAAAGGCCTTATGTCTGCATCATAATTAATGTAACCTTTAGAAATTAAAACATTACCAAAACGACTGCTGTCTGAGCGAGAATAACAAGTTCCTATAATTAAAATGAGATCCACTTGATGATTTAAAATCATATTACAAGCAACAACAGAAGAAGAAACTTTATTTGGCCATAGTGAGGAAACCACAAGATATTTACCAAAATAATCTCCAGAATAATAAATCCGCTTCCCCTCTCTAGATTTCTGGCTGTTAGAAAACCAAGGAATAGGGCAAGAGGTCTCTGAAGTCGTAAGCGCTAATTCAGGAAGTGCAAAAATAATGCCGATACGACTTAAAGGAGCCTGTTTTTCTGAAAGGAAATTAGCATCTTCGGCGAACAATTTTGAAAAGAAAAGACTGCAGGAAAGAACAGACAAAAATAAACGGATCATTTTTTAGTGATAAAAAGCTTTTTTAAGAGCTTATAGGAAAAATTTCTGTTAAAGAGAATAGAAAACTAAACTAGGTGTGAAGATAACTCTTTCAAATCTAGAGGTAACGAAGAGCTAGATTTAAAAGAGCTGATCTTCTTTTAGCCTGTAATAAAAAGATTTTTTTACAAATGAACTTTTTTGCGAATAGAAGAGGGCAAACTTTTTGCTTCTTTAATCTTTGTTATAGTAAATGATTTTGAGAAGACTTCGTATTCCTTGTCTAAAGCTTTGGGGTTGTTATTTTTATAAACCATGAAGACTTGATATAAAGTATGGTTTACTGATATCAAAATTCCCCGGAAATACACATTATCGCAAGATATCCAAAACTCCAAGGCTTTGTATCCTTGAACCTGAGTCGCTTGCATAAAAAGAACATGAGATTCTGGTAGCGCCTGTAGCATTCCAGAAAAACCTTCCTGAAGATTGAGCTCAGGACGACTGATATCAATTTTATCAGGGTATTCCCAGACAGAAATTACATAAATAGTATCGCTGTCGGCAGTTTCTGTAACATAGGTGTTATAATATATCGTAATTTCAGATTGAGGGATCTCCACAGTTTGTCCTGTATGATCTGGTTCCCCAGGGAGCTCGACAGAAAAACCACTATTTTGAGTATAGTCGTAGCGCTTCCATTGTAGTGAGTCTTTGATTTGCGAAGCCACTGAGGCTTCATTTTCGATTTCCTTTTTAGCGAACCAGCCTTTGATTTTTCCAAAGAATCCTAGGCGGGTCTCTATAGCGGCCTCTAGAGAGGGGCTAATGGCTATAAGTGAAAAGAAAACAGATATTAAAATCTTTCTGTAGTATCGAAACATAATAAACTAAAAATAAAATACGTTAGTTAATTAAATATTATTATTTTGTGTGTTTTATTTATGGAATAAAGTGGGTTTTTTCGAAAAAAAATAAAAAAACTTGTGTTTTATAAAATTCGTGAAGATAATCCTGAAAATTTGAAATATAGAAAAAGTCATTTAAGGTAGATCATGAAAGATCAACGTATTCTTGGTAAGCGAGTTGGTGTCTTACCTGCGCGATGGGGGAGTTCTCGTTTTCCTGGAAAACCTCTATGTGAAATTCTTGGAAAAACTTTAATTCAAAGAACTTACGAAAATGCTGCAAAATGTTCTTTTCTTGACACTGTAGTTGTTGCAACAGAAGATCCTCGTATTGTAGAACATGTTCATGGGTTTGGTGGTTTGTGCGTTTTAACTAGCCCTGAGTGTCTTAATGGAACAGAGAGAACTGCAGAAGTTGCTACACGTTATCTTTCAGAAGCTGAGATTGTTGTGAATATTCAAGGTGATGAGCCTTGTTTAAATCCTAATGTTGTTGACTCTTTGATTCAAAAATTAGAAGAGTGTTCAGAAGCAAATATGGTGACACCTGTTGCTATAAGTACAGATCCTGATGAAATTTTTACAGAAAAAAAAGTAAAATGTGTCTTTGATCAGAAAGGAAAAGCTTTATATTTTAGTCGTAGCCCAATCCCCTATATCTTTAAGAAACAAGTTCCAATTTATTTACATATTGGAGTCTATGCTTTTAGAAAAGAATTCTTATTACACTACGTTCAACTCGGTCCTACAACATTAAATGAGGCAGAAGATCTTGAGCAATTGCGTATACTGGAATCTGGAGGTCAGATTCATGTATGTGTTGTTGATGCTAAAAGCCCGTCTGTCGATTATCCAGAAGATATTAAAAAGGTGGAAAAATATATCACATGCCTTTCAAGTGCATCTTTCTAACAGGAGGTGTAGTCTCCTCCTTAGGCAAAGGATTAACAGCAGCATCTTTAGCTTTGTTGTTAGAGCGCCAACAGCTTAAAGTGGCAATGTTAAAACTGGATCCTTATTTTAATGTGGATCCAGGGACTATGAATCCTTTTGAACATGGAGAGATCTATGTTACTGAGGATGGTATGGAAGCAGACCTAGATTTAGGTCATTATCATAGATTTTCTTCAGCAGAACTTTCAAAATATTCTACAGCGACTTCTGGTCAGATTTACGCTAGTGTAATTAAAAAAGAGAGAGAAGGTTATTATCTTGGAAGTACTGTACAGGTAATTCCCCATATTACGAATGAAATAATCAAAGTTATTTCTACATGCGCAGAAAAGCATTCCCCTCACGTTTTAATTGTAGAAATTGGAGGAACTATTGGAGATATAGAATCCCTTCCTTTCTTAGAAGCAATACGTCAGTTTCGCCATGAGCATTCTGCTGATTGTTTTAGCATTCATATGACTTATGTTCCCTATTTAGCTGCAGCAGGAGAGGTGAAGACAAAACCGACACAACACTCTGTTCAGACACTTCGAGGTATTGGTATAATTCCGGATGCTATTATATGTCGTTCAGAAAAAGCTTTAAGCTCTGAAGTAAAAGCTAAAATAGGTCTCTTTTGTAATGTCTCTAAAGAAGCTGTGTTTAATGTTGTTGATGTGCAACATTCAATTTACGAGTTACCTTTGATTCTCTCTGAAGAGAAGATCACTAGTTTCATTAGTCAGAAATTGAAATTGGAAACTGCGATAGGAGATTTAAGTGATTGGGAAATCTTGGTTTCTCGTTTATCTCAGTCTTTACCAAAAGTGCGCATAGGTGTTGTCGGTAAGTATGTTCAACATCGAGATGCTTATAAATCTATATACGAAGCTCTAACACACGCAGCTTTAAGTTTGAATTATGCTATAGAAACTATTCCTATAGATGCTGAGGACCCCAATTTATGTGCAATTTTGGAGCAGTGCGATGGATGTCTTGTTCCAGGAGGCTTCGGTTGCCGTGGTTGGGAAGGTAAAATTTCTGCTGCGAAATTTTGTCGTGAACATAATGTCCCCTATTTTGGTATTTGTTTGGGAATGCAAGTTCTTGTTGTAGAATATGCTCGCAATGTTTTAAATCTTCTTTGCGCAGACTCTACAGAAATGAATAAAGATACACCAGATCCTATTATTTGTATTATAGATGGACAGGATTCTTTATTGGCAACTGGAGGAACCATGCGTCTTGGAGCTTACCCATGTAAGTTAAAACCTCAAAGTAAAGTATATCGAGCCTACAAAGAAGCTTCTCTGATTCAAGAACGTCATCGACATCGCTATGAATTAAACTCTGATTATATTCATTCTTTAGAAAACCATGGTTTAAAAATCGTTGGAACTTGTCCAACACAAAATCTTTGTGAAATTGTTGAGGTTGAAAATCATCCTTGGATGATTGGAGTACAGTTTCATCCAGAGTTTATCTCAAAATTAATAGCTCCGCATCCCCTCTTTGTTGGGTTCATCCAAGCGGCTCTTATAAATTCTAGAAATCAAAATTATGTCTGATAATATTCAAGCTAACAAAGCTTTTCTTGGAGTGGATTATGGGCAAAAGCGTATAGGTTTAGCATGTGCTTCTTATCCTTTATTCCTGAGCATTCCTATAGGAACTATAGAAAGAGAAAAAAATTTAGATAGCATAGTAACTTCCCTTCAAAAAATTATTGTTGAAAGAAAAATTACCTGTGTAATTTTAGGAAATCCCCTACCTATGTATAAAGGGCAGGTTTCTCCACTTCAGAAAGAAATCATTCTGTTATCAGAAAGACTCAAAGAAGTTTTACATATAAATGTTATTCTTTGGGATGAACGATTGTCTTCTACTCAAGCTGAAAAGATGTTGAAACAAGACTGTGGGTTAAGTAGAAAGCAGCGTACAGGAAAAACAGACGCTCTTGCTGCAACTCTGATTCTTTCTAGTTTTTTAGAGAGCTCTCTTCAATAAAAATTCTAGCTATCTCTTAAAATCTAATATTTTCCTCATAGGAACTTTTTTCTATTTTTGTTATTTTCCCCAAACTAGCTTGTGAGATAAGCCTTATAAGGAGATTGTTATGGAAGGAACTGTTGAACAAAATGGCTTGAGAGAAGGAAAAACTCTTCCACCATGTCCTCCCTGTGTAATGGTAATCTTTGGAGCTACAGGAGATCTTACTGCAAGAAAATTATTACCAGCATTGTACCACCTAATGAAAGAAGGGCGCCTGTCTAAGAATTTTATTTGTGTTGGTTTTGCTCGTAAAGATAAGTCTCATGAGCAATTTCGAGATGAGATGAAACAAGCAATTACAATGTTTTCTTCTTCTCCAGAAATAGACATTAAAGTTTGGGAAAACTTTCAAAATAGACTTTTTTATCATCGTTCAGAATTTGATAATTCCTCAGGATATTCTTCTTTAAAAAGTTTTTTAAAAAAAATAGATCAAACTTATGGAACTCAAGGAAATCGACTTTTCTATCTTTCAACACCCCCACATTACTTCCCCACAATTATTAAAAATTTAAATGAACATCAATTGTTTAATCGTCATCAGGTAGAGAAAACCCCTTGGTCTAGAGTAATTATAGAAAAGCCTTTCGGAAGAGATCTTGATAGTGCTCAAGAGTTGCAACAGTGTATTAATGAGAATCTTGTAGAAGATGCAGTCTATCGCATAGATCATTATCTAGGTAAAGAGACTGTACAAAATATTCTAACAATACGCTTTGCAAATACGCTTTTTGAATCATGTTGGAATGCTCAGTATATAGATCATGTACAAATTAGCTTGGGAGAAACTATAGGTATTGGTTCTCGAGGAAACTTGTTTGAAAAATCTGGAATGCTTCGGGATATGGTACAAAATCATATGATGCAGCTCTTATGTTTACTCACTATGGAACCCCCTACTGTTTTTGATTCTGAAGAGATAAAAAAGGAAAAAATAAAAATCTTACAAAAGATAACTCCTTTTTCTGAGAGTTCTATAATTCGAGGGCAATATGGTCCTGGAGATGTTCAGGGGGTTTCTGTTTTAGGATATCGTGAAGAAGATAGTGTTTCCCCTAATTCTTCAATAGAAACTTACGTAGCTTTAAAACTATTTATCAATAATTCACGTTGGTTAGGAGTTCCTTTTTATTTGCGAGCTGGAAAACGTTTGGCAAAAAGATCAACAGATATTTTTGTTACTTTTAAGAAATCACCCTATAATTTATTTGCTTCTGAAATTTGTGAAAGCTGTCCTTTAGAAAATGATTTATTAATTATTCGTATACAACCTGACGAAGGAGTTGCTTTAAAATTCAATTGTAAAGTTCCGGGAACAAATAATACTGTTCGTCCTGTAAAAATGGATTTTCGCTACGATAGTTATTTCAAAGCGACTTCCGCAGAAGCTTATGAGCGATTGCTTTGTGATTGTATTTTAGGAGATAGAACTCTATTCACTGGATGGGAAGAAGTTCTTGCTTCTTGGAAGCTCTTTACTCCAATTCTTAAGATATGGGAAGAAAGTCCCCCCAGTTTTTTCCCTAACTATGCTGCAGGTTCTTCTGGGCCTAAAGAGGCTGATGAGCTGCTTTTAGCAGATGGAAGATGTTGGCAGCCTTTATAAATGGTAAAATAGTGTGAGGACTCATGGCAACGTTAGTAAATCTCAATGAAAACTACAAAATCTTACTCGCAAAAAAGGAAGCTCTTTTTGTTGACCTTGCTTGTAAAGATTGGATTGCGTCTGCAAATAAATCTATAAAATCTCGAGGAGCTTTTTATGTGGCTCTTTCTGGTGGATCTACTCCTCAAGCTATTTATAGAGAGATTGTTCAAAATAAAAAAAAGCTTTTGGATACTAGAAAAATTTTCTTGTTCTGGGGAGATGAAAGAAATGTCTCCACAATATCTGCAGAGAGCAACTACGGCCAAGCTATGAGTATACTTCGGGAATTAAATATTCCTGAAGAGCAGATTTTTCGTATGAAAGTTGAAAGTCCAGATGGAGCACGACAGTATCAAAGTACTATAGAGTCTGTAGTTCCTGAATGTCGTTTTGACATGATCATGTTTGGAATTGGAGAGGATGGGCATACCCTTTCATTATTTCCTAACACATCGGCTTTGGAGGAAAAGAAACGTCTCGTTGTTTTTAATGAGGTTCATCAGTTAGAAACAACAAGAATGACTTTAACTTTCCCATGTGTGCAACAAGGTAGGCATCTTGTTGTTTATGTTTCTGGAGCAAATAAAAAAGATATTGTTAAGACTTTGTTGTTTTCAAAAGATAAAGAGTCTGAAAACTTTCCTATAGAACGCATTGGAACTCCAAGGACACCTTTATTTTGGATTCTTTCTCCTGATACTTTTGATCTTCATGATTTTGACTCCATCCCCTCTATCTATAAACTAGATGTTCTATAGGTTAAAAAGAAATCGAACTACCTCTTTGTAAAAAAGATAGAATAGGGAGGTTATCTTTTATAATTTTAATTTCTAGGATCTCTTCGAGAATAGGGAGGCGGAGGCTGTGAAGCCCCTCCTTCATGTGGAAAGTTATAAATATGGCCATTGTTTCCAACGACTTCTTCGTAAGTAGGTGGTGGTGGAACAGGGGGCGTTCCCCAGATAAACGGGGCACGATTATAAAGATTTCTAGAGAGACCTAGTGCTGCGCGATCTTCTGTTGAGAAAAGTTGGCAGCAGCTATTTAAACAGCGCTCAAGAATAATTTTAGATAGTTCGCACTGATAATATCTATCTGGATGTTGGAGAAGACGTTCGCTAATAGCTGTGTGTAATAAAGCTCTTTGTACTGTTAGAGCTATTTGTGCTCGTTTACGGTAGCTGTGAAAAGTTGCTATGATAAAGCCTATAGTTGTCATACCTAATACAGAAGCTCCGGCAGCACAACACCCTATCATTGCGGAAGAGATAATAGTGGTTGCTGCAGGTCCACAGAAAAAGATCGCCATGACAATTCCTGCGATTAAAGTAATAAGAGCTATGGTTGCGATAATCCCTATAATAAGAAAGTGAATAGAAGAAGCTCTGAAGTTTTTATAGGCACTGATAGTAAGAGAAGAGGCTTGGAGCGCAGTTACAGCTGTCGCGCGAGCTAGAGGTGTAGTTGTAGAATTTCTTAATTTTCTTTGGATCTCTCTTGAGCGAGTTTTCTGATGACGGATACACTCTCCCGCTTTTTTAATCTTTACAGCTGCTGAAGCGACTATCCCAATAGATGTTCCAAGAATAGCAGAAAGAATAACTCCTATGATACCTAATAGGATGGAAATTATAATGGTGCTTCCTCGATTCTCACCTCTTATTGGTTGACACAATAGGCTGATCCATCCAAGCATTCCAATCACATTCTCTAAGGAATCCATAAGAGAAAAAGAGGCGCTAACCAATAGAGTTTCAGACGTACCTTCTGCTCTTGGTGAAATTGTATTAGTCGTTTCTGCTAAGCTGCGTAGAAGCCTTAAATCTAGATTTTTTCTATTTTCTAGAAAGGGTGTGAGAAAGTCTGTTACTCTACGATTTTCTGGTGATGTTATAATTAAGTTCGCCTGACTTGGGCTACATAAGATACGAATAGATTGGAGTGTTGTTTCATTAGATTGGATAACTGTGGTTGATAGCGGCATATTTATATTAGAATTACAAATTTTAATTAATGTTATTGCTGCAACATTATAACTCAAAAAGAATTAGTTATGTTAATGATAACTAATTACCAGTTGACTGTTGCGTGTTCTAGTAATGCCCAAGGAGCTTGGCAAACCACAATAGCTGTATTTAATCTAGAAACCCCCTCTCCACCCTCGTTTTGAATAAAACTTCTGGCAATTAGAAATGCATAAAAAGCCGCTCCAATAACAGGAATAAGAAGAAGAGGTGCTGCATAATAGCAAGGATCTTCCGAAAGGCTTAGAATACAATCAAACCAAGAAGACGCTTTTAGAGTTTCTTTCCCAGAGCAGCTACTATATAAGCGTGCTATTAGAAAAGTTATAATCTTATATAAAGATTTTATAAGAAGAAGAATAGTTGCAAAGATTCCTATGATTAAAGATACCACAGGGTAAAGAAGTAGGTCTATTGTGGAGCTCAAAACTTTGTGATGGAGTGAACCTTCTTCAACATCTCCTACGTTATAGTTAGTAAAAAAATAGCAAGCCACAAGGACCTCCATGATTTTTTGTATTAAAAATACCTTCCCTTTTTCCTTAAGTCTTTTTTAAAAACCTTTTACCAATGAGTTAAGGAGAACTTCAATTGTTCCCAAGGAGCTCCTAAAGCAACAATCAATTTTTCAGAACAATCTACATCAGTACCCTCAATTTCTACAAACTTACGTACAAAGGAGTTACAATAAATAGCTGTTCCGACAACAGGTAGTAGTAGAAGTGGAGCGAGATAAGGCTTGGCGTTTGAATCTATAAGACAAGAGAACCAGTCGGAGAGCCTTACACGACTTACTCCTGCACATGCAGTAGCTATTCGTGAAAGAATATAGGTTAAGGCTTTAAATATAAATTTAAGGAGGAGTAAAACACTCCCAAAAACGCCAACAATAATAGAAGTTAGGGGAAGAAGAAGAATGTCTATCGTTGCGCAGACGATTTTTGAGCAGGTGTAAGAACATGTATTCTGTACTATAGGATCTACATCCTGTTTATTTGCTAAAAGGAAACATGCCATCATAATATTTCTTAACTCCTTATTATTTTTAAGGACGATAGAAAAAGTTTCTCTATATTCGATCGTCTGTTAAAAAGATGCCAATATTATACATAATTAATTATTTATAAACATTTACTTTGTAGTTTGTAAGGTGGGTTTTAATAAAACTTTAAAATCTTTATATAAAGATTTTAAAAAATAAAGTGATTTCGTATTAAAAAATCTGAGTCTAGAATGCTTTTATCTTTCCTGCAGCCAGGAGGTTGCAACATCCTTAAATGTAGTTAAAGGAACGGAAAAAGTAGCACATACAATGTCTAAGCCTGGCAAGCTACGAATATCTTTCTTAGTGAGAGTAGTTTTTATGTAAACTACACAAAAAATAGCTAATCCAAGAATAGGTAATAATAAAAACGGTGTGAGATAGGGCTTTGTTTCTGGGTTGGTGAAGCAACTAAACACTTCGGAAACTGTTACAGAAGAAGTTGTCTTTTTAGCTAAGTTAGCTATTCGTAAAAAAATGAAAGCCAAAGATAGAAATATGATTTTGATTAAGAGTAGGACTGTTCCAACGACACCGATGACAACAGAAATTACAGGTAAAAGAAGTAGGTCTATACCTATACAGGTGACTTTTTTTCTAAATGTAGGAGTTTCTAAGTCTAGGTAGTGATAAATTAAAGAGTAACAAGCCATGAAACCTCTTTTTATTTTAATTAGGCCTATAAAGGCCTAAAGAATAAATTTTCTAAAAATTCATTTAAAATAACGTATGTGATCCAGGAATATTTTTCCATCCTAGAATAGAGTCTAAAAAGAGAAGTAAAGGACAACTCGCGACAATAGCTGTAATTTCAAAACAAGAAGATGCACAGCATTCCTTTATAACAATCTGAGAAACTATGGTTAAATAAATAGCTGTTCCAATCACAGGACATAGTAAGAGTGGTGCTAAAAGAGGTTTGCTTCTTGCCTCAAGGATGCAAGTAAAACGTTTTGATAAAGGCATTAACTGAGTTTCTGATGTTTTGGACATCCAATCAATCAGATAGGTTATGAGTTTGTATAGCGTTTTAATTATAAGAAAAATTATTCCAATAACTCCGGAAATGATAGATGAAACAGGGAGTAGCATTAACCCTATTACAGTTCCCGAAACTTTTGAGTAGGTGTAAATTGTGTCTGTATCAAAAGACTGTCTTCTAGCTGTATAGTGACTCATAATAGACCTCCTTTGCAACTTTTAGATTCCTTTAAAATTAAGTTTATTGAGGCTAGCAGCTGAACATCTGTCTTAGAGTTGTTCAAAAAAACTATTTTTTATGTGTTAAGATTTTTTTTAAAAAGTCAAAAACAATAATCTTAGATCATTTTTTTTAGAAATGAAAAAAATTGTCTTTGAGAAAGGTTGCTCTAAAAAAAGCTCTAGAAATATTTTCTTTCTGCTTGTAATAGCTTCTAAAAAGGGGAGATAGTCTAAACAGATAGACCTCCGTTTAGAAGAAGAACACTACAATATTTTTTTTAAAGACAAAAAATCTTACGGATCTTTAGAACAGCCTAAGATATATTATTTGTAATTTCGTTTGGAGAAGGCTTCCAAGAAGTTGCAGACTCGACCATTAAGGATACTGGGGCAATAACAGCGAAAGCGGTAATATCCAAATACGAAGGCATTCCATATTTTTTTGAGAAACTTTGAATAAGAACTCCCAAGTAAATAGAAAGGCCGAGAATTGGTATTAATAGAACTGGCGCTAAATGAGGCATAAAGAGATCTTTTGTTAAACAAGAAAATCTTGAGAATAAAGAAGGTTGTGGTTTTCTCCAGATAGTATTTAAAAAGTAGGTTATACATAGACTCAGAATTTTAATTAGAAGAAAAAAGGTTCCAACGACTCCTGCAATGAGAGAAACTAATGGAAGAAGAAGCAAATCCCCCAAAATACAAATAACTTTTATAAGCACAGGAGTGCTGTATAGGTGTATGTCAACACCTGCCCTATCTGCCAATAAGTAACACGTCATAACGAAGCCAAGAAAATCAAGAAGGATTTAAAAATTTGTTTTTAGAAAAAAAATCAGAGTCATTGGATTATATTTAACTCAGGATAAGAAACATTTTTTTATTATATCTAACTATACTCAATATCCATACAACGAAACATTTTACCATGAAGTATTCTTATTGCTAAATAGAAGAGAGATTTTTATAAACTAATGAGTCACAGGTATTTTTCTTTAAGTTGAATATGTGCTATGTACAGAATTTTATACTAGGTCGAGAAAAAGTGCCGATAAAGGAAGATAGTTTTCAAAATCAGTCTTGTATTATACTAGAAGGGGTTCGAGGCAAAGTTATGATTAAAAGTTTTGTTTATATTATTATGGGTCCCCCTGGATCTGGAAAAGGAACACAATCAAAATATCTTTCTGATAAACTAAGAATCCCCCACATTAGTTCTGGAAATTTACTGCGTTCAGCAGTTAATAAAAATTCCCCTTTAGGTTTACAAGCTAGAGAATTTTTAGATCAAGGGTTTTTTGTCCCCGACGAGCTCGTTTGGGGACTTGTTGCAGAAAGATTACAAGAAGAAGACTGTGCTAAAGGCTGTATAGTTGATGGATTTCCAAGAACCGTTGATCAAGCGTATATTTTGAATGATTTTTTAGAAAACTTAAATTTTGATTGTCGAGTAATTTTCTTAGAAGTTTCTGAACAACAAATTATTTATAGAATTTGTTCTCGATATGTCTGCCCATCTTGTCATCAGATATATAAGCAAGAACAAGGACTATTGGATTGCCCTAAATGTCAGACTGCGTTGGTTCGTAGAACTGATGATAATCCTGATGTTATCAAACAAAGACTTAATACTTATTTTGAAAAAACTGTTCCTGTTCTAGCTTATTATGAAACTTTAGGAAAAGTTGATAGAATTTCTGCTGAAGGTTCTGAGGAACAAGTCTTTCAAAAAATTCTTCAACACAGCTATTCTTAAATATGAATCTGAATTACTTTGAAGTCTATGCAACGCTATCAACTGTATTCTCCTGTTGCAGATTTATTCTCTGAAACTGGTGGTTTGGAGACTCAACTACTTTTTGGAGAGCGTGTATTATATAAGTGTGGAAGATATTACGCATGTTCACAACTCATAAAAGATGGTGATTTTTGGCGCCCCTACCCTGGAAACTTATTTTCTAAACAGGTTTCCCCCTGCACATTTCCAACAAATTATCATCCAAATGCCGCTGTAATATCTTTTTCAGCAACATTAGATCCTTGGAATATTCCATTACCTTTTGGAAGTTTATTAACCTTAGATTCTGACCATAGATTGCTTCTTCCTTCTACTGTTTCTAACTGTCTGTCTAAATTTTTTGGCATAGAAAAACCTTCGTGTAACCCTCTACATGTACGTCGCTTTGAGGAAAAGATTTCAATTAAAAATTTATTGCAAGATGCTGAAAGGTTTTTAAATCGCCCTTATTTATGGGGTGGACGTAGCTTACACAATAATCTTTTTTCTTCTGGAGTAGATTGTTCAGGATTTATAAATCTTTTGTATCAGTCTCAAGGGCTAAGCATTCCAAGAAATGCTCAAGATCAATATTTAGATTGCATTCCTGTAAAAAAGTTTGAGGATCTTCCTA
This sequence comes from Chlamydia sp. 17-3921, assembly GCF_902705545.1. Classification (GTDB taxonomy): domain Bacteria; phylum Chlamydiota; class Chlamydiia; order Chlamydiales; family Chlamydiaceae; genus Chlamydia. The sequence goes on along the minus strand of NZ_CACSHH010000014.1, from coordinate 55,384 downwards.
TAGGAGGGTTAGTATTTCTTCAGACTCAAGGAGAATCTCATATGTCTCACGTATTGTTAAAGAAAGATTCTCAAAGTCTCCTTCATTCTTCAGAAAGTGTCGGAAAAGTTAATTTATATGTTGTAGGAAAGGATTTTGAGTTGTTTGGAAATCGCTTTTACTCTTTAGCTTATCGAAACAAAAAACAAACAGCTTATTTTGGAATTCCCAAAAGAAGAAAAGCCTTTCTTTAAAAAGAAAGGCTTTTTGAAATTAACGTTTTGAAAATTGGAAGCTTTTACGAGCTTTTTTATGACCATATTTTTTACGTTCTTTTTTTCTTGGATCTCGTGTAAGAAATCCATAACTTTTCAATTCTTGTTTAGATTCACTGTTTTCTTTAAGCAATGCTCTAGCTAAGCCTAATCTAGTAGCAATAACTTGCCCTTGAATCCCCCCTCCATGAACACGAACAATAAGATCATATTGAGTCTTATCTCCTATAGCTTTTAAAGGAGATAAAATCGTGTTTCTTTGAATTTCTAAAGGAAAATAATTTTCAAAAGCTTTTCCATTAACATCAATTTTTCCACTTCCTGGACGAAGTCGCACGCTAGAAACAGCTTGTTTTCTTCTCCCTGTAGCTACGGATTCTTGTAATGTATTTTTTGCCACAAATTACCCTAAATTAAAATTTATTACAGTCGGATTTTGAGCTTCAAACTCTGCGTATGACTCTCCCTTAACAATCCTTAAGGACTTTAATTGTTTTCTACCTAAACGATTTTTTGGCATCATTCCTTTAACTGCATGCTCGATAATATATGTAGGTTTTCTTGCAATCATGTTTTCATAGGGAATTTCTCTTAATCCGGAAATATATCCTGTGTAGTAGCGATAAACTTTCTGAGCTTTTTTTGCTCCTGTTAAACGGATTTTTTCTGCGTTAATAACAATGACTCCGTCTCCCATAGCAATGTGTGGAGTAAATGTGACTTTATGTTTGCCACGTAAAATTTTTGCTATTTCAGAAGATAATCGTCCTAAAGTTTTTCCTGCAGCATCTATCACGTACCAAGACTTTGGATCAGAAGATTTAGCTAGAGTCGTCTTTGTATCTTTTCTTTTTTCCATAACAGTGTAACCGCTTTATCAGAGGACAGGATTATAAAAATTGTTCAATTTTTTTTCCAAACAAAAAGCGTTTTAAGTTGTTCTAATTATTCTTTCTCTAATTTCAAGTTATTAATTGAAATGAGACCATAGCAAAATCTGAATTGAAATAAATCAAAAAAGAAGTCGACCCTCGACTAAATTCCCTTCTCGATGACATTGGGAAGCAAGTTTTTTATTATGCGTGACAATAAGAACTCCTCGATTAGAGTTTGCTTGAGAAAGAAGTAATTCGTGAATACTTTGCGAAGCTATATTATCCAAGTTTCCTGAAGGTTCATCTGCCAAAATAATTACAGGTTCATTTATTAAAGCTCTAGCAATGGCTACGCGTTGTTTTTCTCCTCCAGAAAGTTTTGCACAAAGAGTCGAAAGCTTATGAGAAAGACCTATAGATTCTAGAAGCTCTAAAGCTCTTTTATAGATATAAGAGCCTTTGGAAGTATTTACTCTAGCAATAATTGCTGGTAACAAAACATTGGTTAACACCGAATCATCTTCAAGTAGATAAAAATTTTGAAAGACAAATCCTATATGTTGATTTCGAAAATTGGAATGGTTTACATTCTTTAATTCTTTTCCAAAAAATTTTAAACTTCCAGACGAAGGAGTATCTAGAGTTCCTAATAAGTGAAGTAAAGTAGTTTTACCATTTCCTGAGGGACCAGTGATAGCTACTGTCTCACCGGCATGAAGGGTGAGACTAACATCTGTTAGTATAGAAATTTCTTGATCATATTGTGAAATATTTTTTGTAAGATTATTGGCTTCTATAAGAGGAGTCATAATTAATCAGCCTTTAAAATTTCAGAAACTTGCATTTTTGCAACTTTTCTTGCAGGTAAAACTCCTGAAATTGTAGCTAAAATTAGAGTTCCAAAGCTTAACCATAATATTGCCTGTGGATGAATAATATTTGGAAGATTTTCTCCAAAGAAAATTGGGTTAAAAGCATTTCTCCCCTGTAAATAACTCAGGCCTTTTACTATCACCTCTAGATTTTTTAAAGTTATTATTGCAAGAAGCGTTCCCAGTAGCATCCCAAAACTTCCAGATATTGCTCCACAAAAAGCAAAAATTTGTTTGAGGCTTTTTGATGAGATTCCCATGGCTTTGAGAGCTCCGATCTCTTTCTTTTTATTATTTACTAGAAGTATGGACATGGTCACGATATTGGAACAGGCCACAATAAGAATAATAATCGTTACAAAAAGAAATAAAACTTGATCGCTTTGTAGTTGGTCTAGAATAGGTTTAAAGTATTCATAATCATAAAGAGAAACTACTTCCCAATAATCATGTATCCCTACTGTTGTTAAAATCTTTTGTATTTTAGCTTTAATTGTACGAATATCTTTTGTGTTAGCGAAGAAAATTCTAAATCCATTATTCATTCCAAGTCCTTCTGAGCTGGATCGAATGGATGCTGCAAGATCCGAATCTATGAAGATGGTTTTTGCTCCTAGTGGAGAAAGTCCTGGGTTATAAAAACCGATAATATGAACTTTATAATGTGTTTCTTTCTGTGTTTCTAAGGTATATGTACTGAAACTTCCTTTATCTCCAATTTTATAACCCAAATCTTTGTAATTGATTGGGAGGATAATAGAAGAGCCTTGATAACGCTCTTGTAATCTGTGAAAGTCTTCCTTCCATCCTTGAGGGCTGCGATTCAGGTTGTTGAGGTCTTTTGAGCAGTAGTCAGATTCTTCATAAGGCAAGATTCTATTTTCATAAAAATTTTTAGAAGAATAGGCAATAAAGTGAGAAAATGTTTGAGATAAAGATTTTTGTGTATCTGTATCAATATAAAGGTTCCCAATCCCTTCTTCAAACTCTAAAATTTGTGCCTGTTTTTGTACTAAATAAGGAGTTAGAGCTTGTACAGCTGTTGCTACTGGATCTTTTAAAGTTCCATCAAAGTCTAAATCTGGCTTAGGGAACGTTTGAGAGAGAAGGTAATCTGTTTCTGAGTCATAAGGATCTTTGCACGAAGAGAGCAGTTTTTCTCCGAGCGTTTTTGTCGTATAGTTAGAGAGCTCAGAGTGTTTGTCTATTTGATAAAAATAAGAATCATAATAAGATTTAGATGGAAGCATTGTAATGGGGGCGTGAAGCTGCGAAAGATCATTAAGCCATCTTTGCTCCAAGCCATGAATTACAGAAATAAAGACAACAGATAACCAAACAACAAGAGAAATAATCCCCATAGAAAATAAAGAAACGATAGAGGAAGAAATTCGCTTTCTTCTGGGGATTAAATATTTTATAGCTATAAATAATTCTAGCTTCACAATTTTCAGCCTACAATTTTATATAAAAGGTTTTGTAGAGCCGATATACAAAATCTTTTACTTAGCTTCTTTAAAGATTACATGTTTACGCAGTTTTCTATCATATTTTTTAAGTTCTAGTCGAGTTGTTGTTTTCTTTTTATTTTTTATGGTCCAATACATGTCAGAACTTTCTGAACTTTTTAATTTGATGATTTCACGGTTCTTGCTTGCCATAAATAAACCCTTTCAAGTGATGATAAACCACTTATTATGCTATATTTTTTCAAAAAGAATCAAGTTCTCCTCTAAAAAACAACAAGAGGATTTGTATGACGGTTCAAAATCGGACTTATATCGCTCTATTTTTATTAAAATAAAATTGATTTATTGATCTAGGTGATTTTTATATTTAAGTAAAGTCACACTAGTTTAACTGAATAGTCAAAAATCTCCCAAGATTACTTGGGAGATAGTTTTAAAGAACGTAAGGAAGAATAGTTACATTCCAAGAGAAAAATCTTACCCGGAAGGTTCCTCCGTTATTTTTTAAGAAAAAATGTCCATTTGTAGTGGCATAGAATGTAGAGCAGAACCATACCATTGGTCGAGTTCTATAATTACTTTGTCCTGAACAAGTTGAGACTGCCAAGATTGTTTCTGTGCCATTTGGCAAAGAAACTCCTAAGGCACATTCTCCTCCAGTGCCATTATCAAGCCATCGACCGTCTTTAGTCATAAAAACTCTTATACACAAAAGTTTAGGCTCTAGTGAAGTGGCTGTGAATTCTAATTTATTATCATTGATACTAACTGCTCCTGTTGAATTAAGGCTTTGTGTATTGAATCTCATCCAAGGAATTCGAGCTCCTCCAGGAAAGTCTCCCCAAAATGCTGCTCCATTTGAGGTTGCAGATCGCTCTGTATATAAAACTTTATTACGTTTGAATTCTCCAAAAGGGACATACTGTTGATTAGCTCGATCATTAATGTTTCTATAATCTGAGCGTAAATTAGACGTAGAATTTTTATAATATAGATGAGAGTCTGCGAGGTTTAGACGACCACGAAAATCCATAGAAGAGGATGTCGTTGGGGTCACATTAATCTCTTTTCCGACTTTTAGGTTTTGTTGGCAATCTAAACCTCCTTCTGTGATACTGATGTTCTCTGTAACTTTGGTGTTTTCTGTTGAAATTCCTCCTTCAACCGTAAAAGATTGTTTTTTCTTATCTTCAGTCAAATTTTTTGACGTAATGTCAAGGCGGATAAATGTAGGAAAAGATATCTTAGTTTTTGGTGTAGAGTTTGCTGTTGTAGAATTTGTCATGATTAATCTACCTCAGAGAAGTTTGTATTGAAAGGAAACCAAATAACATTGGTTGAGAAAAATTTTATTTTTAAGTGTTTTGTTGTCTGCGCTTGTATATAAAACTGGTTCGTAGTCAACTTTGGAATAGGAAAGATGGCGTGAAGTACTCTTGTCGTGCGATCAGAAAACCAAATTCCACGAGTATCTGTACTAGAAAGTAAGCTTCGATTACTTCCAGAAATTAAAAATAAGAGAAAATTCGCATCATCATTACCGCTATGATCTCCTTCCCAACGAGTACATTGTAGTGTGACTTGATAAATACCCGCCTGTTTTGGAATAATTCGATCATCAAATACATCAAAATATTGAGCACATCTGGGTGTAATACTTGTATATGTTCTCCATGCTCTGCTTCCCCCATAAAGTTTCACAGCTCCAGTGTTGATATTGTATGTACTTTGATATTCAATACTATTTTGATAAGCTTGTACGCTAAATTTTCTATAATATGCATAAGTTAGAGCATCCCTTTGAGAAAGCGGATCGCTAAGATTTTCGAATACTGGTGTCTGATTTTTTTCTGTTAAGGAGGTTATATTTAGACCATTGGAAATCGTAGTCTGATGTAGATCTGTTTTTTCTGTAGATAGGTCCCCTCCTATGTTAACATCACATGGGGATATTATCGTGTCTGTTACTGCAAGATTACGGATAAACAAAGAGTTATCGATATTTACATTTTCTTTTACAGAAAGAGTGGCGTTATCCATGAAAAGATTTTGATCTTTGACCCCAGATGTTTTAGTTTCGTCAAGAGGAAAATTTGTTGAGTTTGAAATTGTTTGTTTGATTTGTCGTTTCTTCATACGATAAATTCCTCCAAAGGGTAGAAAAGAATGCTAAAAAAGAAAGAATTTAAAGCAGCGAAATCATTATCCTGTGTTATATAGAAAATATGTTTATCATAATCTCCTAGAGCAACGTTGGGATTCGGTGCTGGATCTGTAACTTGAACTATTGTTCCAAAATTCCCCTGTTCGGGGTAACCTCCTCCTCCATTAATAGTTGTATTAGAAAAATTTTTGTCATTTTTTGCTGCATTTTTTAAATAGATAGATGATCCCCAACCGTTATTCCATCCCCATCGCTTAGTTACTCCAAAAGAAAATATGTAAGTTCCTTTGGCAAGTAGCTGTACATAGCTTGTTCCCGGGAATGTTGCGATCTTTGTTTTAGGATCATAGTTAACAATACGGCATGCTCTTCCTATATTTCTCGATTGATACGTCTCTGTTTGATATGTAATCAGTTCCATTGGAGATTTTTCCCCTACACCAAATCTGGCTCGAGCATCTGCTGGAAGTGTTGTATAATAAAATTCGGGAGAGCGAATATAAAAAGCTGGGACAGGCTCACAATCATTTTTCGGAATTGCAGCATTGCTAAGACGATTCCCGTGAAGATTTATAGAAATACGATTTGCAATGTTTGTTGTATTAAGATTGTATTTTTCTGCAGAGGTGAGTTCTGTAGTTTTTGTATCCATCTTCACTGTGGCATTGCCATCCACAGAAAATGTTGCACTAGAGCTAATAGATTTAGCTTTGGTATCAAATGTTGTTATATTCGATGTTGAAAGGTTGTTTTCAACAATAGTATCAACTTTGAAATAACATTCATTATTATTGGGTGTTGTCATTTTTTGTTTTATTCCATTTTTTTTTTAAAAAAACAGAGAAAACAAAAATAGTCAAAACAATTAATTAAAAAATTATGGAATTAATTTACTTTAATTAAAGTTTTGAAAAAAAAAGAAAGTTTTGGGGGTGGCTGGATTTGAACCAACGTATCCGTAAGGAGTCGGATTTACAGTCCGATGCAATTGACCGCTATGCGACACCCCCCTTTAAAAAAATGCTGGAGAAAGGACTTGAACCCTCAACCGTTCGATTACAAATCGAATGCTCTGCCAATTGAGCTACTCCAGCACAATAAACAACGATTATCTCAAAAAGAAAACTTTATTCTCAATGAGAAACTAATGAATATGTTAATTAGGTGACTCTTCATTAGATGGCTCTTCAGAAGAAGGAGCTTGTTTTGGTGCTATACGGTAATCTTCTTGAGTTGGAATAAAAACATCAGGAGAAAAATTTGTATTCTGAGAACTACTCTCTATGGAATATGAAGGTACTTCTTGCTTCTTTGTTTGCTGCTCTATTGTAGACAAAACTTGGAAGTCGTATTGCTTAAGTTTCTCAGAAACAAGGAGATCTTCTTTCGCTTTTGCTCGATTTAGCGCCTTCTTATTAATGGTTTCTTTATTCTTCGTTATCGTATGATATTTAGAAAGTTGTTCTTTTTGTTTTGTTGCTAAGGGAGCTGAAACCCTTTGGAATAATTTTGTATAGCTTTCTTTAGATTTTTCTACGTCTTCTTTAGAAAGAACTGTCGCAGAGAATTTAAACTTTCCTTCTGAAGTATGTCTTGCTGTAAGGCTTTCTTTTTTTAAACAACATTGCTTGTACTTTTTATTAGATCCACAAGGGCAAGGATCATTTCTGTTGATCTTTTTAGACATAGTACGCTCTTAAGTACGAAGTTTTGAAAAAGTTTAGTTGAATTAGAGATAAAAACCAATGATGAGTTTACTAGCTTTTAAAAAGATCATACTTAAGAATATATCTTTTTTAAAAGAAAACTCATTTGTTTATATGCCAACAATATTGTTACAACCTCCATGGATGAAAACTGGGAAGCGAATCGAAAGCCTTATACGAAAAGCTTTGTATACCTATTCTATGCTAGAAAATCATCGAAAAATTGTTGTGGCTTTAAGCGGAGGGAAAGATAGTCTTTCTTTATTGATAATGCTTAAAGCTATTTCTGGAAGAGGATTCCCAAAAATAGATATTCACGCAGTAAACATTGGAGGAAGATATTCATGTGGAACAGAGGTTAGCAAAACTTATTTAATGCAGATTTGCGATCGGCTTCAAATCCCCTTTGTCTCTCTCGTTTCTCCTTATGCTCCAGAAATTCCTGAATGCTATTCATGTTCTCAAGTTCGGCGACGTCTATTATTTCAGGAAGCTAAAAATTGTGGAGCTACTGCCATAGCTTTTGGTCATCATAGAGATGATCTTGTGCAGACAACTCTTATGAATCTTTTGCACAAGGCTGAGTTTGCGGGAATGCTTCCTGTTTTAGATATGATACATTTCGGAGTGACAATTTTGCGTCCATTAATTTTTGTTCCAGAGTTTTTAATAAAAAAATTCTCAAAAGAAAATGGTTTTGCTCGAGTAACTTGCCGTTGTCCTGTAATTTCTTTAAGATCTAAAGCGGAACAAAGCTTAAAAATATTAGAAGAGATTTTTCCCTTAACTCGTCATAATATCGCTTTGGCCGTTCATCAAAATGGTTCATTTAAATCTCAAAAAAAGAAATAGAAGAGAATCTGCATTTTATAAGCTCTCGTAATTGGTATTTTGTGTCTCAAAGATTGAAAATAGTTTTAACTAATGATGATGGAATTGAAGCTAAAGGTATGAGTTATTTAGTTTCTGCTTTAGCCGCTACAGATATAGCAGATCTTTATATTGTTGCTCCTCATACAGAACAATCTGGGAAAAGTATGTCTTTCTCTTTTAGTACAGTTCTTTGTGCTTCTCCTTATTCGTATCATCAAGAAGTTCAAGAAGCTTGGGCTGTAAAAGGAACTCCAGTAGACTGTGTTAAGATTGCTTTGAGAACAATGTTTCAAGATTCTCCTCCAAATCTTTTGATTTCTGGAATTAATTGTGGAAATAATTATGGAAAGAATGCTTGGTTATCAGGAACTATAGGGGCAGCTAAACAAGCTTTATTGGATGATATTCCGGCAATAGCTTTATCTCAAGATCAACATATTTCTTGTTTTCAACAAGAGAAGGCTCCTCTCATTTTAAAAATATTGATAGAATATCTTTTATCTAGTCCTTTTCCCTGTTTAACGGGTTTGAATGTTAATTTTCCTGCAAGTCCAGAGTTAACGTCGTGGAAGGGTGTACGACTTGTGCCTCCTGGAGAAGAAATGATTTATGAAAAACCCCTATTTTTAGGCTCTGTTAATAAAAATCATTATTACATTGGAGAACTTCTTGGACCAAAAATATACGGGGATCCTTCTTCAGAATATGCTACTGTGTCGGAAAACTATATTAGTATGAGTCCTTTGTTTATACAAAATTCGCCATTTGGAGTCATTAGTGAGCAGGAATTTCAGCAAACCCAAAAGAGTTTTGAAACTTTCTTAACCAACTTTGACCTTAGTCAAGTTTTTAGCTAAGATTCTACCTTTATAGAGTGAATTTTGATTAAGAATCATCACAAAATGATTGTAGATAAACTATTTTTTCTGGTAGCCTAACCATCCTATCTTCTTTGGATGCGTAGCTCAGCGGTTAGAGCACCTGTCTTACACACAGGGGGTCATAGGTTCAAATCCTGTCGTGTCCAAATTGCGGGAGTAGTTCAATTGGTTAGAGCACCGCCCTGTCAAGGCGGAAGTTGCGGGTTCAAGCCCCGTCTCTCGCGAAATTTTCACTTAAAGGTCTAAAGATGTCCCACGGCCCTCGCCCTGAAAAATTTAGTTTTCCTTTATATTTCTCTAAGACTTTAAGTTGGTTTGTTCTAGGAGGGTTTCTTGCTGCCTGTGGGATCCAAATGATTCTAGTTCCCAATAAACTTATTGATGGGGGGATTGTTGGAGTATCTATTATCGCTTCGCATTTTCTTGGGCATAAATATCTCCCCTTTTGTTTAGCTATTTTCAATCTTCCTTTTGTCATTTTAGCTTTTCGACAAATCGGAAAATATTTTGTCATTCAGATGATGACTGCAGTGATAATCTTTTCTTTTGCCTTATGGTTAATAGATGTGCTTCCTTTATGGTTAGGGATTAGTCCCGTGGTTTTCAAAGGATCTGAAATGGAAACCGTAGTTTTAGGGGGTGCTGTTATTGGCGTTGGTTGTGGTTTGATTATTCGTCATGGTGGTTCCACAGATGGAACAGAGATTCTTGGAATTATAATCAACAAAAAAAGAGGTTATACAGTTGGACAAGTTATTCTATTTGTAAACTTTTTTATTTTTGCTTTTGCAGGCTTTGCCTATCAAAATTGGCATACAGCTTTTGTTTCTTTTCTAACTTATGGAATTGCAACAAAGGTAATGGATACAGTAATTTTAGGACTTGAAGACACTAAATCTGTAACAATTATCACATCTTCTCCAAGAAAACTTGGTCATATTCTTATGGATTCTTTGGGAGTAGGTCTTACTTATATTCATGCTGAAGGCGGATATTCTGGAGAACCTAGGAATTTACTTTACATTGTTGTTGAGCGTCTTCAACTTTCGCAATTAAAAGAAATTGTGCATAGAGAAGACCCTACAGCATTTATCGCCATTGAAAACCTTCATGAAGTTATTAATGGAAGGCGTACTAGCTAACAATAAGAAGGGCCTGACCATTCTTTAGTTAGAGTATTTGGAACTTCTAGAAGAGCAAGAAGTTTACCCACTATAGCATTTTCTATATCCTCTGCTGATTGAGGCTTAAAGTACCACATAGGCATAGGAGGGAAAATTATAGCCCCATTTTTACTTAATTTTAATAAATTCTCTAAATGAATTGTGTGAAGAGGAGTTTCTCTAGGAACTAAAATGAGGGGGCGTTTTTCTTTAAGAGCAACATCTGCAACGCGTCTTAAGAGATTGTCTCCAAGTCCAATAGCGATAGCTGCTGTTGTTGCCATGCTGCAAGGAATAATGATAGTTGCATTTACGGAATAAGATCCTGAAGCTAACGGACTTTCTATAGCTTTTATCCTGTGAACATGGATGTATGGAAGAATATCCTGGGAAAATAATGCTGTGAGAGATTGGCAACTGAGTTCGTAATATAATGTTTTCATGCCTGCGGGAGAAATCACAACATCGACGTGATGCTTCATAGCAGCAAGTTGTTCTATCAGCTTTACAGCTAAAATGATCCCCGAAGCCCCTGAGATACCAATAACAAAACGTTTCACGGCTTAGTACATGTTGAGATTAAAAATAATAAGGTCATGCTAATAAAAAAAGATAATGCTATAAAAATATTTGCAAAGAAAAAGCACGACTCCTTTGCTATTTTAGATTTTCTTATTGCATGGTAGCTTTTAAGAACATAACAAATGGTTCCTAAAGGAAGAGCAGCTAAAGGATAAAAGATTTTATTTAAAGATCCTTGCCAACCTAAAGATAGATATAACACTAAGCTGCAAATTAAACACGCTGAAGCAATCCATATACTTTTCTCTTTTCCAAAATGTGCTGGAACACTACAAAGTCCTTCTGAGCGATCGAAGGCAATATCTTGAATAGCATAAATGATATCGTTTGCTGAAATCACAAGTCCTACGCTTATTCCCCAAGATATTGCGACAATTTTTAAAGATTTAGGAATCTCTCCTTGGGATAGAGCTGAGAAATTCATCAAAATGGCGATAGTATAAATAAAACCCAATACCCAATGACACAGTAGGGATATGCGCTTCATATAGGGATAGAGCACGAAGAGCAAAATAGAAAGAAGCCCCCACACTAAAATATTTAAGAGAATGCAAGAAAATAAAAATATTAAACAGCAAATAAATAATAGGATTTTTACAGAAGTTAAAGAAACGAGCCCGCTAGGCAAGATTCGAGATGTTGTACGGGGATTTTTTTTGTCTATAAATCTATCGATATATTGATTGATGACAATTCCTAGGATTCGAGCAAAAATTGTAGCACCTCCTCCTATACTCATAATAAAAAGGGTCTGTCGAAAGAGAAGTTTTTCAGAGATTCTTGGAATAGAGAGGGCAAAAAAAGAAGAGGCTAATAAAAATAATAAAGAAAAAACAACACTTTTAATATTGATTAATTTTAAAAAAAAATCTAATTTCATTGTTGACTTAGATGCGAACAATACTTTATTTGTTTAACTATAGTAACTTTATAGTATACTCTCTTCACTTTGGCTTCGGCCTTATCTTTAAAGAGCCCTGTTTTACAGGGCTTGTCTTTTTTATTAAGTCGGCTATAATACTTCTCTCTTGTTTAAAAAACACATAAAAAGGGAAAATTTTGCGCCCAAAATTAATTCGTTTGTTTTGTTATTTTGTTGTTTTTTCTCCTACAATTGTTTTTGGAAACTCTGCCCAATCTTCTTTAAAAGATATTGCTCAGCTATCCGAAAGTTTTATAGGAGGTCACGCCCCATGGGTTGCAATTTTCGGATCCTCTACATTAATTTCTTGTACAAAAGAATACCAACAGGCTTATGAGTTGGGTTTTAGGTTGGCGAAGGAATACAGAACTGTCCTTACCGGAGCAGGAAAAGGTGTTATGGAAGCAGCTAATTTTGGTGCTACTGCTGCTGGAGGAATTTCTGCAGGGATTTACTTACCTGGAGAGTTTGTAAATAGTGCAATTTCTGAAAACCATCTTTTGTCTTTGCCAAGTTGGTCTGACAGAAAAAATCTTATGGTTTATGGCGCCTCTGCCTGTGTTTTTTTCCCAGGAGGGCTAGGAGTTTTGGATGGGGTAGTAACAACCTTTCACTTATTGAGAAGTTTTAATAAAACTTGTCCCCTAGTATTTGTAGGAAGAGAATTTTGGTTTCCTTTTCTCTCTTGGTTACAAGAAACTTTTATTGAAAATTATAATTTTATAGAAGATTTAAGTTACGTGTATATCGTGGATTCTGCAGAAGAAGCATCTGATATCATAGAAAAAAAATCTTCGCAGGTTGTAATCAGATATCCTCTTCGAAAGAGTGCATAGATTGTTTTTCTAAAGGAGTATTAAATAAATAAAAAGTTAAAAAATATTTTTAACATTACAACTATTTTCTCTATATAGAAAAGTTTATCTATACTAGTATAGTTAGATTGGTAAAGAGTTTATCTATAATATGGCTTTAAATTTTTCTACTTCGCTGTTCCAAAGTAGTAATCCCCCACCAATTTTAGCTTGGAATAGTAATTACATAAACAATGATAGGCAAATATTTTTGGCTGTAGTTAGTGCTGTTGCCATTGCTATGATTCTTATCTTAACTGGAACCTTTTTGCTATGTTCTAACGTTTCTATAGGTTTAAGTTTTGTGGCTTCTATAGTCTTAGGTTTATGCACTACAATTATTGGCAGCTGTGTTCTCGTTTACGTTTTAGTAGTAACTGTTCAAAAAATGTGTGTATGGCTAAAGGATTTCGTTAAGTTAAAAAAATTTATTCAGTCACATTTCCCTCAAGTGATCTCCCAACAAAAACATTCCTCTTGGCTTTCTACATTTTTATGTAGCTCCCCCCTAGATGTAGAGTTTTATGGGAAATCATGGCTTCACCCCTTATCATCATCACGAGTAGTACTTTCAATAGCAAGCATTATCATTGGCATAAGCCTCGTTATACTTTCTGTTGTTGCCTCTATTTTGTGGTGTTCTTTAAAAATACGTTTAGACTTAGGGCTTGGAATTGTTGGGACTTGTTTTTTAGTCGCTGGTTTATCTGCGACTCGTTTTTACAGTCTTGCTGCTCAAGGGGCTTCCTATATTTATTTAAACCGTTATCAAAAATGTCTATACGATGACCTATATGCTTCTTTTATTGTTAAAAAAAAGAAAATAGAAAACCTCAATACATCATTAAAATTGAATCAGAAGTTGAGTAATCAAACAATAGCTCTTCTTGAAGAAAAGAATAAAAAATTGGAAGAAGAGCTTCATAAAGCGCGTCAGGAGATAGCGAGCTTATCTCGCTCACTAAAAGTTCTACCTTTTGGAAGTAATGGTAGTAGCGTTTGGGAATGGTCAAGATTCTTTTATTAAGAATCGCTAGATGAAGTAACTGTTAGATAATTTTAATAAAAAAATCAAGAAATATTTTTCTTCTTTAAAAAGTTTAAAAAGGCTTGTTGAATTTACAATATCTTTATTTTTTCTCTAAAAACAGACGGATAAGAAGAAAATTTATGTTAAGAAATTATAAAAATACTTTTTTCTGGATTTAATGAGTTGAACTTCTAGTAATCTTTTTATTAAAGAGAGATAAATAATAAAATATTATATAATTCAATAAGTATTTATATTTTGAATGTCAACTTGTTATTATGAGTATAAACTCAAATCCACATTCTCAAATTGAAACCTCGTTAGTCAATACTAATGTTTTAGGACAAATGATTCGAGAATCTCAAATGAGTCCTAAAGCTATAAGCATCTCTTTTCTTGTTTTAGGAATTCTACTTCTTCTTGCAGGGGTTCTCCTACTCACACTTCCTGGAGTTGTCCCCGCAATAGCTATGTCCCTTGGAACAATTAGTATTGGAATAGGAGCAGCTCTACTTGCTATTTCTATTTCTATCTATATTTTTAAAAGACGTCAACCGATAAAACAAATCATAGATTTAACAGAACAGTTATTAGATACCCGTAAGATTTTAACGAATAAAGATGCCGAATTAAAGCGTCTTCATGAACAAGTTATTACAGAAAATGCCAATCTTAATGAAGAACTTAACGATCTTAAAGAAGAGATTGAGAAGCTTCGTCAAGAAGAAACATCTTTGAGAAATCGTTTAAAAACAGCTCAGAGTGCTCAAGAGCTTGAAATCAAAGAAAGAATCAGAGTACAAGAAGAACAAGTTTGTTTTAAGAATGAATTAGGACAGAAGGTTACAAAGTTAGAAGCTTCGCTTAAAGAACAGAAAGCAGAAAAAAAATATCTCGAAAGCAAACTTGTAGAACTAAGTTCAGTAAAAGAGACCTTATTATCGCGGTTGGCTCTTTTAACCGAATTGAATGCAGATTTGACTATTGACGTTGGCAAATACACAAAAAATAATCGAGATTTGCAAAGTAAATTAGAAGACCAAAAACTCTTAAATATAGAATTAAAAAATAGTTTAGATGAGTTAGCGAACACTGAAGAAACAAATAAAGCTTTATCAAAAACGATAGAACAGCAAAAGATATTAATCGATGGTTTACGAGAAAATCTTAATAAATTAACTACTACCGGTGGAGCAGGAGCAACCCCAACTCAACAAGAAACCACTTTGAAAGGAGCCTTGGGAGCTGCATGGTCTAGGATAAAGGAAAAAAGGAAGGATAAGGAGGATCAAGAGGATCCAAATAAATAAAAACTTTCCTATCTTTAGGATTCAGCCTCCATGTTTGCTTGAGACACTATCACTTGGTTTAAAAAGTCTTCTGCTTTTTTAAATAGAATTTCTTGGGAACTCTCTACACTTGTGTGCTCTTGAATAATTTGATGAATTTTTGGATGATCTGCCGCTGAACCACATTCTATAAAGAACTTATCTTCATCTTTAGTTGCATAGAAGAAATCTGTTCCTAGAACAAGACTTGATAAAATCCCCAATTTTTCTGCATGAAAAAGATGAAGACGTAAGTCGTTCAAAGATTCCCCCACAAAAGCTTTTACAACATTTAAACCGATAATTCCTCCGCGTGCGGCAATTTCTTTAGCATGAGCGTCAAGGAGGTTTCTAGGGTGGTTTGCTACTGATCTGAAGTTTGAATGACTAGCAAGGATTTTTAAATTGGGAAGTTTGTTTAAGGTATAGTCTAAGATATCTTCTGTAAGCTTATCACTACAATGACTTAAGTCCACGGGAATAGCAAGTTGATTCATAAGATCTAATAAGTTTTTCCCGTCACAGGAAAGTTTTCCAGGTTCTAAAGCACCTCCCCCAAAACGATTTTTCCAATTCCAGACTAGGCTGAGATAGGCTATAGGACCTTCTTTTATTAGTTGTATAAGGTAAGTAAAAAGTTCTTGGAGGGGTTGATTATCAGACCCAAGCCCAGAAGCATTTTCAAGACTTCGAATAATTGCTAGGTAGGGTCTCTCTAATATTGTTAAAGGTCGAAAATTTTCGTAGGTAGCTAATACAACATGAGGATCTTGTTCTGGGAGAGAAAAGAAAAGCTGATTTTGCTGAGCAAAGCTAGGATTGTCTTCATTGTGAGAAACAAATAGAGCGCAGACCTGTTTTTTTACTCCTCCTAAGCGTAATTGTTCTGGAGAACAACGTACTGCTGGGTCGCAAGAGGAAAACGTTGGGTGAGAGAGAAGATCTCCATGAATATCGATAATCATAATGGTCCTACGAGTTCTTTTATAATATAGGGAGATAGATATGGGGAAAGTTCGGGGTAAATGGAAGTCTGAGGATTATAAATAAAAAGAGCTGAAGGTGAGCCTAATTGAAGAGCTTTTCTTAGTGTTGGAAAAAAATTTTTTGGCTCTGGATTCTCACAAATAAGACCTTGGTATTTTTGATGAAGATCTAAAAAATTTCTCAGATCTTTGGTATTTAAAATCGTTTGAATAGTAATTCTTTTAGAAAAAGAATGCTGAGTGGTACAAGAACGAAGAGCTAATGTTTGTAAGCGCGTTTCTATTAAAGAACATGGAATCAAGCCTTCTCGATAAAGAACAAGAGGATCTGCAGCTACAACTGTAGATTCTAAGCCTTTAAAGCAAACTCCATCGAATACACAGAGGTCTTCAGATGAAAAATCTTCAAAAACTTCCTCTGCAGATAGAGCTGGAGGTTTATTAGAAATATTTGCTGAGGTCCCAACTATAGGTCCACAAGCTTCTATGAGACTCTGAACTATTGGATGATTTATTATGCGAAATGTAAGAGTTTCTTGAGGGTAAGACAGGTTGTTATTTTTAACCACTAAAGAAAGAGGCCCTGGAAGAAAAGATTCTATCAGTTTAAGTTCTTTATCATTTAGAGACCGTAAAGTCAAGCTTTCTATAGCTTCTAAAGAATTCGCATAAACTGCTAGGTTTTTATTTTTATTACGATTTTTTATTTGATAGAGACACTCTTGTGCTTTAAGAGAATTAATAGAACATACCAAACCAAACACAGTGTCTGTAGGAATAGCTACAACTTTTTCAGAGTATATGTGCTCTATAAGGTCTTTTAAAGAGGTGGTAAAGTAAGCTCTAGACACAAAACTTTAACTTAGGTTTTACGAATTGAAGAGTAAGCTTTTCAATAAAAATAAGATCAAAACATTCCAAATCTATTTTTTTCATCACAATTATACGCTTCACCTTTTTTTTTGAAACAGAATAAATTCTTGATATCTAATAAGATTAAGATTATTTTTTTTATTTTTTAAAGTTCTTATGACAAAGTATTCTTTTTTTCGTCGCAATATTGCTGGTATTGATGTCATTGAATGCCCAGGAAATCCCAAGGATCCTGTGATTATCTTATGTCATGGTTATGGAGCAACAGCTGATAATCTAACTTTTTTTCCTTCTGTTTGTGTCTTTGCAAATATGCGTCCCACATGGATTTTTCCTAATGGAATAGAGCGATTGCCTCAAAATTTAGATTATGGACGTGCTTGGTTTCCTTTAGATGTTCCTTTATTTGAATCTTTAATATCCGATAATTCAGTCTCTCCTACAAAAGAACTTAAGTACAAACAACTCTTTGATATAGATTTAGAACGTCCCAAAGAAGCAATAGAAAATCTTATAGCAAGTCTTAATCGTCCTTTTAAAGAAATTTTCATAGGAGGTTTCAGCCAAGGAGCTATTTTAACAACGCACTTAGTTTTAACATCACAAAACGCTTACGGTGGAGCATTAATTCTTTCTGGAGCGCGTTTATTTAATAAAGGTTGGGAAACTGGGATACAAACATGTGCTGATGTTCCCTATTTACAAAGTCATGGATTCGAAGATGCCATACTACCCTATTTCTTGGGGACGCAGCTTCAAAGTTTGTTATCAGAAAAATTACATGGGGAATTTGTTTCTTTCTCTGGAGGACATGAAATTGGAACAAGTGTTTTACAAAAGATGCAAGAATTTGTCCCTTTTTGGGCAAATTATAGCTAAGATTTTTTTTGCAAAGCTTGATTTTTTAAAGATATAAGTTGCAAGGCAACCCATTCCAAAATGCTACCTGCTGATGAAGAATTCTCCAATGCTTGATAGGCATTTTCAATGGTTGCTAGAACCTTCTCTAAAGAGAGTAATGGTAGTTGAAGGGAGATTTCTATATATTGTGGATAAGTTAATTCTGAAGCTTTGCATCCCAAATTAAGCATATAACGGTCACGATATAGATATAAAAGAACTTCTAACAGGTGCTTTACTTTATTTCTAAGAAGATATTTCTCTTCTTCTGCACCGCCTTTTACGATCTGTGCTACTTTTGTAAGAGGTAGATTTCCTAAAGCATAACATTTTAGATATTCTATAATCTCTTCATTTGGTGAAAAAGCCTCTCCCCCTTCTATAAAAATTGTTAAACTTCGAGATAAAACTGTTGAGGGTAAACATTGTAGCTTCGTTGTTGTTAATATTAAAACTGCATGTATAGGAGGTTCTTCTAATATTTTTAAAAAAGCTGAAATCGCAGCTAATGGCATACGATCAGCTTCTTGTATAATATAAACCTTATGAGATGCTTCATAAGGTTTTATCCAAATCTCCTTTTTAATTTCTCTGGCAAGATCTATAGAATGTATTTGTCCTTTCCCCCCAGGAAAAAATTCATAAATATCTGGATGAAGTCTTTTAAGAATTTTATGTTTAGCTTCTGGTGATGTTCTCAGAATGATTTCCGAAGCAAGATAATATGCTTTAGTTTTAAGAATTTCTTGTTGAAGATTATGTAATAAAATTGTTGAAGGAGTCTCTTGAATTTGAATTTTACGTAATAAAGCAGACCAACTTAAAGAATCTGAATTTTCTGCTGACATGCTTACCGTATAAAATGTAAAATCTGTTCTATAGAATTCTCAAGTGTTTGTTGAGCATCTAAAATTAAATAACGATCAGGATGAGTTTGAGCAAGACTTAAAAAACCTTCGCGAATTGTTTGGTGATAACTTAAGGGCTTTTCTTCAAATTTATCTAAAGTTTTTTGTTGTATTTTTCTATGAAGTCCTACTTCAGCAGGAACATCAAGCAATACAACAAGATCAGGAAGAAATGGTTCATCTCCTATAACATGATTGCAAAGATTAGAAACAAAATCTGTACCAAGTCCTTCTGTAATTCCTTGATACACTATTGTAGAGTCATGAAATCTTTCGCAGAGAACAATATGTCCTTTTTTTAGAGCTGGTATTATAGTTTCTTGTATATGCTGAGCTCTTGTCGCTAAAAATAGAAAAAGCTCAGCATATCGAGAAACCTCTGTTTCAGATTTTTGTAAGATAATATTTCGAATCTGTTCTCCTAAAGGGCAACCACCAGGTTCTCTCGTCATAACAACAGAATGATTGTTAGCAATCAAACGCTGTTGCAAAGCTTTTGCTAAAGAACTCTTTCCAGCCCCTTCACCTCCTTCAAGAACTATAAACATTTTCTTCTTCTAGTAACTCTGTTTCATCGTTTTCATTAGAAGATAATTTTTCCATTGCAACGAGAACATCTCTTTCTTTTAAATGTACGAGACGAACTCCTTGAGTGGATCTTCCCATAACACGAACATCCTGCATACTAATACGGATAGCTTGCCCTTGCCCAGACATGAGTAAAATACTATCATTGTCTGTAACTGGTATTGCTCCTAGAACATCTCCATTCCTTTCGTTGATTAGGATAGAGCGAACTCCAATGCCGCCTCGATTAGTTTCTCGAAAATCTGTAACTAGAGAACGTTTTCCGAATCCATTTTCACAAACTACAAGCACAGATTGGTTATCTGTAATGACTTGACAACTAACAACGCAATCATCTTGATTTTTTAATGACACTCCACGAACTCCACGAGCAGTTCTTCCCATAGGGCGGACTTTATCATGAGGGAAGCGTACTGCCATTCCTAATTTTGTAAATAACATTACCCGATCTTGCTCACTAGTAACATGACAGGCGGCAATAAGCTCGTCACCGTCGTCTATTTCCAATGCTCGAATACCTTTCTTTCTTGGATTACTAAAAGCATTTAAAGAAACTTTTTTTACAATTCCATGTTTTGTTGCAAGGAACAAGAATCCTGCATTCTCAAAATTTTTAACATTCAAAATTGCTGCAAGTTGTTCTCCAGGACGAATACCTTCTAAAAAGTTAATAATAGGCTTTCCTTTGGATCTTCTTTCTCCCTCTGGAAGCCGCCAAACTTTTAGCCAATAACACTGTCCTAAGTTTGTGAAAATCAAAAGATAGTCTTTTGTTGAAGCGGAGTACACAGTTTTTAAGAAATCAGAGCCTTTTTTCATATCAAAGCCTGTAACGCCATGTCCTCCTCGGCGCTGCTCTCTAAAAACTTTTATTGGCATTCTTTTTACGTAATCATCTCCAGATATGGTAATGATTACAGATTCATTTGTAATGATATCTTCGATATCACGAATATCATCAGCGTCAAATTCTATTGTTGTTTTGCGGGGAATTCTATGGTGCTTTAAAAGATCTTGTAATTCTGTTCTTATAATATCTTTTACTAATTCCTCACTAGAGAGAACTTTTTTATAATAAATAATTTTATTAAGTAGTTCATCGTATTCTTTTTGTATTTTTTCTGCTTCTAGTCCTGTAAGTTGAAATAATCGAAGATCTAGAATTGCAATAGCTTGAGCTTCTGTAAAACTGAATAATTCTATAATTTGTTGTTTAGCATGTTCTTTATTATCACTTTCTCGAATTGTTTTAACAACAGCATCTAAACATGATAAAGCTTTTAGATAACCTTCTAAGATGTGAGCTCGTGTTTCAGCTTTATTAAGTTCGTAACGTGTTCTTCTTCGAATAACCTCTAAGCGATGGCGAACCCATGCTGAAATCATTTTATGGATGTTCATAGTCCTTGGAAGATTTTTATCCAAAGCCAACATGTTCGCTCCAAAAGTCACTTGAATATCGGTAAATTTATAGAGCCTGTTAATCGTAATTTCTGAAGATTCTCCTTTCTTTAACTCGAGAACAACACGAACTCCTTCCTTATCAGATTCATCTCGAACATCAGAAATTCCTGTTAAAGTCTTATCATTCACAAGATCTGCTATTTGCTCTATGAGACGAGATTTATTTACATTATAAGGAATTTCTGTGATTACAATGCTTTCACGATGCTTATCAGCATTTTCTTCAATATGAAAACGTGCTCGAACTTTTATTTTTCCTCTGCCTGTATGATAAGTCGAGCGAATTCCTTCGGAACCACAAATAATTCCTCCTGTAGGAAAATCTGGACCAGGCATAACCTGAAGAATTTCTTCGATAGAAGCAGTGGGATTGCTTAAAAGCAGTAAAGTTGCTTCAATCAGCTCTCCAAGATTATGAGGAGGGATGTTTGTTGCCATTCCAACAGCAATTCCTGATGATCCGTTGCAAAGGAGATTCGGAAATTTTGAAGGAAAAACTATGGGTTCATGTTTGGTTTCATCATAGTTGGCAACCATATCAACAGTGTCTTTATCCAGGTCTTCCATTAAAGAGATAGCACTGTGAGTTAGACGAGCTTCTGTATATCGCATGGCTGCAGGTGGATCCCCATCTAAAGAGCCGAAGTTCCCTTGGCCATCAACAAGAGGATAACGCATTGCCCATTGCTGAGCCATTCGTACTAAAGTTGGATAAATAACACTTTCGCCATGAGGATGATAATCTCCAGAGGTATCCCCACAGATTTTCGCACATTTTCGGTGTTTGGCTCCTGGAGTTAGATTCAATTGCTTCATAGCATAAAGAATACGTCTTTGTGAGGGCTTAAGTCCGTCACGGATATCTGGAAGGGCTCTAGAAATAATCACAGACATTGAATAACGAAGGTAACTCTCCTTCATTTCTTCTTCTAGATTCTTGGGAATAATGATTTCGTCGTTGTGCAACATGAGGGGTTTAGACTCCTAGATATCTAAATTATTCATACGAATGGATAAGGCATGACTTTCTATAAATTCTCTTCTTGGTGGGACTTCTTCTCCCATAAGCATGGTGAAGATATGATCTGCTTCTACAGCATCTTTTAAAGATACTCGGATCAAAGTTCTTTGTTCAGGATTCATTGTTGTATCCCAAAGTTGATCAGCATTCATTTCTCCAAGACCTTTATAACGTTGGATCTCTATCCCTTTTCTTCCTATGATTTTAAGATAGTTAATGACTTCTTGAAGAGTATAACAACTGTAAGGAGGATTTTTTGGATCATCACTTAAAATTTGAATAGTATGACCTTGTGGAGCAAGATAGTGACGTATTTCTAATCCATAATCTTTAAGTCGATTCTGAATCTCTGAAAACACTGCAATTTTATAAAGTTCTACAATCTTAGATGAATCTTTTCCTTGGACTAAGGCTTCTTCCTTATCTTCATCAGAATAAAGATAAACACCTCCTTGTTTCCCACTTGACGGGACAAGATAATACAAAGGGTATCCTAGAGGTTCTTTATACATCTCTAAAAATTCTGAAAAAGGGATAGCTTTTTTTTCTAAAGCTGTAATGAAATTTTCAATACTTAAGATTATCTTTATAAAAGATTCAAGAGCTTCTTTACATAATTCTCTTTTTGTATCAGCAAAAACAATCTTACATTCCCTCATACCCAAAGTTAGAAGATAGTCATCCATTTCATTTTCAGAAAGAATATAACGAAACTCTTTCCTCTTACTTACTTTGTATAACGGAGGCTGAGCAATATAAATGCACTCATTTTCTATGAGTGCAGTCATATGACGATAGAAGAAAGTAAGTAATAAAGTACGGATGTGAGAACCATCAACATCAGCGTCTGTCATAATAATAATTCGTCTATAACGAAGTTTCCCGAGATTAAAAGTGTCGGAACCAATCCCACATCCCAAAGCGGCAATAATTGTACCTATTTCTTGGTTTTGAAAGACTTTTTGAAGACGGGCTTTCTCTACGTTTAAGATTTTTCCTCGGATAGGTAAAATCGCTTGAAATCGGCGATCCCGACCTTGTTTTGCTGAGCCCCCTGCGGAGTCTCCTTCAACGATGTATACTTCACACTTCTCTGGATCTTTTTCTGAGCAATCAATAAGTTTTCCTGGAAGTCGAGCGCTATCCAAAGCACTTTTTCTTAAAGTTAATTCTCGAGCTTTTTTTGCTGCTTCTCTTGCTTGAGCAGCAACGAAAACTTTCTCAACAATCATTTTAGCGACTTGAGGGTTTTCATCAAAAAATGTTGACAATACTTCTCCAGTCACTTGTTGCGCTACAGAACCTACATCCCCATTTCCTAGTTTTTGTTTTGTTTGTCCTTCAAATTGGGGATTTGGAACTTTTACGGAAATTACAGCAGTTAATCCCTCTCGAATATCCTCTCCTGTGAGAGAAAGTTTTTCATTTTTTGCTAGGTTGTGAGCTTTAATATAGGCATTTAAAACTCGAGTTAGTGCTGTAGAAAATCCTGTAAGATGTGTTCCTCCTTGACGGGTAGGAATATTATTTGCATAAGAATAAATTAACTCAGAATACCCAGAGTTCCATTGAAGAGCCGCTTCAAATTCAATATCACCATCATCCCCAGTTCGATTTCCTAAAATATAAATAGGTTCTGAGAATAGACTTTCTTTATTCTGGTTGAGATAACTAACGAAAGATTGTATACCCCCATCATAAAAGAAAATAACTTGATCGAAACTTACATCTCGATCGTCTTCAAAATAAATCTTTATTCCACGATTAAGAAAGGCTAGTTCTCTTAATCGTTTTATTAAAATAGCTCGATCAAATGTACTTACAGAAAAGATCTTTGTATCGGGATAAAAAGTAATTTCAGTACCTTGACGTTCTGTAGAGCCTAAAATTTGTAATGGGGTTACTGGTGCTCCTCGAGAAAATTCCATTTGATAGATTTGATGATCTTTGAAGACTGTTGCCACAAGTTTTTCTGCTAAAGCATTTACGCAGGATACCCCTACACCATGAAGTCCTCCAGAAACTTTATAACTATCTTTATCGAACTTACCTCCAGCATGAAGTACTGTCAAAACGACTTCTAAAGCAGAGATTTCTCTTCCCTGTTTTATAGACTCTCTTTTATGGATTTCTATTGGAATTCCACGACCATTATCAGTAACTGTTATTCCACCATCTTCCAATATCCGAACATGGATTTCAGAACAATATCCAGCCAAAGCTTCATCTATACTGTTATCGATAACTTCATATACTAGATGATGAAGCCCAGAAATACCTGTATCGCCGATATACATTCCGGGGCGCTCGCGGACAGCTTGTAACCCTTCTAATACGGTGATAGCCGAGGCGTCATAATTTTTTTCTTTTAAGTCCATAAACTATCCCAACAAAAACTGTATCTCCTGAATCTTGGCATGAGGAGCTATTTTATGTACGCAAGAAATTAACTCACCTTGATTCGTTTGCTTAAGCTGCGCATATAAAGAAGAATTATACACTTTTACCAATAAAACATGATTCTTAAAGCCTATAGCTTGAGACATTCCCACATACTTATCACCCAGAAACTGATTCCAAGCGTCTATGACTTCGTGAGGCCTTGAAGACATAATTTGTTGAATCTCTTTCAAATAAACTTGTAAACGATGTTTTGCATGTTTAATCGGAGATGCAGTTCTTTTGTTATAAGCTTTTGAAAATTCTCGCTTTTTTCTTTTTAAGAACATACTTCCCTCGAAAGACGATGAGTATAAATTTTTGATATTATACTATATCAAAAGAAGAGCCTTGTATATCGTAGTGAAACGAAAAAAGTCAATCTAGCAAAAACTTTTTTGCTTAAAATTTTAAACAATAGTCTCGTTTCTTACATTTTCTTTTTGAAAAGGGTCTTTTTGAGAGTGCGTATTTTCATTACTTGTGTGAGAAGCATCTGTAGTGGCTGTTATTAACTTATCAGCAGATGCCCAAACTAGCTCACTAATTCTAAAAGCAAGAGAATGAAATACGGCAAGAATTTCTTCTTTTGTCACACTTTTTTCTGGTTGCTCATACAATGGTATAGCTTTGGCTACTAATTTTACAATTCCATATAAAAATACGGCTACAATTGCACCTATAACGAAAAGAATAGCTAGAGAACTACAGATTGCAGCAAGCAAAACATATCCAATAAGACGAACGAGAAAACCTAGTAGCTTACAAACAATTTCTGTAATAAATATGAGACTTCCAACACCAAGAATTTCAAAAACAGCACGAAAACAATGTTCTGTAGCATAGGCAGGAGAAGATTGGAAAGAAGAGCTATTTTCAAGAACTTTGATGTTCGTTTCTTTAGGTGTTGTTAAAGCTACTGCTCGAATTCTTTCCATGCCGACAATAGCTCCAACAAGAGGAATACTTCCTAGAAAATTTGTCAAAAATTTTGAACAAGAGGTAATCCCAAAAGGAGAAACGTTTGGATTGATACTGATCATATAGACACCTCCGTTTAATTTATTTTGTTGGAGAAGCAGTAGTATTATCTATCTGGATAGGTTTTTCTTCTATGATTAAATTATCGCTTTCTAGCCAATCCATAAAAAACTTAACTACACGGTGATGTAAGAAGTCGATAGGATGGTAAAGTATAAGCAAACAAAGTCCTAAGAGATAGCCTAAAGCAAGAATAAAAAAACAAATGAAAGTGGAAAAAATCTCTATAATGGTTACAACAAGCCCTAACCCGGCTATCTCCATAATTCCACGTATATAGTGTTTTACTTTGTATTTTGTTGTCGATTCTGTTTGACATACGTTATCACCTAGGCTTCTAACAATAACCCTTGCTACTTTTCTTTCGTCTCCCATGCTTCCTATATATGCCGAAACAGCACAAATTCGTTTATACCCTATATAAATTCCAAGAATAGGGATAGAGCCGAGAAGGTTTGTTACAATATCTTTTGATACAAAAGGAGAAAACGCGGAGCCATAGGGAGCTGGAGGAGCTACAGTAACTGACATAAGCTTACTAGAATAAAAAAATAAAAAAATACTATATAGATATGACAATCAATTCAATGATTTTTTTTAAGACTTTGATAGAGATCTTTGCTTTAAAGCTCCCTCAAGAACAGATATAAGAAAAGCTAAAGCCCGCATAAAAATAATGGTAACAATCCCTGGACAAACCATGTAAAACAATATAAGACCGTACAAAAAACCTATAAGGCAATGATAAAACAAAATCAAAACAAGCTCTAAAATAGTCAGCACAATGCCTAACCCAGCCATTTCTAGAGCTCCTCGGATATAATGTTTTATCTTATATTTTTCTATAGTCTCAACTTCTATCGATTTTTCAGAAAAGAAACCTAAGTCGACATTTTGAATAAGAATAGTAGAAATTTTATTTTTACCAATTACTTCGGCGTATGTTGATATCATCACGATTCGTTTATACCCCATATAAATCCCAACAATAGGGATAGAGCCGAGAAGAATTTTTCC
Organism: Chlamydia sp. 17-3921; assembly: GCF_902705545.1. Classification (GTDB taxonomy): domain Bacteria; phylum Chlamydiota; class Chlamydiia; order Chlamydiales; family Chlamydiaceae; genus Chlamydia. Next base: position 29,174 of record NZ_CACSHH010000014.1, on the reverse strand, counting down.
GAAATCTTGTGGAGAAAAAAATACTGAGAAAGCTGACTTTAATGGTGGGACTAAATAAGACATAAAAAATCGAAAAATTTTAAGAGGAAGTTAGAGTCAAAATATTTCCTTGATATCGACTCTCAAAAAAATCTTTAACTCTATCGCTTTGCAAAAGCTGCTTTAATTTTTGAATTGGTATAGTGTTTAGATCTTCTCTACGAACAACGACAATATTAGCATATTTAGAAGATGTTATATCTTCTAAAAACAAACTATCTTTTTGTGGAGAAAGTCCCCCAGAAATAGCAAAATTTCCAGGAATTATAGCAGCATCTACATCTGGAAGAGAGGACATAAGCAATGGAGCAGCAATCTCACGTATAGAGATTTTCATTCCATTTCTAGGGCACACATCTCTTGCTGTTGCATTTAGAAAACTTGATTGTTTAAATGAAACTAGTTCACAAGTTTTTAAAAGATCTAAAGCTCGTTGAGCATTTGTACGATCAACTGGAATGGCAATAGTAAGTTTAGTTTCATTTTTAAGATCGTTTATTGTTGCAAATTTTTTGGAATAAAGTCCCATGGGCTCTAGATGAACTTTGATGAGTGGAATAAGGTCGTCTAAACATCTATAGTGTTTGCATTCATCTAGAAAAAAATCTTCATGCTGAAAATAATTAGCTTCTATTTGTTTGTCCAATAACAAGCGATTAGGAATACGATAGTCATCAACAGGGAGAATTTTTAGACGTAATCCAAGGTCTTGAGCTTCTTTCTCCAAAAAATAAAGAAGCTCCGCATGAGGTGTTGGACTTGCTGCTATGCGTATAAGATCCTGGGATCCTTGATTATGACATGATCCTAAAAGTAACGATAAAAATAGAACAGTTCCACCGAACTTTTGAAAGAAACTCATAAAAGACCTCGATGTTTTAGAATACTTCGACCACAAACATCTCCAAGAATACGTACGGTTTCAATAAAAAAAAGCGTAATGATTAAAACTAGCGCTGTAATTTTCCATTCGAAACGATAATATCCATATTGTAACAAAACTTGACCTAATCCCCCGCCCCCAACAAAACCAGCTAAAGTAGAGCATGCAATAAGGTGGATTACTAGATTTTTAAGGGAAAAAATGAGTTGAGGATAAGCCTCAGGAAAAAGGATATCTTGAATAATTTTTCGCCTTGGAATTCCTAAAGCAATTGCAGGTTCTAGATGAGTACGACAAGCATGTTGAAGAGCATCGGATACTGAGAAGGCAACAAGAGGAGTTGCACCAAGAGTAAGAGGTATTATAGAGGCTGTTGCACCTAATGAAGTTCCAACAATCCAGCGAGTTAAAGGAAAAAGAATGACTATCAATATGGCAAAGGGTATTGCAGAAAGAAAACTAAGAACCATAGAGATGGTTGTATATAGAGTTTTTCTAGGACGCAAGCTTCTTGAAGCCGTATAAAATAAACTTGTTCCTAATAAACCACCCAAAATACAAGCAAAAAAAAAGGCTGCTCCTACCATATAAATAGTGCTCCCAGTTTCAAGAAGTAAAAGTTGAACAATATTTGTTTGCATAGGAATTCAAATTACCTAAGGGTTAAGTTCTTTAATGATAACACCTTGATCTAAAAGAAAGGCTTTGGTCTTTTTTCGATTTTCTTGAGATCCCTCTAATACGACAATAAGAAACCCCATAGGAATATTCCGAAATAGATGAATATTTCCTGAAAGAATGTTTACAGAAACAAGACCTATTTTAGTAATATGACTAATGATACCTCGTACAGCGAGATCTTTAGGGAAACCTAATCTAAGAAGTTCTTTATTTTTTGTTAGGTTTGCAATAGATTTTAATAAAGAATATTTCTTAGAAGTTTCATGAAAAAGCTCTTTTGTAATAGAGTTCTGGGTTCTTAAAAATAACTCATCAGTGGCTCCCACCTCTTCTACTCTCCCATTATGTAAAATTAAAGAGTGAGAACAAAGATTTTTTATCACATCCATTTCATGGGATACAACAACAAGTGTTAACCCCCGATGTTCATTCAAATAAAATAATCGTTCAATAACATCTTCTGTTGATCTGGGATCAAGTGCTGAAGTAATCTCGTCACAAAGTAAGACTTCTGGGTCACAAATAATAGCTCTTGCAATAGCAACTTTTTGTTTTTGTCCTCCACTCAGATTCCCTGGATAAGCATTTTTTCTATGATCAAGGTTTAAAAAATTTAATATTTCAGAAACCTTCTCCTGAATATGGGCTGAAGACATTTTAGAATAATGTACTTCCAAGGGATATGCAATATTTTCTGATACAGTCTTTGTAGAAAACAATCCGTAATTTTGAGAAATATAGGCGACTTTTTTTGCAAAGCTCTGCCTTGAAAAAGGTTTTAGATTATTCTGAAAGCCTGCTATTGAAAAAGTTCCTGAAGAAGGTGTTTCAAGAAAATCAAGACATCGCAACAAAGTTGTTTTACCAGAACCACTATGTCCAACGACACCAAAAACCTCTTTTGGATAGACAGAAAAGGAAATCTCACTAAGAAGATTTTGATTTCCAACTTTCTTACTAAGATTTTGAACAGAAATAATTGGAGGAGATTCCTTTAACACACAATAAGTCCATGAATCTAATTGGTTTTATTTTTAAGGACTCCAATTTAAAGTAAAGCTTCTATAAATTAAACTGTAAAGTTCTATCCTTTCTACAAGAAAGGATAATCGAAAAACAAGGCTACTTTATAAGATCTGGAAAAAGATGCTTTAAGAAGTCTCCTGTAGTAATAAGTCTTGTAAGTTCTGATTCTGATATTTTTAAATTAGTTGCAAGCTCCCAACGCTGCTGTAAAGTAGGTATTCCCAATACAAAAGCTCCTCTCAAACATGACATAATAAGACCATTTATTATGAAAATAGCTTTTGAAGGTAAATACGTTTTTAAAACTTTTTGTAAACGAGAAGCTTTTCTAAAAATATCCAAAAGTCTGAATAAACGTTGTGGAGATATTTTTTTATTTTTATCAAAAAATTCTTTTAATTCTTTAAAAGAACGGACTATCTCTGGAGCGCCTTTAGCTATAGCAGCACCAAGAAGAATTTTCGAATTCGGAAGAACCTTTTCTAACTGTCCTAGAACTTTTTGACACTCGGAAGAAAACTCTTCAAGACTTTCATTCGACTCTTCTACTTGAGTATCTATAGAAGCGAGGTATCTTCGAAGTTTTTTAGGAGACAATTCATTACGAGGGATTAAGGTTTGATCTAGAGATTTTTCTATATCTTCAAGAGATCTACGGTCCAATATAACTTTTTCAAAATTAGGATAATGCCCAGAACATGCTGAAATGATAGATCCTATAATGTTACCATTCTCTAGTAAATTTAATATGACTTCTTTTTCTTCAGAAGAATTCGGAAGACTTTGTACTGAGCCAACAATATTAGGATAAAGATTTGGATCTCCAAATATCCAACCTGTCAAAACTATATTTAATCCTAAAAGAACATTCTTTCGTTCATCAGCCCCCCCTTCTTGACTTCTAAAAGCCTCAGATATAGAAACTAGTAATTGCAAGGCATTTTCTGAATTATGAAAAGCGTTGTGAAGCCAAGTTGCTCCAAGTTCTGAGCTAGATAATAATTCTGAAGCTCCAGAAAGAACACTTAAAATAACACTATCTTTTGAGCCTATAGGATTAAAAATCGCTGTAATATCTTCTCTTGAGATGAGCGGTTCTTTTTTCAACTTTCTAGCAACAATTTTCGATACAGTCTTGCATAGAGTGTCCAAAGCTTTTTTAACAGCATCTTGGCGTTTTTTATAGAAAGGACAGGATGCTACAGAAGGGTTTGTTTTATTCGGAACAATGTACTTACGGAGATCTAAGGTGCTTGCCATAAAATGTTGTTCTAAAACTTCTTCTTCATCACCACTACTAGAACTTATTGCCGAAGACTCTGTTTCAGAAGGTGGCTCTTCCTCTTTTGTTTCCGGGAAAAGTAGTGTTGTTTCTTCAGAAGGTAAGTCACCTGTTGAGGGTATATCTTTGGGAATTGGTCTAGGATCAGCTTTAATTTCTATACTCTTAGGCTTTTGACGTTTTTTAACCTTGGTAGGTCTTTTCAGATGCTTATATTGCGACGGACGTGATTCCTCAAGGCTTTTTAATTTCATCACTTCAATAGAATCCGAAAGAGCTTCTGTTAAACGATCTGTCGCGCGAATATGAGAGATTAAACAACCTATTGCCACTCCAGAAAGAACAATAGCTACAACTCCTAGAGTAACACCGACAGCAATCGGTATTCCAGGAATTAGCTGTAGTAAAACTACAGCTAAAAGAAGAGCTGCAGCCGAAACTGCAGAAATTAAAGCTATCGTTTGCCTCTTCAGAATGGATGTTGCTACTTGCTTGTCCTCAGGAGAAAGCGTGTGTCTCGCTATTCTCGAATAAGCTTCTGGCAAACTAACCATAAAATAATTACAACATCTTGTGATATCTTTATTTTATTAGGAGAAAAAATAGAAGCATATCTTTAATTAGAGTATTTGTGTACTCAACACTTTTTCATATAAAGATTCTTGACAAAACTACCAAAATACAACCAATATAATGAACCCTACTAAGGAGGCTTTTTCTACAATGAATATTTATGATTTTTTAGGTGATGAAGGTGAAAACCTCCTAACTCACGAATGTAAACACATACGCAAAGAGAGTCTTGCCCTTCCTTCTCACGATTTTGTTGATAAAATTTTTATCTTTTCAGATAGAAATAATCGTGTGTTACGTTCTTTACAAACTTTATTTTCTCACGGAAAGCTTGGGGGTTCGGGATATTTATCAATTTTACCTGTAGATCAAGGTGTAGAACACTCCGCAGGAGCTTCTTTTGCTGCTAATCCTCTATATTTTGACCCAGAAAATATTATAAAATTAGCTATGGAGGCAGGGTCTAATGCTGTTGCTTCTTCTTATGGTGTGTTAAGTCTTCTTTCTAGAAAATATGCTCATAAAATTCCCTTTATTTTAAAGCTAAATCATAATGAACTTCTCTCTTATCCGACTTCTTATCATCAGATTTTTTTCAGCCAAATAGAAAGCGCATATAATTTAGGAGCTATAGCTGTTGGAGCAACTATTTATTTTGGTTCAGAAACCTCTAACGAAGAAATAGTTGCTGTCTCTAAAGTATTTGCTCGTGCTAGAGATTTAGGGTTGGCTACCATTCTTTGGTGCTATTTAAGAAATTCTGCATTTATAGTTAACGGTACGGATTATCATACTGCTGCAGATCTTACTGGTCAGGCAGACTATCTAGGGGCGACTTTAGGAGCAGATATTGTGAAACAAAAGCTTCCCACTTGTCAAGGAGGCTTTAAGGCTGTTAATTTCAGTAAAACTGATGATAGAATTTATTCCGAATTATCTTCAGACCATCCTATAGATTTATGTCGTTACCAAGTATTAAATAGTTATTGCGGTAAAATCGGTTTAATAAATTCTGGAGGTCCCTCAGGTAGCAATGATTTTAAAGATACAGCTAGAACTGCAGTAATTAATAAAAGAGCTGGTGGTATGGGATTAATTTTAGGAAGAAAAGCTTTCCAAAGACCATTTTCTGAAGCAATTCAACTGCTTAATTTGGTGCAAGATATCTATCTAGATCCGAATATTACTATCGCTTAATTTTTATAAGGATTCTTATGCATACACATTCAAAATCTACTAAACCTCTAGGAACATTCACAGTAGGAATGCTGTCTCTAGCTGTGGTAATTAGTTTACGTAATCTTCCTCTTACAGCAAAACATGGCCTTTCTACGTTGTTTTTTTACGCTGTTGCTGTTGGATGTTTCATGATTCCTTATGCACTTATTGCTGCAGAATTAGCATCTTTTAAGCCTCAAGGAATCTATGTGTGGACTAGAGATGCTTTGGGTAAATGGTGGGGTTTTTTCGCTATTTGGATGCAGTGGTTTCATAATATGACATGGTATCCTGCAATGTTAGCTTTCATTGCAAGTAGTATTGTTTATAAAATTAATCCAAATTTGGCTCATAATAAGATTTACTTAGCCATGGTGATTCTTGCAGGATTCTGGGCATTAACTCTCTTTAACTTTTTGGGAATCAATACTTCTGCTATTTTCAGCTCGGTTTGTGTGATCTTAGGAACTTTAATTCCGGGAGTTATTTTAGTAGCTCTTGCTATTTTTTGGATTTTATCAGGAAATCCCATAGCCCTGCCTATTTCCTGGGGTGATATGCTTCCAGATTTTAGCAATACATCATCTTTTGTTTTACTGTCTGGGATGCTCTTAGCTTTATGTGGTTTAGAAGCTAATGCTAATTTGGCCTCTGATATGGTAAATCCAAGAAAAAACTATCCTAAAGCAGTTTTTATTGGAGCTATTGCAACCTTAGCAATTTTAGTCTTAGGATCTCTATCAATAGCAATCGTTATTCCTAAAGAAGAAATCAGCTTGGTTTCTGGTTTAGTGAAAGCTTTTAGCTTATTTTTCGAAAAATATAACTTATCATGGATGATTGGTATTGTTGTCTTTATGACAATTACAGGTTCTTTAGGAGAACTGAATGCCTGGATGTTTGCCGGTACTAAAGGTCTTTTCGTTTCTACACAGAATGATTGTTTGCCACGATTTTTTAAAAAGGTGAACTCTAGAAATGTTCCCACGAATCTCATGTTATTCCAAGCAATTGTAGTGACTATATTTACTTTACTATTCCTGTGTTTAGATTCTGCTGATCTTGTTTATTGGATTTTAAGTGCTCTTAGTATACAGATGTATCTAGCCATGTACATGTGCTTATTTATTGCAGGGCCAGTTTTGCGCATCAAAGAGCCTTCTGCACAGAGACTTTATTCTATTCCAGGGAAATTCTGGGGAATTTGCGTATTATCCTGTTTAGGAATTATTTCATGTATTTTTGCTTTATGGATTAGCTTTCTTCCACCAAAGGAGTTAACCCAACTGTCTACAAGCTATACGACTCTTCTCCTTTTTGCATTCAGTGTGAATTGCCTTATTCCTTTTGGAATTTATTTCTCTAGAAAATACTTCGCATCAAAAAACTAATATGAAATTTGATATCCTTTTTTAGGATATCAAATTCTTTTCCAAGCAGAACCAAAATAAACCTAAAATTGCCTAACTACATTAGTAGTTTGCGAAAGCTGTTGTATCGTATGCTTAACAAGAATACCTTACTCCACCAAAGTATTAAGATACCTCTTTGGAAAAACAACCTTATCAACATCTCTTGTTTATAGTAAAAACTTCTTCAGAATCAATCTTTCCTCTCATTTTTTCTTAGAATAAAATTTCTAAGGAAGCTCCTCAGAAAATACATGAGGTAATAAAAATGTTAAGATTTCACCCATTTTAATAGCCTCTATAAGAGACTCTAAGTTTATTCCTAAATGAGTAGATAAAACTTCTAACTCTTTCTTTTTAGCAATTCCAACTCGAAACATTGCTGAGATTATAGGAAGAAACAAAACCTCCCATAGTTTTATTGGCATAGCTTTTTTTAATAAACCGCGAATAAATTTCTGATATTTTGTATTACCTTGAAAGACCTCTAAGAGGAGAAAGGGGTTTTTTGTTATTATCTGATGTTCTTTAAAATAAAAATCATATAAACCAATAAGCTCTTTATAATGTCTAGCTATAGACCAAGGAAACATCCTGTCCGTAGGATCTCGTAAGTTTAGACAAAAAGCAAAATGTAAATTCAATGAATCCATAAAAGCTCGTAAACGCAGATCATTTTGCATATATTCTATAGAATTCATCCCAGTTGAATACTGGGCATGATCTATTGCAGGGATAATTGCTTGCGTATTTAAATCAAATAGTGTTTTGATTTGTTCTTTAACTTCTTCTGTTTGAAAAGAAAATACGAGCTCTACAAAATTCCCACTATTTAAATAATGTCGAATTTCTAGGGTTAATAAAGATGAATCATAATCTTCAATTTGTTGAATTGTTTCAGTTTCTCTAAACCATCCATAAAACCAAAGATTTAAAAAATCCAAAGTCTTTCGATAAACTCCGTTTTGACTATTATCTGAAGGAGATAAAGAAATTAATTGGTTTGCTAAAACTTGCATCAAATCTTTGTTTTTAAGAATAAGAATAATGAAATCTGCACAAGGATGTTTTATTAAAATTTCCGCAAGATCGTTCAAACATTTACATAAAGAATACTTCGATCTACGACTAAGAAATTTCGGAATGAAGAGGTTCTTTATCTCATCTAAAATTCCTAGAATTATACCCGATTTTTTTTGACATTCTGAAATCGCTTGAAAGATCTCTACCATTAACGATGAAATGTGTTCTTCTAATATTTTCAAACGATTTTCAATATTTTTCAAAAAAGGAGTATTTTCTCGATAACATGAAGTTTCTATATAGATTTGCAAAAAGTCTGTGTGCGCTGAAATAGGTTGAGGAGGCTGCTCATCTTGTCTTAAGGAAAGATTCAAAATATATTCTAAAAATTTACGTTCCTTTCTAGAAAATGTTATTTCATCAATAGGTCGCAACTGAGGAACAGAAGACTTCCCCATATTTAAAACAAAAATTAAAAGAATCCCTAGAAAACAACTTACAACAATAGCTGGAAGAAAATATATCACTGCTTCAGAAAAAACTATTGCCTGACACGATACAAGAATAACAGCAAGTATCGATAATAAGGCAATAATAGAGAGAAATATTGTCGTGATAATAACGTCTCTCGACACAAGATTGTGGTAATGCTTTATATCAATAAGAGCAGCTTTAACATTGTCTTCTTTTATAAGGGGGATTTGAGAAGAAATAGCACCTCTGAATATTGGATATTTTCAATGAATCAACTAAAAAAGAAATAGTTCAGACAACCTGCTATTAAGAAAAATATTGTCATCGACATGATATCATTTAATGCTGTAACAATAGGTCCTGAAGCTAGAGCTGGGTCAACACCTAGCTTGGCAAAGAAAAAAGGGGTGAGCACTCCTAAAGTTGTTGCTGTTAAAGAAGCTCCAAGAACTCCGGCTGCTACAGTAATCCCCAATTGTAAGCTACCTCCAGAAAAAATATTTAAGCGTAAACAGCCCATTAAATAAACAACTACACCACAAAGAACTCCAAGCACTACTCCAGTCAATAGACCAATTGCCATCTCTTTACATATCGTTTCTCTGCGACGACCAAAAGATAATGTCCCTGTTGCCATACTACGAACTAAAATAGTGCTACATTGTACTCCGACATTTCCAGACATCCCATTAATTAATGGGATAAAGAAAATAAGTAAGGAAAGTAACTCTGGAGAAATTTTTTGGAAATAAGCCATGACAGAGGCACTAATTAATCCAGCAAATAGAGTTACTAAAAGCCAGGGAGCGCGAAGTAAAAATCTCTGTACGACATGACAACTATGATAACCAACGTCTTCCGTTGTTCCTGCCATTCTTGCGATTGTCTCATCAGCGATATCTTCTATTGCTTCAACGACATCTTCATAAGTAATCGCTCCAATTAGAAAGTTCTCTTCATCAACTACAGGAAGAGCTGATATTTTATAACGCTCTACAAGATCCACGACCTCTTCTCTCGTAGCATCTGGAAGAATCTTATGTTCTACTTGAGTCATAATCTGCTTTAGAGAAACTTCTGGAGGATTGATGATCAAGCTTCTGTCTGTAACAACACCTTGAAGCTCTCCTTTAAAATCTAAAACAAAAACCAATCGAGTTAAATCTATCCCGGGATTACTACGAATACAGGCTGAAACATCTTTAACAGTAGTTTCCATTAAAAATGCAAAGAATTCATTTGTCATTAACCTTCCAGCAGTGTTTCTCCCATGTTTTTGTAAATCACGAATTTTTAAAGCTTTCTTGGCATCTATTAATTCAAGAATTCTTCGATAACGACGATCAGGAATATCATCAAGAACCCAAACAGCTTCATCTGGAGGCATCTGTTCTATTAAAATACATACGTCAGCATCTGATAGTCTCCGAAAAATAGCCCATCTTGAAGCAGAATCTGTATTAATAATGAAAGCAACTTTAGAAGCCATACAAGAAAGGTTTTTATAAAGGATAGCTCGGGATTCCGAAGGAAGGCACGAAACTGCATAAGCAAGGTCTATAGGATTATATTCACTAACAATTTTAGAGAGATCGTGTGAGTGTATATCCGCAGATAAACATGTAAAAGCTTTTTCCAATTTAAAGCTTAGTTCATCGTCCAGATGACTTGTTTTTGAGTCCATCAAATTCCCAGAACTAAGAGTTGCATCTACTTTATCTTCATTTCGATTTAGCTCCCCAACCATAGACCGCCTCTCTGATCAGCTAGAATTTCATGAAAAGTATGTATTGCTCTAAGGTTCGCTAAATAAGGATCTTTTAACCATTGAGCTTCTGTAATTACCACGCCATGACAAATGGAGCTGACAACCATTTTCCATGCTCGTTCTACATCTTTCTCTACTGCATAGAGCTTTCCTAAAACATAGAAAGCTTCTGGGCATCCCAAAGAGATCGCCTGTTCTAAATAAAATTTAGCTTGCTTTCCTAAAGATAAGGTGTTTTTTTTCCAAAATAAAAACAAATATACTTTTCCTGACAAAAGTAAAACATTTTCATCTTCAGGATATGCTTGTCTTAAAATTTTTAAAATAGCTTCAGCTTCTTTAAAAAAGCTCTCTTCTTGAAGTAAGCTTCCTTTTCCTAAAAGAGTTGCAGCTAATATTAACTTAACTTTAAATGAAGATACAGAAGGATCGATTTTAGATAGTAAATTATAAGCTTCATTATAATAAGTAAGATTTTCTTGTAGCTCTCCCAATAAGTAGTATGAATGTCCCCAAAGCTCTAAAATTTCAACACGAAAACTTAACTCCCAAGCTTTTTGATAATGGAGTAAGGATTCCATAAGGAAAATCTCTTTATATACAACATCTGAAGAAGCTTCTGCTAAACACTTCAAAGCTAACCCTCGATCACTCCAAAATAAAAATACTTCAGGTCTTAAATCACATAGCCTACTAGCAACGTCCACAGCTTTATGCAACAACTTCGGATTTTTCTTTTTGACCCCCCAAGAAAAATATGCATCAAATAATTTTTGTAAAGATCCCAAAGAATTGTGATCCCATTCAAGACATGACTGAAAACAAGATATCGCCGAAGCAAAATTCGTATCATCATCAAAATACAATGCAGAACACAATTGTATGACTCCTAAAGCATAGACCAGAGTATGATTTCCAGGAAATGCTTTCATTACTGTAATTAAGCGTTGACGACTTTCTCTAAATAACCCAGGTTCTTCTAGATATAAACCTAAAATAGAAATTCCTGCAGCAAGAGAACCTGAAAGTGAAATAGGGTCTCTTGATTTTTTTTGAACAGAAGCTAACTTTTCTAAACCTGATTCAATAAATCTCATATTGTTATTGATCCACCCAAAACGAATCAATAACTCTCCCCAAATCTCCCATAAATATATAAGATGAGGAAAAGCTTGAATAGTTTGGTAGAGTATTTGTATAGCTTGCTGAAAATGTTCCTTTTTATAACTAACATCAAACAACTGTACAGCAGCTAATGCGTATCTAAAACGATAATTTTCTTGATCTCCCTCATCCTCTATTCTTCCAAAGCTTAAAAAAATCACTCGAGATAACTGCTCCATTCCAAGTTCTATATACAAAGACTTTCCTTTTCTAACTCCAGCACAAATCAATGCTTCTGCATAATCCTCTCTCATTTTTAAATTATTAGGAGATAGATCCACAGATCGCGAAAGATTTTGTATTCCATAAGTTAGATCATCTAACTCTAAGTATCTTTGATATAAAATTATGAAACTTTTACCTATGATATGATAAACATTTGCAGATGCAATAAAAGAGATCTCTTCCCTATTTATTCCTAATCGGAAATGTTCCCATCCTAAACTATTTTCTAATTGAGAATGAAGTTCTAAAAGTTGTTTAATCAAGTTAGCATTCTCTAAAACTTTCATAATATAATCTATATTCCCAGAAAGAATGAACATCTCAAAATGAATACATACTCTTGCAGAACATAAAGATAGACGATCAGAAGTACTGATTCCTAATTTAGGAAATAAAATATCAATATATGTTAAAACATCCGTAAAAACTTTTGGATCCTTATACTTCATTCCCCAAGTCATCCCATAAAAAATAATCTTTTTTAGAAAGACTGGGTGATCATGAGTCAGCATGAGGATAGTCTCTGCTAAAGCTAAAAAGCTTTCACTAGCATCTCCTTGAGACACTAAGAACTCTAGTTCTGAAATTAAGAAACCTAGATAATCTTGATCATAATCTGATTCCTCTAAAAAGATCGACTTTCTAAAGGAGATAAAAGGTGTAGATAACTTCATATCACTGTTTTCTCTATCTGAAATTAAGACCTTTTTAAATAATTCTAAGAAACTTTTTTAGATCCTCCAATCCAAAGGACATATCTAAAATGAAACTAAAGAAATTTTAAGAGTTTGTATTTTGTATCTCTTGTTGAACATTGGAAATCAAAGGATCTGTACAAGATTCCTTCTCGGGAATAAGGTTAATTGCAGGAATTGCTTTTGGTGAATTTTCTTTAGAATATTTCAAAGAAGCAGATCCTCCAGAAACAATATTCCCCTTATGAAACAATAGAAGAGCTTGAGGCTGGAAACAGCCCATAGAATAAAAAGCCTGTTGACCCAAGCCGTAGCGTCCACCCCCACCTTCAAAACGAAAAAAACGCTGAGGAACAAGCAACCAGAAACCTCGAGATCGAATTACATGATCATTCCAGCTTCGTTCCAAACGTGCCAAAGAAACGCGCCCTACAAGAGGATCTAATAAACCATAAAATAAAGTCATATAATAAGCTGAGCCATAAAATGGAGCCTTTAACACGTTCCAACATGAACGAGCTTCTTCTCTAAAGATATCTGTAAAAGTAAAATGTTCTTCTTTAGATAATTCTTTAAAGCAAAGCTTATCAATAAGCATCCGAAGTAAAATATAAAAAGGAATCACTATAGCTCGGATCAAATTATAAACCATTCTCAACAAAACAAAAAAAGGGGTTCCTATAAAAGGAAAAACAAATGTAGGCACTCTATCTTCTATAGCTCTAGGATACGAATAAACCAGCGCTATCCCAGATCCAGAAGTATCCAACGTAGATAAATCAGCATAACAGTCATCTGTATTATTCTTTAAAATAACCCCATCTTTATTTTCCCAGTAAAGAGGCATTGGAACCCAACATCGCTCCCCAAAAGGCTTGATCTTTGTTCCAGAAAGAATATCTGTCCTTTTCCCAATTCGAAAGAGAATAAACATTCCTCCGACAATTAAAACAGTGGGCAAAAGAATAGCGATCACAATTGCAGGCCATGTTAATGTTAATGCATGACTCTTCAGAGACCCTAACGCTATGGCCAACAAAACAATAACTGCAATTACACCCATAACAACAGCCAAGATTCGAGCTTTCCGACTAACTTGATACTTGGGAGTGACTGAAACGCTCTTTACACTATTGCTATCGATGATACGTTTGACACTGTTTTTCCAAGACAATGTGTCTGGAAAATCTGTTGAACAAACGGGCTTAAGAGCCTCATTAACAGCTTGAAGATTGAAGCACGACATAAAAATTTCTAAAGCACTTTTTATTTTGTAAATTAAAAACAAAAAAATCGAATATCATTATACTCTCTGACTTATTTTATCAAAAATTTTTAGTGTCAATATGAAGAAGAAAACCTCTTTTACAAAACAAAATTTGTTTCTGCTTTTCTCTATTTCTATTGGATTATGCTTGGGTTTTCTTGATTTTCCATGGATAAATCAAGGTGCGGTCTTAATCTCAGAAGTTTTTTTAAAACTTCTTCGTTTAATCAGTTTGCCTTTGGTTTTTTGCGCTGTAGGATCTACTATAACCCTTATAGAAAACGTACAAACTATATTTTCTCTTGGAAAACATGTGGTTTTCTATACACTTTTAACCACCATAATAGCGGCCTTTACAGGATTATTCTTATTTGTATGCATCCACCCTACTGTTTCTCCTCCAGTAATAGTGGATTCCATCTCAACAGAACCTACTGGATATTTAACGGTTCTCTCTAACCTTATCCCAGAAAATATTTTCAAGCCATTTCTTGAAGGAAATGTAATCGCAGCAGTACTTATTGCCGCTATGTTTAGTTTCTCTACGCTTTTTTTAAAAGAGCAAGACAAAACCATTATTAAAAATTTATTTAATGCAGCATTTTCTATGTTTTTAAACCTTGCCAAAGGTTTTTTAAAGCTTCTTCCTATTGCCGCTATGGCTTTCTCTACTCTTATTTATAGAGATATAACTAGTTGCAGTAATTTAACAAGCTTTAGTAAGTATCTTATTTGCATAGTTTGTGCTAATCTATTCCAAGCATTAGTAGTTCTTCCTTTGTTATTAAAAATTCATCGTCTTTCCCCCATCAAGATAGCACGAGCTATGTCTCCAGCTTTAGTTACAGCTTTTTTTTCTAAATCTTCAGCAACAACATTGCCGTTAACCATGGAACTCGCTGAAGATTCCCTAAAAATCCATCCTAGACTTGCAAGGTTTAGTTTTCCCCTATGCTCTGTTATTAATATGAATGGCTGTGCAGCTTTTATCCTGATAACGATATTATTTGTTGGGACATCCAATGGAATATTCTTTTCTCCTCTTTCTATGCTAGCCTTGGTTTTCATAGCGACTCTAGCCGCCATAGGAAATGCTGGAGTTCCTATGGGATGTTATTTTCTAACATTATCTCTTTTGGTATCTATGAAAGTTCCTCTTGCAATTCTAGGACTTATCCTACCTTTCTATACTATTCTAGATATGATTGAGACATCTCTAAACGTTTGGTCCGATTGCTGTGTAGTAAGCTTATCCAACAAACAATTTCAAAAAACACTTTAATAAGACAGAAAATAGATGACTCAAAAACATGTTCATTTTTCTTCCAGACTAGGTTTCATTCTTTCTATGATGGGCATTGCAGTTGGAGCAGGAAATATCTGGCGTTTCCCACGAATCGTTGCACAAAACGGTTGTGGAGCTTTTATTCTTTTATGGCTAGGATTTTTATTTTTATGGTCTATTCCTCTAATAATTATTGAATTGTCCTTAGGAAAACTTACGAAAAAAGCTCCAATAGGTGCTCTTATAAAGACTGCAGGGAAAAAATATGCTTGGGCAGGAGGGTTTATCACTCTAGTAACAACCTGCATTCTAGCCTATTACTCTGTAATAGTCGGTTGGGGATTAAGTTATTTCTATTATTCTGTAATCGGAAAGATTCAGCCTGGGAAGGATTTCTCTTTACTATGGGAAATGTATCACCAAGGAAGCACGCCCCTATGGTCTCATTTTATTTCTATAGGGTTAGCCTATCTTATTATTCGTAAGGGTATAGTTCAAGGCATAGAAAAGTGTAATAAAATTTTAATCCCTGCTTTTTTCTTTTGTGTATTATGTCTACTTCTACGTTCAATTACTCTACCAGGTGCTTTATGTGGAATTAAGCAATTATTTTCATTTAGTAAGATATCTCTTACCAATCATAAAGTGTGGATAGAAGCTCTTACACAAAATGCGTGGGATACAGGAGCTGGTTGGGGCTTACTTTTAGTTTATGCCGGATTTGCGACAAAAAAAACTGGAATCGTTACAAATGGAGCTCTCACAGCAATATGTAACAATTTAGTTTCTCTTGTCATGGGAATCATAGTTTTTGCTACATGTGCATCCCTAGACGTTTTAGGAGCTACACAATTAAAAGATGGCTTAGGATCTTCCAGTATAGGTATTGCTTTTGTCTATCTTCCAGAACTCTTTACACGTTTTCCAGGAAGCTCACACCTTACGACCTTATTTAGTTCGATTTTCTTTTTAGCATTCAGTATGGCGGCTCTTTCCTCTATGATTTCTATGCTCTTTCTCTTATCTCAAACTTTGTCTGAGCTAGGAATGAAAAAATACCTAGCAGAAATCTCAGCAACATTTATAGCTTTTATTTTAGGAATTCCTTCTGCTTTGAGTTTAGCATTCTTTACTAACCAAGATACTGTTTGGGGAATAGGCCTTATTGTTAACGGTCTTATTTTTATTTATGCAGCCCTTGTTTATGGTCTCCGTATTCTGAAAGAAAAAACTATTTTCTCACTTCCTAACGATATTCATTTAAATAACTATTTCGATAGTATAGTAAAATATTTACTTCCTATTGAAGGATTGATGCTTTTAGGATGGTATTTTTATGAAGGAATCTTTCCTACTGATGGCAAATGGTGGAATCCAATTTCAACCTATAGTCTTTCTAGTTTATTACTACAATGGCTTGCAGGTTTTGCGATTCTTTGGACTCTAAATCAAAAAATCTATCTTAAATTTATTCGAAATAATTAGATGTAAATTAAAGAGCGCCAATTTGATATAATATTGAGAATTTTTTATTGTTGATATAAAATTATTCTTGTTTTATCCTGTTTTCATTAAAAACAAAAAACTATGAGAAAACTGTGGAACCATCCTCAAAAATACCTACTATTCAAAGAAATTTGGACAACTTGCAATCCGATGTTAACCTTATTTTAAATAAACAGTCACTGTTAGAAGAAGTTGTAACGGGTATGATAGTTACACGCGCAGGCGAACCTGGTAGAGTCTCTATTGAAAAGAAAAAACTAAGCGTATGTGAGAAAACTACTATAGCATCTCTATGTTTAGTAGCTCTGGCTGCAATTGCCCTACTTGTTGCTTGTGTTGTTGCTGCATTCGGTTATTTCCCTATTTTTGTTTCTGCTCTTAACATGGTGACTCTAGGAGCATGTCTTTCTCTTCCTATTATTGGTTGCGTTTCTATTGCTCTAATGATTCTTGCAATGTTTGCTTTAAATACTCTTCTTAATAGTAGAAATAATCCAATGTTTGTTATTCAAGAGCAACAATCAACAAGCTAAAGCTCCCCAGTATTTAGAGTATAAATAAACATAATCAGAAAAAAGAAAGTTTGCTTAGTGAGTACAAGTCGCCCCATATCTGCTTTGTCTGGAGAAGGTGTTTTTCTCGGTCAAGAAGAAAGTAATGCCCAATCTAGCGGAGGAGGGATTCAAGAGACTTCTTTAAGAGACATTTCGTTAAAGCTGAATGCTTTGCAGTCAGCTTTAGTGGGTTTTTTCCCACAACAACCTCATCAACAACCACTACCATACTTTTATCCATCTCCACCCGTAGCACATGCATTTTCACATGACGAGCTACTATCTTCTCCTGTGATAAAATCTCAAACTCATCAGATAAGCCAAATACAACTAAACTTGGCAGCATTAAAAACTGAAGTAGCAGCATTAAAAACTACAGTATCACATGCAGGAACCCCATCAGGAGTATGTTCTGGAGCTATGGCTTTAACAGCACTTCTACTTGCAATCTCTTTTGTCGCTATCATTATAATTATTCTTGCTGCTTTAGGTTTAGCTGGTATTCTCCCTCAATTCGCTCTTTTACTCGAAAATCACTCCAATCTTATTTGGGCTATGGTTAGTGCTTCCATTGTTACAGTTATTTGCTTGATTAGCGTTTTATGCGTAACATTAATCCGACATAAACCTACACCGACTCTTCTTACTTAAATAGAATTTAGTGGGTTAAGCAACATAAATAAACCTTTCAACCTTCTTGAAAATAAATACTTCACCCTTTAAACTTTTTCTTTTGCTTGATGGAGTATAAGTCATGCAAAAAGCTTTGCGCCTGCTATTTAATCTGCGCTGTGGAGAAGAGAGGCGTGCTCTTCTTTTTCTTGCTTTAGGACTAATTTGGGGTGTAGGTTGTTATGGCACGCTTGCTCTCGCAGAAGGGTTATTCATCGAAACTCTAGGTTCTTCTGAACTTCCCAAAATTTACCTCGGTTCCTCTTTAATTCTTTGTCTTTTTTCTTCTTTCATCCTTTATAATTTATTTAAAAAACGCGTCTCTCCAACAATCCTTTTTCTTGTTCCTGTTGCAAGCACTCTAATTTGTAATCTATATCTGCTATTCTGTACCCTTGCAACTCCAAGTCTTCCAAAAATTCCATTATCATTTTATCGAATTCTTATTTGGAGTTTGACGATTCTTTCGTATACAAATTTCTGGGGGTTTGTAGATCAATTTTTTAATTTACAAGATGGTAAAAGACATTTCTGTATTTTTAATGCAATAGTCTTTCTCGGCGACGCTATTGGCTCTGGTGTCGTAGCATTTTTTATTCATGAAATAGGAATTCGTGGGATCCTCCTTTTATTTAATGCAGCTCTCATAGTGACTTTCCCAATCGTTTTTTATATATCCAAAACTTTGAAATCACTTTCTGATGATCACGAACTGTTTATTGATACAGGACATCCACCGCCAGCATCACAAGCTTTAAAATTATGCTTTAAAGATAAATATACTTTCTATCTTCTCTGTTTCTATTTTCTAATGCAACTTCTTGCTATTGCGACAGAACTTAATTACTTGAAAATCTTAGATATACGATTTGCAGGCAAAGAAGAGTTTCAACTGATATCTTATATTGGAACATGTTCTCTTTGGATTTCTCTTGGAAACATGTGCTTTGCTTTATTCGCTTATAGTAGGATTACTAAAAAACTAGGAGTCAATAATATCATTTTATTTGCTCCTCTATGTTTCTTGAATCTATTTTTCTATTGGACATTCAAAAATCCTCTAGGAATTGTCATAATTGCAATGATTGTTAGAGAAGGAGTTACCTATGCTCTAGACGATAATAATCTTCAGCTTTTAATTTATGGCGTCCCCAACAAAATTCGTAACCAAATTCGTATTGTTATTGAATCCTTTATAGAACCTGTTGGGATGCTTTTTTGGGCTATTGTATGCTTTCTAACAACAAAACAACATATACTTTGTCTTAGTCTTTCTCTTTTAGCCACTATTCTCGTCTATTTAGTTCGTTCTTATTATGCAAAAGGAATTCTTAAGAATCTTTCTACTCAAGCTCTTCAATTCAATAGATCTATGAAAGATTGGATCAAAACTATGTCCACAAAGCAAAAGCGCCAGGTAGAGCTTTTGCTTCTAACACATTTAAAATATCCTAATGAACATCATCAAAGATTTGCTTTTCAACATTTATTAGACTTAGGAAGTCGTAGCACTTTACCTAATCTTTTGGCACATATGAGCAAACTCAGCCTTCCTAATAAACTTAAAGCTATAGATATGTTGAAAAACAGCCTTTGGGCTAAGGATTTTTTAACTTTAGAGCTTCTAAAACGATGGACAACTAAACTACCCCATCCACTTATTTCTTCAGCCATTCACTTATACCTTGCTGAACACGATCTTCTTCACATTACAAATATAGCGGACGACCTTTATGACTCTTCAGGAGATCGCTTATTAGTCGCAATTCTTGTTGTACGACGCCAGAAAATCAGCGGTCCCTACAGAGATCTAGCAGATTCTCGTCTCAAAGAGTTACTAAATTCTAATAATATTCAAGGAGTATCCCAGGCACTAACTATTCTAACTTTAGAAAAAAATGAGGAAAACTTTCCAATTCTGTTAGATTTTCTCGATACTTCAGATCAAAAGATTCTGATACAAGCATGCAAAGCTTTAAACACTTCTGTAAGAGCTGTACATAAACCCTATTGTCGCAAACTTATTGCTGCCCTCAAACAAGTTTCCCATAATGACGAAGCTTGCCAATATCTTTTAAAAACTATTAACACAGCCTTAGATCCAACTCTTATTAAAGAATTTTTGATCACTATATCCTCTCTTAAAAGTTCATCTAGAAAATATGCAGAAGTTATTATTGGTGATCTCTCAAAAGATTTTGTTCCAGCACTTCTACAGGTTTTTTCTGATGAAAGTTTACATAATCGTTGTCGTATTTTAGCAGCCAAAGCTCTTTGCAAAATTAATAATTGGTTACTCAAAAAATACGCATACAAAATTATCAAAATCAAAGCTAGTAAGGCTCTTTTTTATTCTTATCATAAATTCTTTATTCAAAAGAAGAATCCTTCGTATAATCTTAGTTTATTAGTCGATACTTTAAATTTTAATTATCATGCTGAAGTTAATTTTATGCTCACATTGCTTGGAATTTTAGGTTCTGTAGAACATTCTGATATTCTTATTCGAGCACTCATTGGGAAAAATCAAAAAGTAAAGGCTCAAGCTCTAGAATCTCTAGAGAAAAACTGTGACAGCTATTTATTCTCCCTATTCGAACCTTTTGTAAACCAGTCCATAGTATCTCATAACGAAAAATATTACTTCAAATGTGGTGTCGTTCCTTTAACATTAAAGGAACTACTAAACATGATGGAAAATTCACCTTCTCACTTAAGTAAACTAACAGCTCGGCAACTAAAACAAGAACTTATGCACTGTGACTCAGATTTTCGTTCTCAACGGATTACCGAAATTCTAGAAGAAGAGCAAGAAGGGTTAATAAAAGATGATACGTTAATCCCTTTTTTTACTAGTTAATCTCAAGACAAGGAATTCATGAATCTAATTGATAGAGCATTTTTGCTGAAAAAAACCCAATTTTTCCACTCCTTAGATATGGATTTACTCCTTGCTATTTCAGATAAAACTGAAATTATGATTTTCAAGCCAGGAACAACTATATTTTCTTTAGGACAGCAAGGACATAGCCTCTATGTAATTAAAGAAGGATTTGTGACAATAACGCACAATATGACTAAAGAAGTAGTAAATCTAAAACCTAAAGATTGCTTCGGAGAGGAAAGCTTGTTTAGCAATAAATCCAGAGAATATAATGCTTTTGCAACAACACAAGTCCGCACTTTAGTTCTTAGCAAAGGACAACTCTTCAATATTATTGAGGAATGTCCTTCTGTTGCTTTATCTTTACTAGAACTTTATAGCAGACAAGTAAGCTTTAGACTTCCATCACATGAAAACTCTAGCAAGAATTATTAAAAATAAAACTTAATTTAAGAGCTGAGACAATTGCCGCAGCTCTTTTGCAAAGAAAAAGATATACCTAATTAAAAAGTACTTCTTATTGTTGATTTTGTCGAGATTGAATATAAGTTAAGACATCTCCAACTGTGCGAAGTTTTTCTGCATCTTCTTCTGAGATCTCGAAATCGAATTTTTCTTCTAAAGTCATGATTAATTCTGTCAAATCTAAACTATCAGCGTTAAGATCCTCGATAAATGAAGAACTCTCGGTAACTTCGCTTGGATCAACACCAAGTTGTTCTACAATAATTGCTTTTACATCGTCTTCTAAACTCATTGCTATGTCCTTTACAATTTTTCTAATACAGAATTTTTATTATTTTTGAACAAAAGGAGAAAACTAGTATTGCAAAAAATCTCTTTTTCCAGCCACCTATTGTTCTATGTATATTTCTAATATGTAGCTCCGCCATCAACAGCGAATACTTGAGCAGTTATATATTTAGACAAAGGAGAGGCTAAAAATAACGCTACTCCTGCAATATCTTCTGGGGTACCAGCTTTTCCCATAGGAACAGACTTTAACCACTCAGCTTTCAAAGTATCACTTAAAACATTTGTCATATCAGTTTCGATAAAACCTGGTGCTATACAATTGACACGAATATTTCTTCCTGCAACTTCTTTTGCTAAAGATTGTGAAAAGGCAATCATACCAGCTTTTGCCGCTGAATAATTAGCCTGACCAGGATTTCCCGTTTTTGCCACAATAGAAGATATATTAATAATAGACCCAGAACGAGCTTTAATCATAGATCTGATAACAGACGAACATGTATAATAAAGAGAATCTAAATTTGTTCGAATTACTGAATGCCAATCATCTTCCGACATTCGCATTAGTAAATTATCTCTGGTAATTCCTGCATTATTTATTAATACATCTATTTTTTGATGTTTCTTTAAAAAGTTTTGTATTGCAATCTTTACTGCTTCGAAGTTTCCAATATCAACACAAGTAAAGGAAGCAGAGCCTAAACCCTTATTAAGAGATTCCGCCGCTGAATTTCCTCGTTCTTCATTTACTCCCCAAATCTCTACATCAGCTCCTTCTTCAACAAAAAGCTTGGCTATTCCTAAACCAATACCTCGAGAACCTCCGGTGACTATAACTTTTTTTCCAGTAATCATCATGTCCATAAATCATAACTCCGCGAAAAAATTCTCTAAACTCTCTACAGAACCAAGACTATGTGTTGGCTTAGTTATTCCCATAGAACGATTTAAACCTGCTAAAACTCTTCCTGGACCAACTTCTAAAAATTGATCTGCTTCTTTTTCTAATTGCAAACAACTTTGGAACCAAAGAGTTGGAGAAGCTGTTTGACGAGATAGAGTTTCCCTGATTGCTTCTGAGTCAATTAGAAACTCCGCATCTACATGAGACATTAAAGGAATCAAAGAATCCTTTATCTCTAAGTTATATATATATGGTGCTAGCCCATCTTGAGCTGATTGCATTAAGGGAGTGTGAAAAGCTCCTTGAACTTTGAGCTTAACAGCTTTTCTGGCTCCTAATACTTGAAATACACTAACAACCTCTTCAATTTTTTCAGAAGCTCCTGCAACAACTATTTGTTTTGGGGCATTATAATTCGCAATATAAACATTTTCTCCCAAACTTTTGATGCCTTCTTCTACAGCCTCGACAGAAAGACCTAGTAGAGCTACCATGGCTCCTGAAGATTGTTTGCAAGCCTCATTCATAAGTTCTCCTCGCTTTTTCACAAGATTCAACCCATCTTTTAAAGAAATCCTATTAGAAGCAGCCAATGCTGTATACTCCCCAAGACTAAGTCCCGAAACTATTGTTGGGAAAATAGATGATCGCAAAGCAAGAATTTTTACAATAGCTAAACTGTGTAAATATATTGACAACTGACTATGCACAGTTTCCATCAAAATCTCTTCAGGACCTTCGAACATTATAGAAGATAAAGAAAATCCTAAAATTTGATCTGCAGTAGAAAAGAGATCTGAGATTTCGGGATAATGTTCTACTAAATCCTTCCCCATGCCTACATACTGACTTCCTTGGCCAGGAAATAAAAAAACATACCGAGTCATTGCTTTATTCCTAAACTTGTTCCAGAACTACAGCACCCCAAGAGAGTCCACCACCAAAAGCAGTCAAAAGCAAATGCTCATGAGAAAGAATTGTTTCAGTATGAAGTAGTTCATCAAGAGCTATCCCCAAGGACGAAGCAGCTGTGTTCCCGTATTTATGTAAACTTTTAAAAACTTTATTTTCATTTATATTAAAACGTTTAGCAATAGCATCAATAATGCGTTCGTTAGCTTGATGAGGGACCAACCAATCGACTTGTTCCTCATCAATACCTGCAACTGCTATAGAATTTTTAGACGCAGCTTCCATCTTTCTAACAGCATGTTTAAAAACTTCTTTCCCTTCCATAGCTATGTAATGTTGCCCTTCTTTTAATGTTTTTTCAGTTGCAGGATTACGACTTCCTCCTGCGGGCAGGCTTAACAACTCAGCTAAGTTTCCATTAGCACCAAGGCAAACTTTGTTTATCTCTAAAGCTCCTGGACGACTCAAACCAACCACACAAGCGGCTCCACCGTCTCCAAAAAGCACGCAAGTGTTTCGATCTGTATAATCAACAAAAGAAGAGAGCTTATCTGCAGCTATAAGTAGTACGTTATTATAAATCCCAGACTCTACATAAGCTTTTGCTATCGATAGCCCATATAAATACCCTGTACAAGCAGCTAAACAATCAAAAGCTGGGATTTCTTTAATCCCTAATAAAGCTTGAGCTAAGGCTCCGCTAGAAGGAAAGATGTAATCAGGAGCTGAAGTAGCAAAAATGATGCAATCTATTTGATCTTTACTAAGTCCTGATGCTTTTATAGCTTCTTCCGCAGCCTTAGCACCCATATCTGAAGTAAACTCGTTGTCGGCGGCTATACGACGCTCTTTAATTCCTGTTCTGGTAATTATCCATTCATCAGACGTGTCTACTATTTTTTCTAAATCAGCATTAGAAAGAATTTTTTTAGGAAGATATGAACCAGTCGCTAGAATCGCAGCTTTTTTTATTTTATCCACAAACAACCGAAGTAAAGAAAAAGTCTAGTATACTATTCAAAGAGTTTATACCCTAATTTTAAATTAGATTCACCAACTGCCTTAAAAAATACGACAACAGATAAAATAACATGGTCAAATATCCTCATTATCTTTCTAAATTAATTTCTTTTTTAAGAAAACTCCCTGGAATAGGTTTTAAAACAGCAGAGAAGCTTGCTTTTGAACTTCTCTCCTGGGATGACGAAAAACTTAAAGCTTTGGGAAACGTTTTTCATGAAACACAAACAACACGAAGTCATTGTTCTCAATGTTTTTGTCTCAAGGAATCATCTCTAACAGATTGTGACTTTTGTTCTCAAGAACGTGATGCATCGATTCTCTGTGTAGTGGCAGCGCAAAAAGACGTTTTCTTTCTAGAGCGATCCCATATTTTCAAGGGGCATTATCACGTTCTTGGATCTCTTTTTTCTCCAATTACAGGAAAACATGTGGACATTCAAAGAATTTCTATTCTAAAACAACGTATAGAAATTCTTTCTCCAAAAGAAATTATTCTTGCTCTTGACGCAACCCTTGAAGGAGATGCTACAGCTCTTTTTTTAAAACAAGAACTAGAAGCTTTATCCTTTAAAGGTACAATTTCTCGTCTAGCTTTAGGTCTTCCTGTTGGTTTATCTTTTGATTACATTGACACAGGAACCTTAGCAAGAGCTTTCTCGGGGAGAAGTCTATATTAATAATTGAAATAAAAGGTTTTTTTTTCTTAAGATTTCTTCAGCCAGTAAGATGGCCTAGGAGTCTCTAAACACGCCACATTCCAAATAGTAAGGCCTTGTTAAAAAACACTTCAGCCCTTATTTTGTGCTTACTTCATAAACAAGCCTTCCAAATTTAGGAAGATTCTCTGGAATAATCATGCGAAATAAAATCGTTCTACTGTTTTCTATTTTAGCTTTAACCTCTCTAACTTTGTTGGGTAATGAAGTTGTTAAAGAAGGATGTATTATTGTAGATTCTGTTGTCATTACAGTAGAGAGAGAGGACACTTCAAATCAATCCCCTCCCCCTCAAACTAAACTTAAGACCAAAAGCGGATCTCTTTTTTCTCAAATAGATTTTGATGAAGATCTTCGTGCCTTATCTAAAGAGTATGATAGCGTTGAACCAAAAGTAAGCTTTTCTCAGGGAAAAGCTTTTATTTCATTACACTTAATACCAAAACCCTTCGTCCGTAAAATTCTGGTTATTGGCAACCAAGCTGTCCCTGAACATAAAATTTTTAAAACATTACAAGTATATACAAATGATTCTTTTGAAAGAGAAAAATTTCTTAAAGGATTCGATAGCTTAAAAACGTATTATCTTAAGAGAGGATATTTTGAATCTAATTTGAGTTATGAGTTAGATCATAATCAGCAACAAGGCCATATTGATATTACTATTCGAATTAAAGAGGGTCCTTGTGGAAAAATTAAACAACTTAAAATAGAAGGTCTTTCTCGATCTGAAAAGACTGATATCCAAGAGCTTATTCAAACTAAACAATACTCCACTACAACTAGCTGGTTCACTGGTGCAGGATTATATCACCCGGGCATTGTAGAGCAAGATACTTTAGCTATTACTAATTATTTACAAAACTTAGGTTATGCTGATGCTATTGTCACACCAAGATACTCTTTAGACTCTAGTGATAATATTCTTTTAACTATAAACGTTGAAAAAGGTCCTCGCTACTCTTTAGGCCATGTTCACATTGAAGGATTAGACGTCTTACCTAAGCGTTTAATAGAAAAACAAATGTGTGTAGGCCCAAATGATCTTTATTGTCTGGAAAGAATTTGGGATGGAGCTCAAAAAGTTAAACAAGCATATGCAAAATACGGTTATATTAATACAAATGTTGATGTGATCTTTTCACCACATTCAGATAAACCTGTTTATGATATCACTTATCTAATAAGTGAGGGTTCCCCTTACAAAGTTGGTTTAATTAAAATCACAGGAAATACTCACACAAAACCTAATATAATTTTACATGAAACCAGTTTATTTCCTGGAGATACATTTAATCGGCTTAAACTAGAAGAGACAGAGCAACGCTTACGTAATACAGGATATTTCCAAAGTGTTAGCGTTTATACTGTTCGCTCTCAGCTTGACCCAATGAATAGCTCTGAGCAATATCGAGATGTATTTGTTGAAGTAAAAGAAACTACAACAGGAAATTTAGGTTTATTTTTAGGCTTTAGTTCCTTAGATAATCTTTTTGGTGGCATTGAATTATCAGAAAGCAATTTCGATCTTTTTGGGATTCGTCATATATTTTCTAAAGGATTTCGCTGTTTAAGAGGGGGAGGAGAATACTTATTTTTAAAAGCAAATTTTGGAGATAAAGTCACAGATTATACACTCAAATGGACTCGTCCACATTTTCTAAACACTCCATGGATTTTAGGCATAGAATTAGATAAGTCTATTAATAGAGCTCTTTCTAAAGATTATGCAGTTCAGACATATGGAGGAAATATCAGCACAACATATATTTTGAATAATAATTTAAAATATGGTCTGTACTACCGAGGTAGTCAAACTAGCCTTCATGAAAAACGTAAGTTTTTATTAGGACCGAATATAGACAACAATAAGGGGTTTGTTTCTGCTATAGGCTTGAATTTAAACTACGATTCTGTTGACAATCCTCGCAATCCTACAACAGGTATCCGAGGAGGAACTAACTTCGAAGTCTCAGGCTTAGGAGGAAAATATCACTTTACGAAACTTACAATTAATAGTTCTATATACAGAAAACTCACAAGAAAAGGTATTTTGAAAATTAAAGGTGAAGCTCAATTTATAAAACCTTTTGGAGATACAAAAACAGAAGGTATTCCTGTTAGTGAACGTTTCTTCTTAGGAGGAGAAACATCTGTACGAGGATATAAATCTTTTATCCTTGGTCCCAAGTATTCCCCTACAGAACCTCAAGGTGGTCTAACTTCTCTTCTCCTTTCAGAAGAATTCCAATATCCCCTTGTTCATCAACCTAACGTTGGCGCATTCATCTTTTTAGATTCAGGATTTGTCGGTCTAAAAGAATATTCTATCCGCTTAAAAGACCTTTGTGGAAGTGCAGGATTTGGTTTACGATTTGATGTTATGAATAATGTTCCGGTCATGATAGGGTTTGGATGGCCATTTCGACCAACAGAAATCTTTAATGGAGAGAAAATTGATGTCTCTCAAAGATTTTTCTTTGCTTTGGGAGGAATGTTCTAAATAAAGAAGACATTTTAAAAGTTTTCTTGAGGATGCTTTATAGCTTCCTCTTTTGTTGATCTTTAGATACAAGAAGGTTTTTATGAAAAAATTACTTAGTGTTGCTGCACTTGTTTTATTAACTCAAACAATTCCGGTAGATGCAAAAATTGGAGTTGTAAGTTTGAAACGATGTTTAGAAGAGTCAGAATTAGGGAAAAAAGAGTCAGAAGAACTCGACACAATGAAGCGCGGTTTTATGCAAAATGCGGGAAAAATGGAAGAAGAACTTACATCTCTCTATAACAAGTTACAAGATGAGGATTACGTTGAAAGCCTCTCTAAAGAAGCTTGTGAAGAATTAAAAAAGAAATTTGACGATCTATCAGCAGAATATAACGCTTATCAATCTCAATGTTACCAAGCCGTTAATCAAAGTAATGTAAAAAGAATTCAAAAGCTCATTGAAGCTGTAAGAAAAGCTTCGGAAGAAGTTAGGACTCAAGAAAAACTAGAAGCTATTCTTAATGAAGAAGCTGTTTTAGCAATTACTCCAGGATCAGACAGAACTGATGCCATTATCAAAGCTCTCGATATATCCTTCAAACAAAATAATTAATTCTATGATTTAAGAGGTTTTCTATGTTAAAGGAGTCAAGCTATACCCTTGGACAATTAGCAAAGATACTACAAGTTGAAGCTCAAGGAGATTTAGAAACCCTTATTTCCGGAGTAGAAGAAATTGGTGAGGCTAAGGCTAATCATGTTACTTTTTTAGATAATGAAAAATACGTAAGTTTAATGAAAAGAACAGAAGCTGGAGCTATTGTAATATCAAAACTTCAAGCAGCCAAGCATTCTCATCTCAATAAAAATTTTCTAATTTCTTCTGATTCCCCCTCTTTAGTTTTTCAAAAATGTATAGAACTTTTCATCGAGCCAGCAGAATCAGGGTTTAACAACATACATCCAACTGCCGTAATTCATCCAACTGCATGTATAGAAAAAGATGTCCATATAGAGCCCTATGTTGTTATTTGCCAAAATGTTCATATAAAATCAGGGACAAGAGTAGGAGCAGGAAGCGTGATTGGAGCTCACAGTTCTATAGAAGAAAATTGTTTAATTTATCCAAAGGTTGTTATTCGAGAACGCATTTCTATTGGGAAGCGTGTCATTATTCAATCCGGAGCTGTCGTTGGCTCTTGTGGATTTGGATACATAACAAATGCTTTTGGTCATCATAAGCATCTAAAACATCTTGGTCAAGTAATCATCGAAGATGACGTAGAAATCGGAGCAAATACAACTATTGATCGTGGTCGTTTCAAAAAAACCCTCATCAAAGAAGGAAGCAAAATCGATAATCAAGTACAAATTGCTCATCAAGTAGAAATTGGTAAACATAGCGTTGTTGTTGCGCAAGCAGGAATTGCTGGTTCTACAAAAATAGGAAATCATGTGATTATTGGAGGTCAATCGGGAATTACCGGCCATATCTCTATAACAGATCACGTTATTATGATGGCTCAAACTGGAGTGACAAAATCTATTTCCTCTCCAGGAGTTTATGGAGGAGCCCCTGCTCGCCCATATCAAGAAATACATCGTCTAATAGCAAAAATTCGAAATCTCCCTAGAACTGAGGACAGACTTTCAAAACTAGAGCTTCAAGTTAAAGACTTGCTTAAAGAAAAACCAGAAAATACAAAGCCAATAACACATATAGTTTAATTGTATAATTCTTTAATCC
>NZ_CACSHH010000013.1 GCF_902705545.1 Chlamydia sp. 17-3921 | reverse complement strand
CACATATAGTCTAATTGTACAATTCTTTACCCCTATGCTTTAATACAAGAATTTTCATAACGCTTTTATTAAGAAGTTCTGGACTAATTTTCCCCGAACGAATTAATTGAATGATTTTGTTAAGTCCAATATTATACTCATAAAAATTAGAGAATATAAAATATTCACCACAAGAGCTTAACGCTTTCACGATCGATTTATCGTTAGCTAAAATAGATGACCCCATAAATTTTAATATAGAGAAATTTATATTTGAAGAAAGTCCTCGGATAGTGTTAGCCAAACTATAACGCAAAGCTATAGGATTCCTTTCAGAAACTTGAGAAAAAGAAAGCTCTCCATCATACATTCTTCCTTGAATATTTCCACTATGCTCAAGCCCTTGAATAAATTGAGAATAATTCAACAAATCAATAGAAACGATTTCCTTTAAAGATAAGGAAAAAACAATTCCATGCTCTTTCAAAAAGATTCCTAGATCCTCTCCTAAAGCAAATATATCCTGATAATCAATAATAGAAATCTGACGCGAAGCTATATAAAAATGAAGACTATGTTCTAGGTGAGATCCTAACAACAAAGGCGTTTTTTCCTTTTGATTTATTAAACGAATACATGAACACTGTTTATCGAAAGCACCAAAACCACATAAAACTCCACCCAATCCATAATGATTTTGTAATCTATGAATATTCTCTACAAACTCATCCCAACTGCTTTCAAATGTTGGGGCATAGAAAAAGAGCTGAGCTATCTTCTCTTCCATAGATTTTAAGGTGAAAAACAACTCTTTAGCTTCTCCAAGATCTTCATTTTTATAGGGCAACCGCTGAACCCTATTTAAATAATAATCTGGAGAAGATGCTCTGCTTTGAAACTCTTGAAAAGATTTTACAATATGCAAAGTTATCGATAACAATCTTTGTTCTAACTCTTCATCCTTTGCTTTATCTTTACGTTCATCAGATTGTTGATTAGAATGTTTTGATACTCTTTCTGGACGCTCTATATAAAAATCACTGTGCTGTCCTTGCTTACGAAAAATTTCCATCATAAAGCTCCTCTGCTGAAGAAATGCGTTTTAAATTTAAAAATACTAAAGATTCCTAGAATTTAAAAACTTAACTATTTTTATTCAGAATAGCTCTTGTCTTTTGAAACACCTGATTCTATAATGGCTTCTAAAACAATCTTGTCGCGACCCCTTGTTATGCCCAATTTGGCTCCCTACAATATCGCTTCTGAATCTACCCAAGAAGACCTCATTTTAGGGTTATTTGAATCGTTCAGCCCAAATGTCTGTGTTCAGTTGTTAAAACAAATGATACTTATTCGAGAGTTTGAGATTCGAGGAGAAGAAGCTTATTTTGAAGGTCTTTTAGGTGGGTTCTATCACTCTTATGCTGGTCAAGAAGCAATAGCTACAGCAGCTATTGCTAATGTAGGAAAAGAGCAATGGTATTGCTCTTCATATCGTTGCCACGCTCTAGCAATTTTATTAGAGATCCCCTTAGAACAACTTGCCGCAGAACTTCTTGGAAAAGTTACTGGTTGCGCTAAAGGCCGAGGAGGATCTATGCATATGTGTGGACCCAATTTCCCTGGAGGCTTCGGTATTGTTGGAGGACAAATTCCTATTGCTGCTGGAGCAGCATTCGCTTTAAAATATCGTGATCAACAGAATATCTCTCTATGCTTTATCGGAGAAGGTGCAGTGGCTCAAGGAGTGTTTCATGAAACACTAAATTTCACATCTCTACATAACCTTCCTTTAATGCTCATTATAGAAAATAATGGTTGGGGAATGGGAACAGCACAACATCGAGCTATAGCAAAGTTCCCTATTGGAGAATCTCAAGCATCGTCATACAACATACGTTCTTTTACTTTAAACGGCTTAGATCTTTTTAATTGTTTGATAGGTTTTAAAGAAGCTTATAGCTATATGATAGCTTCTAATCGCCCGGCTATTGTAGAGTGCCTCTGCTCAAGATTTCGAGGACATTCCATTTCAGATCCCAATCTTTATAGAACTAAAGAAGAAATGCAAGCTCTCTATAAAAAAGATCCTATCATTTTTGCTAAAACATGGTTAGAAAAATTAGGAACACTATCTGAAGAACATTTTCAACATTTACGCCACGAGTGTAAGAATGAAGTTGCACAAGCTTTTGCACAAGCAAAAGCTTCACCAGATCCTTCGATAACAACATTAGAGGAGGGAGTCTATGCCCCAATCTAAATCTCTAGAGATTCGAGATGCAATTAAAGAAGCTATAGATGAAGAAATGGTTCGGGATCCTAACGTATGTATTCTTGGAGAAGAAGTTGGAGAGTATAATGGAGCTTATAAAGTAACAAAAGGTCTTCTAGATAAATGGGGGCCCTCTAGAATAATTGATACACCTATTAGTGAATCAGCTTTTTCTGGAATAGGTATAGGGGCTGCTATGGCAGGACTTCGACCTATCATAGAATTCATGAGTTGGAACTTTTCTTTTGTTGCTGCAGATCAAATTATCTCACATGCGGCTAAGATGCATTATATGACTGGTGGGACTTTTTCTGTTCCAATTGTTTTTAGAGGACCAAATGGAGCCGCAGCACAAGTCTCATGCCAACACTCACATTGTATAGAGTCTTTATATGCTAACATCCCAGGACTTATTGTCATCGCCCCCTCTACACCTTATGATGCTAAAGGATTATTAAAATCTGCTATTCGCAATAATAATCCCGTACTTTTTTTAGAAAATGAATTAGATTATAGCCTTAAAGGGGATGTTCCAACAGAAGAATATCTTGTTCCCATAGGAAAAGCTCGATTAGTTCGAGAAGGGAAAGACTTAACTATTATCACTTATAGTCGTATGGTTAGTGTTGTGCAAGAAGCTTGCGCTTTAGCTCAACAACGTTGGGGTCTATCTATAGAGATCTTAGATCTTCGTACAATAAAACCTTTAGACGTTTCAGCGATTCTTGCCTCTGTAAAAAAAACTTCTCGTTGCCTTGTTGTGGAAGAGGGTCATTATTTTGCGGGGATTTCTGCAGAAGTCATCACATTAATAACAGAACATATTTTTGATTATTTAGATAGCCCTCCTAGAAGAGTCTGTCAGAAAGAAACTCCGATGCCCTATAGTAAAATTTTAGAACAGGCAACACTTCCAAATGTTAACCGGATTATAGATGCCATTGAAAAAGTCATGGAGTAAGTAGTTGTGATTTCTCTATTAAAAATGCCAAAGCTTTCTCCAACAATGGAGAAAGGGAAAATTATTAAATGGTGCAAACAAGAGAACGAACAAATTCTCTATGGAGATGTTTTGTTGGAAATCTCTACAGACAAAGCTGTTTTAGAATACACAGCAATAGAAGATGGTTGGCTTAGAAAACAACTCGTTAACCATGGAGATACGGTCACTATAGGACTTCCTATTGCAGTTTTATCTACAGAGAAAAACGAAACTTTCAATCTTGAAGAACTATTACCAAAACAAGAAGACATCGTTACTCAATCACCTCAAACAGAAGAAATCACCAAAAAAAATTCTTCAGACCAGTCTATTATTTCACCTTCAACAGCAATAGGATTTAAACCAGAGCCCCCTCTCAGCACTCTTTTAACATTTCCTACGACATCTCAATCTAAAAATATTTCACCTTTAGCAAAGCAAATAATTAAAAAAAATAATCTTGATGTATCTACTTTACAGGGAAGTGGTCCTGGAGGGCGTATAATAAAAAAAGATTTGGATAAAGCTATGCCAAAAGGTCTTGCAGGATTTGGTTTTCCCGAAGCTCCAAATGTCCCTCCAGGGTCATATCATGAAGAGGATATGTCTCCAATTAGAGAAATAATAGCTTCTCGTTTACAAGCAACAAAAACCTTTACTCCTCATTTTTATGTCAGGCAACAAATCTACGCCTCCCCACTTTTAAGTCTACTCAAAGAACTTCAGTCTCAGAATATAAAACTTTCTATAAATGATTGTATCGTCCGTGCTTGTGCCCTAACTTTAAAAGAATTTCCTGAAATCAACTCTGGCTTTAACAGTGTCAATAATAAAATAGTACGTTTTGAAACAATAGATATCTCTATAGCCGTTGCAATTCCAGATGGAATTATTACCCCGATAGTCCGTTGTGCAGATAGAAAAAATACTGGCATGATTTCTTCAGAAATTAAAGCCTTGGTTGTTAGAGCAAAAAATCAAACGCTCAAAGAAGAAGAATACAAGGGTGGCTCATTTTGCATATCAAACCTCGGAATGACAGGAATCACAGAATTCACAGCAATTATCAATCCTCCTCAAGCAGCAATTCTTGCTGTAGGAAGTGTCGTTGAACAACCCATAGTTATAGATGGCGAGGTGACTGTAGGTTCCACTTGTATATTGACGCTTTCTGTAGATCATCGTGTTATTGATGGTTATCCGGCAGCAATGTTCATGAAAAGACTACAAAAAATTTTAGAAGCTCCCGCAATACTAATGCTTAACTAAATTAAGAGCCCCTATTCCCCCTCCTATTTCAAATAGAGTCTTCTCCTGAGCATGATTTGCAAGGCACAGACCAAATATTCGATGCATAGTCCCGTATGGCTCTATCACTAGAGAACATTCCCATGCTAGAAGCATTATATATAGATTTTTTAACCCATTGTTCTGATTGAACAAACAAATTAGCAGCATTTTCATGAGCAGCTATATAAGCCTCTAAATCCGCTAAAATAAAGAAAGGATCTCCTTCTTGGAGAAGTCTACGCACTATAGGCTTAAATAAATCCTTATCTTCAGCTTTGAAAAAACCTTGGTCTATTAAATTCAAAATATGAGTGATTTTAGAATTTCTATCACAAATTCCTTGAGGATAGTACTGAGGACGAAGTGCTGCGATTTCTTCCTCTAGCAAGCCGAAAATGAACATATGTTCCTTTCCAATATATTGGGCCATCTCTATATTTGCTCCATCCATAGTTCCTATAGTTAGTGCACCGTTAAGAGCAAATTTCATATTTCCAGTTCCAGAAGCTTCCATTCCAGCAGTAGAGATCTGTTCTGAAAGATCTGCTGCTGGGATAATAATCTCAGCCATAGAAACACGATAATTTGGTAGAAAAAGCACTTTAAGCTTATCCTTCACAATAGGGTCATTATTTATACAATTCGCAACACTATTGATAAGCTTAATAATAAGTTTTGCCATAACATAGCCTGGAGCAGCTTTTCCTGCAAAAATTACTGTAGTAGGAACTGTTGAGCATGTTGTTATATTTTCTTTAAGATTTATATAATGATATACGACCCTAAGAATATTCATGAGTTGTCTTTTATACTCATGTATACGTTTGATATGACAATCAAATAAAGATTCGTGATTTACAAGAACTCCCATATTTTTATAGATATACGTAGCAAGATCTTGTTTATTTTTTAACTTAGTTTCATACCAACGATCTCTAAAACTAGCGTCCTCAGCCAAAGACTTTATTTCTTGCATTTGTGCAAGATCCACAATGTGGCGATCTCCAATTGTTTCATCTAAAAGTTTATTAAGTCTGGGGTTACAAAGAGTTAACCAGCGTCTAGGGGTCACTCCGTTTGTTATATTGATAAACTTCTCTGGAAAAAATTCATAAAACTCTTTGAATAAAGTTTCTTTAATAAGTTGAGAGTGGAAAGCAGAAACCCCATTCACTTTCGAAGAGCCTACAACAGCAAGGTTTGCCATATTTACACGCTTTTCACAACCTTCTTCAATAATAGACAAAGCTCTATGTTTATCATGGTTTTCAGGATAACGTGTAGAAACTTGTTCTAACCAACGCGTATTGATTTCATAAATAATTTCCAAATGTCTCGGAAGTAACTTTGAAAAAAGATCTAAAGGCCATCTTTCTAAAGCTTCTGGAAGGATTGTGTGATTTGTATAATTAAAAATAGCTACTGTAATTTCCCATGCTTGATCCCAAGGAAGTTCATCTCGATCGACAAGAATATGCATCATTTCAGCAATTCCCAGAGCTGGATGAGTGTCGTTTAACTGAATTGAAACCTTATCTTTAAGATTTTCTAAGGAAATATGGGTTTTGGTATATCTACGAAGAATATCTTGAATAGTTGCAGAAACTAAGAAATATTCTTGTTTTAAGCGTAACTCTTGCCCCTCAGAAATTGAATCATTTGGATAAAGAATTCTAGAAATGTTCTCTACTAAAGCAATGTCTTCGATAGCACGGATATAATCTCCGTGATTGAAATAACTGAACTCAAAACCATGCGGAGATTGGGCTTGCCATAATCTCAAAGAATTTACGGTATCATTACCATAACCCGGTATCGGAATGTCGTAAGCCATAGCAAGAACCTCTTGAGTATCGACCAGCTCAGCAACTTCTTTTCCTCGAGAATCTGTATAATGAACGACTCTGCCATAAAAACGCACAGGATAAAGATATTCCCCACGACAGATTTCCCAAGGGTTACCATAACGCAACCACTCGTCAGGAGCCTCTACCTGCTGCCCATTCACAATTTTCTGATCAAAAATACCATAATCATAACGTATACCATATCCATAAGCAGGAATAGCAAGAGTGGCCATAGAATCAAGATAGCAAGCGGCGAGTCTTCCAAGGCCTCCATTTCCTAATCCAGCATCAGCTTCTATCTCAATAAGATGATCAAAATCATAATTTAGGCAAGACAAAGCCTTTTTCACTAAATCTAGAATACCTAAATTCAGAAGATTACTCTTAAGACTTCTTCCCATTAAAAATTCCATGGAAATGTAATAGACTCTCTTAACGTCATTTTTGTAATAATTACTTTGTGTTTTCAGCCAGCCTTTTGCTAACCATTCCATAACAGTTTTAGCTACAGCCGTAAAAATGTCTCGTAAGGAGGCTGATTCTGGAGATTGAACTACACCTAAATATAGACGGTCTAGAATTGCTTGTTTCATGGTTTCTGTATTGACCAAGTTCTTATCAAAACAAGGGAAATCTTCCATAGTAAGCCGTAACAAAACATTATTTGAGCCCAACTCATATGCTAAAACTGAAAAAAAAGAAAGATTTTCACTTATAAAATATTGAAATAGATTTTTATAAAAAGTTCTTTCATTTTTTTATAAAAATTGACTGAAAAGAAAAAACCTATTAAAATTTCTAGCTTATTCTTTCTTTAAAAAGGGGGGATTATGAGTGTAAAAGCTCACGAGTTCGGGAAGTGGAAAGGTCCTATGGGAAATGTTCACACTCTCAGTGATCTAAGCGGTAGTATAGGGAAAAAAATTTCATCAGCTATTCGGCCTGCTCAAGTTCAACCAACAATTGTTCCAACTCGACCCCAATCTCTTTGCTCTTGGAAATTCATTAAACCTATTCTACTTGCTTTAGGGCTAATTCTTGCATCTCTTGTAAGCTTGGTCATTATAGTTAACAGCGGAGTTGTACTTTCTGGGAGTATTGGTTTTGCCTTAACTCTCCAAGTGCTTTTACTTGCCGCAGGACTGTCTTGGCTATTTATGCATATAAGAATTGGTTGGAAAGAGTCACGCTCCTGACACTTACTATATCTTGATTTCTTCTTCTTTTGGTAAGAAATCTAAACTTTTATGAGTAGTCATTAAATGTTTAGAAATATCTTGAATGGCAGCATGAACATCATTATCCCTCTCCTCTGCTTTTTGAGAAATAAGTCGTATCGAAGAGATCACTGTTGAATGATCTCTAGAAAAAATATCTCCGATACGTACAAAAGATAACGCTAATTGCTGTCGACATAAATACATGGCCACTTGACGAGGGAGCACATGCTCTCGAGATTGAGAACGTCCAAGAATGCTTTCCTGTGTTATACCATAGTAACGAGATACTGCTCGGATAATTCCTGTAGGAGTAAGACGAACACTTTTTGCAATTTCTAAAACATCCTTTAATAGCACTTTAATATCGTCTTCATAAAGTAATTGTTGTGATAATTTTTTATAAACAACACGTTTAGAAAGTAATCCAACAGCATGAAGTAACGTTTTTATATTAGAAGATAAAGAAAGAATTAGAAAATCTAAAGCCAACTCTTGAATACGAATTCCATGAGACTCAGCTTGTCTCTTTAATAGACTTTTCAACCCTTCCTTTCCTAGAGGATGAATAGGAACTGCAACTCCCCATTCAAATCGACTAATAAGTCTTTCTTCCATTGCTTTTAAATCTGCCGGAGCATAGCAGGAAGATATCACTATAAGTTTTCCCTCAGTATGCAAAGAATTAAAAGTATGGAAAAACTCTTCCTGGGTAGCATTTTTCCCAGAAAAAACCTCTATATTTTCTATAAATAGGGCGTCTGCACTACGATAAAATGCTCGAAATCGTTGCATTTCTCCTGAGCGAATAGCCGAAACAAGATGCTCTGTAAATAGCTCTGAAGAAACATAAAGAACCTTATTACTAAACTCCCGAAGCATGTGAATAGTGGCTTGCATTAAATGAGTTTTCCCAGCCCCTTCAGGCCCAAATAAATAAATAGGATTGAATGAAAGGCTTTTACTATCTGAAGAAATTTGTGTAAATTCTTGCAAAATTCGAAAAGGAAGATCATTTTCTGCAGTTACAAGAAAACTAGAGAATGACATTTCTGGAAGTACATTCCCATATTGCATAGTGAAATACGAGGTTTTTTCTTGTTGTATTTGCTTTTCTTTGAATGGTGTACTTTTATCTACAGAAGTAATGTGTACGCGAATTAATTTACCATTATTATTTATAAGATTAGCTTTGACCTTATGCCGTATGTGCTCTTCAAACCAAGTTACTTGGAAAGAATCTTTAGCTTCGAGATATAAATTACAAGCATCAAAACACAAAATCTTTAAAGATCGCAGCCATTTATCTACAGTACTGCTTCCAATTTCTTTTTCCTGTAGCAAAAGAAAATCTTCCCATGCTCGCATAAATTATAAGCTCATTTAAATAGCTCGTATTATCATATCTCGGTTTTTTTCAGTATCACCGATGTTTTTTCTTATTATTTAAGGTAATTTCATTTTTAAGATGTTTACTATCTAATACTTTATTTGTAGCCCATTGTTGGATAATTCCTAAGACCATTGAAGAAAGCCAATAAATATTCAGCCCTGAAGGAAAGTTATAAAACATTGCAGTAAACAACACTGCCATAACTGTTCCCATAGATTGTTGCTGTCGCTGTTGATCTGTCATCACTCCTTTTTTACTTAGACTTGTTAACTTTTGTTGAGCAAACATAACAAGACCTAAAAGAATAGGCAATAAGTGAAACTCATTTCCAATAAACCAAACAGGATGTTGCCAAGAAAACAGCACGTCTGGAGCTGTTAAATTGTCTATCCAGCCAGGGATAAGAGATGCTCCTCTTAATAAGAATGAAGATTTTAATAAATCAAACATTGCTATTAAAAAAGGTAGTTGTATCAATAAAGGAAAACATCCTGTTATAGGATTTACCTTATTAGCCTTATACAAGGCCATGACTTCCATTTGAGCTCGTTTCGGTTCTTTTTTATATTTTTGCTGAATTTGCTGAATATGAGGAGAAAGAATTTGCATCCGTCGCATAGAACGAATTGACCAAGCATTCAAAGGATACAAAATAAGCTTTAAAAAAACCGTTAATAAAATTATTGAAATTCCCCATGAGCCTGATATCATTTTAAAAAATTTCAAAATAACAAATAACAGCGAAGCGAATGGTGCTGTAATAAAAGAAAAAATACCTCGCAATGAAATGCATGACAAATAATTCGGATTCTCTCCACTAGGTTTAGTGAAAGCTTTATCTAAGGCTTTCAAAGAAGGCTCCGCTAATGGTCCTGCATAAACTAAGAAGTTATAACTTCCAGCAGTCTTAGGCAAAGGCAAAAGAGCCTCATACCCTGGATACTTTGAAGCTGGATATGCTTGGTTTTTAGGATTCAAAACAGACAAACGTGTTGGCAATACAGAGCCTGGAAGATATAGGGAAGCATAGCTTGAAGGAGTAGATGTTAACGGTGTCAGGATTATTCCAAAATATCCATTGGAATTCAAAATCCATCGAGGGTGAGTTCCTTTTTGCACAAGAAAAGGTGTTTTAATTTTAGGAAGCTTTGCTTTATCTAATGTTCCTTTATTTTTCTTTTGAACTTGACATCCTATCATAGGAATAAAAGTATTGGACATTATTTCTACCTCGGGGATTCCCGAAGTTATCCAAATATCTTCATTATCATTAGACGACACGATTTCCACTTCAAATGCGTAGGGTTGAGAAGAGGAATCTTCTGGTAATTTATAAATTTTCTGAAATTTTTTATCTAAACTTTCTAAATGAATTGTCTTAGGAGAAAAAGTCACTATACGATATCCAGAAGTTACAGGAATAGACAACTCTCGTCCAGAGACAATACTAAGAGCGTGATAACCCATGGGTATGGGCTTCATAGTACCACTAAGAATACCTCTTCGTAATAAAGGATAGAAACCACCAATTTGAGGAGAAATTCGACTCCCTTGAGAAGTCATAGAAATAACTCCTGGGAAAGAAGCCTGCCTAGAATCTTGTTCTAGCAAATCTCGATCAAAACCAATTTCATTTACTATGCTCTTTTCATTTGTAGAAACAAACGGAAGATTTATTTCTACAATAGAACCACTTTCTTGAGAAATAAGAATCTGCATGTAGTCATTAGATAAGACTAGGTGCTCATACCCAGAAGAATTCTTAGTATCACTCTGTTCTTCAAAAATCACAGCCCTAGTAACAGGTAAATCTATAAAATTCAGCTTCTCTTTGCGAGTATCATATACACCTAAAGGTATATATCTATTTCCAGATCGCCAAAAAATAATAGAAGTACCAAAAATATCCCCTTCTTTATTTCTAACTTTACCTTGTTTATATTCCCCAAGAAAAACTATAGGAGCTTTGTTGTTACGAAATTCAACACCCAAGATAGACAAAGCGTCATCACTTGAAGGTAAGAAAACCTTCCCTGCATTTTCAGAAAAAATCTCAGAATTATTCTGACTATACAACGCTATATGGACATTATCAAAAGACTGCGCTTGGTCAATAAATTGCCAAGGCTCACCAACAGAATAAATTACGTTCGGCACATTACCTGTATTCGGTAATAGCAAATTATCACCTATACGAATAGCGTATTGGTTTAGCTGATTATTAGGATTATCAGAAGAATTCCATGGTACAACACTTAATCCTGAAGCCTCTGTTAAAGAAAGAAGTTGTTCAGAAACTTTCTGTTGTTTTTCGGAAAGCTGTTTACAAGAATTAAATTCCTTATAACCGAAAAATATTTGACAACCAACAAAAGCCATTCCTACTAATGAGACAAACAGCAAAGTACGTTTATTCATCTGATAAACTCTAAAAAATTAAATCAAAAAAGCGAAAATACCATAAATCTATTTATCTCTCATAGGAGAATTGTGATACTAGCCAGTTATTTTGAATTAAACCTTTTTTGTCTTTTTTTATAATTCATGAAGCAAACTCCTAACAAACCCACTCCAAAAAAGAATAGAGGGAGGGATAAAATCTGACCAATACTAAGTAAAGAGCATTCATTCACAACTTTTCCCTGATGAGTTTTAACAAATTCAGCAAAGAAACGAATCAAGGCCACCCCTAAACAAACTACAGCAGTTATCCATCCGCGCCCCAACTTAAGAAACCGCTTATAAGCAAGTATATACAGAAACAGGGATAAAACTAGATAACCTATAGCTTCATATAATTGAACAGGATGTACAGGAATACCTCGAATACCCTGCACAGGATTAGAAAAAACTACCCCCCAAGGCAAAGATGTGGGTGTTCCTATGATTTCCTGATTCATAAAGTTTCCCAAACGAATCAAAAAAGCAGAACAACCAAAGACTGCACCACATAAATCTGTAAGAAACAAATAAGTTAACCAAAAAATTCTCTTTCGATAAGTCCAAGAAAATATAGCTACCCACAAAAGCAATCCTATAATCGCGCCGTGGCTAGAAAGTCCTCCATGCCAAATCTTAAGGATTTCTTGAGGATTTTGCACATAGAAGTGCCAGCCATAAAATACAACATAGGCAAGTCTAGCTCCAACAATAATAAAAAATAGAGAATATAATACAAAATTCTCTAAAGCTCTTTGCACTTCTTTTTTTGAAAAACTTGAAGGGTTCTTTGTATTATAAAGAGACAAAACAAGACGAGCTCCAGCAAAATATGCTAAACAGATCCCAGAAACAAAAAAAAGACCATACCAAGTCAACTGAAGAGACAAACGCTCAGATACCCATAAAAATTTTGAAAAATTCCAGTATATTACAGCGATATTAACCACAACGACAATCCAAAATAGCAATAAAATCTACAACAAGCGTATAATAAAGCAATTAAAATAAGCGCAACAAACTATGGCGAGAAAATTCAATCATATACTAACTTTACTTCCAGGCATCGTTTGGGTTGTTGTAGGAACAAAACTCCTTTTAAAAGCTGTTTCTGATATATTTATTTCCCCTTTTTCATTTGTCACTAGTTTACTGCTATCTATGCTTGCATGGGGTTTATCTTCTATTAAATATAAATGTATTTTGCAAAAAATTGCTGAAACTCAACATGTTTTTGCTGAACAGTTTATCTCAAAAAAAATTTCAACACAAAAATATTTAAAGAACTCCTTTTTTTCGAAAGGATTTATTGTTTTAATAGCCATGCTTTTACTCTCAATGGTTTTACGGAAATTTATTTCTCACTCTGCAATTATCTTTGTAATTCGAGCAACTATCGGATATGCACTTATTAAAACAGCGACAACCTATTTTTCCTTAATTCAAAAGACTCTTCCTCAAGCATAATAAAAACTTCATGGAAATAATCCATATAGGCACAGATATCATTGAAATTCAAAGAATTCGTAGGGCTATAGAAATTTACGGCCAACGTATTCTAGACAAACTTTTTACCGTAAATGAACAAGCTTATTGTCTAAAAAGGGCTAATCCCTACCCTTCCTTTGCAGCTCGATTTGCAGGAAAAGAAGCTGTTGCTAAAGCGTTGGGGACAGGCATTGGCAGCCTAGTTAAGTGGAAGGATGTAGAAATTCGTAAAATTTCAAATCAACCTGAGGTCTACCTAAATCCTCTTGTTTCTATCAAAACTGGGATAACCAAAGTAATTCTTTCTATTAGCCACAGTCGTGAATATGCCACAGCAGTAGCTATTGCCTTAACCTAAAAATCTTTCAGCATCTAAAGCTGCCATACAACCACTTCCAGCAGAAGTAATAGCTTGTCTGTAATATTTATCTTGAACATCTCCTGCAGCAAAAACTC
Source organism: Chlamydia sp. 17-3921 (assembly GCF_902705545.1). Lineage (GTDB taxonomy): Bacteria > Chlamydiota > Chlamydiia > Chlamydiales > Chlamydiaceae > Chlamydia. The sequence continues at coordinate 15,564 of NZ_CACSHH010000013.1, read as the reverse complement.
CTGATACTGAAGTTCGGCTCGTTCCTTTTTCAGTAATAATATAGCCACCTGCATCAATCTCTAATTGGCCACCTAAAAAATCAGTATTCGGCTGATGGCCAATAGCAAAAAACACCCCAGCAGCTTCCCGAGTCTCAATTTGCTGAGTTAAATTATTTTTAATTTCTACAGATCTCACTAATTTATCTCCGGAAATTTTGACAATTTCACTATTCCATAAAAAAGTGATCTTATTATTTGCTCTTGCCTTATTCTCCATTACTTTTGACGCTCTTAAAACATCTCTTCGATGAACAAGAAACACCTGCTTACCATAACGAGTTAAATACATAGCTTCTTCTAAAGCAGAGTCTCCGCCACCTATAACAAATAAATCTTTATTTTTAAAAATAGGAGAAGCTCCATCACAAACAGCACAAGCAGTCACACCTTTTTGCCAAAATTCATTATCCCCAGCACCAGGAATATCTAAACGTTTTGCAGAAGCACCTGTAGCTATAATACATGCGTCGCATGTATAAATCTCTTCATTGGATCGCAAAACAAAAGGACGCACACTAAAGTCGACAGAAGTGATATCTTTAGAAAGTATTTCTGTCCCACACCGTATAGCTTGAGCCTTCATGTTATCCATTAATTTCGGTCCTAAAACTCCCTCAGGAAAGCCTGGGAAATTTTCAACTTCTGTTGTGGTCATTAGTTGCCCTCCGGCAATGCCAGAAAAAAAACCCTCAAAGAGACGCGGATAAAGCAAAGCTCTTGAAGCGTAAATTGCTGCAGTATACCCTGCTGGACCAGAGCCAACGATAATTATTGGAGAATGAGACATTTATCAACACCTTTTCATGTTTTGGGAAATACTCAAAATAAATAAAAATTTTTTATGCGACAAACAAATAGAATAAAATATCTTGCGTAAGCGAGGTCTTGCCTTTTTTAAGGTTTATATTTACACTGTCTTTTTTGACTTTGTAGTTTTTAGGAGAATAACAATAAATGCCGAAACAAGCTGAATATACTTGGGGATCTAAAAAAATTCTGGATAACATAGAATGCCTCACTGAAGACGTTACCGAATTCAAAGACCTACTTTACACAGCACACGGAATTACTTCGAGTGATGATGAGTCCAATAACGAAATACAGCCCGGCGCCATCCTAAAAGGCACAGTGGTAGATATTAATAAGGAATTCGTTGTTGTTGATGTCGGCTTAAAATCTGAAGGGGTTATCCCCATGTCAGAATTCATAGATTCTTCAGAAGGCTTAGTTCTAGGAGCCGAGGTTGAAGTCTATTTAGATCAGGCTGAAGATGACGAAGGCAAAATTGTTTTATCCAGAGAAAAAGCTACAAGACAACGTCAATGGGAACATATTTTAGCTCATTGTGAAGAAGGTTCTATTGTTAAGGGGCAAATTTCCCGCAAAGTCAAAGGTGGTCTTATTGTTGATATTGGAATGGAAGCGTTCCTTCCAGGATCTCAGATTGACAATAAGAAAATTAAAAATCTTGATGATTATGTTGGTAAAGTTTGTGAGTTTAAAATATTAAAAATTAATGTTGAACGAAGAAATGTTGTTGTTTCTAGGCGAGAATTATTAGAAGCCGAAAGAATTTCTAAAAAAGCTGAGCTTATTGAACAAATCACAATTGGAGAGCATCGTAAAGGTGTTGTTAAGAATATCACAGATTTCGGAGTATTTTTAGATCTAGACGGTATCGATGGCCTTCTTCATATTACAGATATGACATGGAAACGCATTCGCCATCCTTCTGAAATGGTTGAGCTCAATCAAGAGCTTGAAGTCGTTATTTTGAGTGTAGACAAAGAAAAAGGACGAGTAGCTTTAGGTTTAAAACAAAAAGAACACAATCCATGGGAAGATATTGAGAAAAAATATCCTCCAGGAAAGCGTGTTACAGGTAAAATTGTTAAACTTCTCCCCTACGGGGCCTTTATTGAAATCGAAGAAGGTATAGAAGGGCTTATCCACATCTCTGAAATGTCTTGGGTGAAGAATGTTATAGATCCTAGTGACGTTGTTAATAAAGGTGATGAGGTCGAAGCTATTGTCTTATCTATTCAAAAGGAAGAAGGTAAAATTTCTCTTGGGTTAAAACAGACCGAGCACAACCCCTGGGATAATATTGAAGAAAAATATCCTATTGGACTTCATGTAAAAGCAGAAATTAAAAATCTCACAAATTACGGAGCCTTTGTAGAATTAGAGCCGGGTATAGAAGGGTTGATTCATATTTCTGATATGAGTTGGATAAAAAAAGTAACTCACCCTTCAGAGTTGTTTAAAAAAGGCAACATTGTAGAGGCTATCATTCTATCTGTAGACAAAGAGAGTAAAAAGATTACTCTCGGAGTTAAACAATTAAGTTCTAATCCTTGGAATGAAATTGAAGAAATGTTTCCTGCGGGAAGCGATATTTCTGGAGTTGTAACAAAAATCACAGCATTTGGAGCCTTTGTTGAGCTTCAAAACGGTATAGAAGGGTTGATTCATGTTTCGGAACTTTCTGAAAAGCCTTTTACAAAAATAGAAGATATTATCTCAACTGGAGATGTTGTACACGCAAAGGTGATCAAATTGGATCCAGATCATAAAAAAGTATCCCTTTCAATTAAAGAATATTCAGCTGATCAACATCTCAATAGAAAAAGAGATACTAGTTCGAAAGGTGGTTTGGATTTTGATTCATATACCTCGACAGAAAGGAAAAGAAAAGGAAAGTAGTAAGTTAACGATTTCCATAAGTAAGAGGATATTTTTCTAAGCAGACATATCCTCTCATTATCACTCTATTGATTTCCTTGCTTATAAAAGGTGTGCAATGAACAAAGATCTTATAGCTATTTTTGATTATATGGAAAAAGAAAAAGGCATTCAACGCGCGACAATTATAAGCGCTATTGAATCGGCTTTAAAAATAGCAGCAAAAAAAACCTTAAGAGATGATGCTAATATTTCTGTAAATATTAATTCTCGTACAGGAGATATAGAAGTTTTCTGTGAGAAAGAAATTGTTGATATCTGTTTGAATCCTAGTAAAGAGATTCCATTAGATAAAGCTCGCGAATTTGATCCAGACTGCGAAATTGGACAGTATATGGATGTTCCTTTTGTTTCTGAAAATTTTGGAAGAATCGCAGCTCATGCAGCACGACAAATTATAGGGCAAAAGTTACGTCATGCAGAAAAGGATGTTATTTATGAAGAGTACCGTCATCATGTAAATAAAATCTTTTCTGGCATTGTTAAACGATTTGTTAAAGGATCTAATTTAATTGTTGATTTAGGTAAGGTTGAAGCCATCTTGCCTGCTCGTTTTTACCCTAAAACAGAAAAACATAAGATTGGAGATAAAATTTATGCTCTGCTTTATGAAGTTCAGGAATCCGATAATGGAGGAGCAGAAGTCATTCTTAGTCGGAGTCACCCAGAATTCGTTAAGCAATTATTCATGCAAGAGGTTCCTGAATTAGAAGAGGGATCTGTAAGCATAGTTAAAATAGCTCGAGAAGCTGGTTATCGCACTAAACTAGCTGTCAGTTCTTCTGATTTTAAAACAGATTCTGTAGGAGCTTTTGTTGGTATGCGGGGAGCTCGAGTAAAGAATATCATTCGAGAATTGAATGATGAGAAAATAGATATTGTAAACTACTCTTCTATTACTACAGAACTATTGCAAAACTTACTTTATCCTATAGAAATTCAAAAAATTGCAATTTTAGAGGATGATAAAGTTATAGCTATCGTAGTTAATGACGCTGATTATGCTACTGTAATAGGAAAGAGAGGAATTAATGCTCGTTTGATTAGTCAAATTTTGAATTACGAGCTTGAAGTTCAACGCATGAGTGAATACAACAAACTTTTAGAAATCCAACGTTTACAGTTGGCTGAGTTTGATAATCCTCAATTAGATAGACCTCTAGAAATAGAGGGTATTAATAGACTTGTAGTCCAAAACCTGGAACATGCAGGATATGATACAATTAGAAAGGTATTGTTAGCGAGTGCTAATGATCTGGCATCCGTTCCCGGAATATGTTTAGAACTTGCTTATAAAATCCTAGAGCAAGTCAGCAAATATGGAGAAGACAAAGTTGACGAAAAACCTGAAACTGAAAATTAAAAACGCTCAGCTAACAAAAGCTGCAGGTTTAGATAAGCTAAAACAAAAACTCGCACAAGCAGGGTCTTCGGAATCTAAGGTTTCTAATGAAAAGACCTCGGCGAAAATTATAGCTAAAGAAAAAGTTTCTACACCATTAGCAAACTCTACAGCCCAAGAATCTGGACTCACCCCTGCTGTAGAGCAAGTTCCTCGTCGTATTCGTGCAAAAAATCGCTCTTCTTTCTTAGAAGAAACTCAACCTCTTTCTCAGCCTACAAAGGAAGATAAAGTCTCTTCTTCAGAGTTTGTTTCTATTGAGGATCAGGAAGAAAGCCCCTTACCAGATGAAACAACAGAAGAAATGGTAAATGTAGAAGTTCAATTGCCTGATAATAATAAAATAGAGCCATCACCTCCACCGGTTCCTGAAGAACCTAAAAGCGTGGTAATGATTAAATCTAAATTTGGTCCTACAGGAAAACATGTTAATCACTTATTAGTAAAAACGTTTAAGGCTCCAACCAAAGAAGAAAAAACTTCTTCTAGAGAATCTTCAACAACTAGTCCAAGAACACCAAAATCATCCCCTGTGGACTTAGAATCTAATCGCGATAATAAGCCTGCCCAAGCTAATCGTTCAAGTCCATTTCCTCGTCGAGATCCAGGGAAAAAACCCCTGTCAGATTTTCGAGACCGAATAAAAAAAGATGACGGTGTAAAAGCTTTTACAGGAAGAGATCGTTACGGTCTTAATGAGGGTAGTGAAGAAGATCGCTGGAGAAAAAAGCGGACTCAGAAAGTTAAAAAACACTATGACGAATATACAATTCAACGTCCAACACATATTAAGGTTCCATTACCCATCACAGTAAAAGATCTTGCTGCAGAAATGAAATTAAAATCTTCTGAGCTTATTCAGAAACTTTTTATTCACGGTATGACCTATGTTGTTAACGATATTTTAGACAGTGAAACTACGGTACAATTTATTGGTCTTGAGTTTGGCTGTACTATAGATATTGACTATTCTGAAAAAGATAAGCTTTGTTTGGCCTGTAATACGGTAAAAGAAGAAATTGAAGCTACGCCTCCAGAAAAGCTTATTATCCGTTCCCCTATTGTTGCTTTCATGGGTCATGTTGATCATGGGAAAACAACTCTCATTGATGCTTTAAGAAAGAGTAATATCGCAGCTATTGAATCCGGAGCTATTACTCAACATATGGGAGCTTTCCGATGTTCCACACCAGTAGGAGATATTACTATATTGGATACTCCAGGCCACGAAGCATTTTCTGCTATGAGAGCTCGAGGTGCTGAAGTTTGTGATATCGTGGTTCTTGTCGTTGCTGGAGATGAAGGCATAAAAGAACAAACTTTAGAAGCTGTAGAACATGCACGAACTGCAAATATTACCATTGTTGTTGCTATCAATAAGTGTGATAAGCCGAACTTCAATGTTGAAACAATCTACAGACAACTTTCTGAAATCAACCTTCTTCCAGAGGCTTGGGGAGGAGCAACAGTTACAGTAAATACTTCAGCAAAAACAGGAGAAGGTCTTTCAGAGCTCTTAGAAATGCTAGCTTTACAAGCAGAAGTACTTGAGTTGAAAGCTGATCCACAAGCAAGAGCTCGTGGCCTTGTTATTGAATCAGAGCTTCATAAAGGTATGGGACACATTGCAACCGTATTGATTCAAAATGGAACATTACATCTTGGAGAAGCCTTAGTTTTCAATGATTGTTGTGGAAAAGTTAAAACTATGCATGACGAGCACAATTGCCTCATGAGAGAAGCAGGTCCATCTACCCCAGTGTTAATCACAGGGCTTTCCAATATTCCTAAAGCAGGAGATCCCTTCTTTGTTGTTAAAAATGAAAAAGCTGCGAAAGAAATCATAGAGGCTAGACTAGCTGGTCAGCAACGCTATGCTCTACAGAAGAAGCGACCTAATTTTGATACAATGTTACAAAATAAAAAGACGTTAAAACTAATAATTAAAGGCGATGTACAAGGATCCATAGAAGCTCTTACTAATTCTATTTCTAAAATCAAATCAGATAAGGTTAATGCAGAAGTTTTATCTCATAGTGTTGGAGAAATTTCTGAATCAGATATACGTTTAGCAGCTGCATCAAAAGCGACTATTATCGGATTTCATATAGGAATAGAAAGTCATGCAGAACCTTTAATCAAAAGCTTAGGGGTTAAAATTCAGCTATTTACAGTTATCTACCATGCAGTAGATGCTGTTAAAGAAATGATGACTGCTCTCTTAGATCCTATCGCAGAAGAAAAAGATTCTGGTTTTTCTGAAATCAAGGAAATTTTCAAGTCATCTCAACTTGGAACAATTTATGGTTGCTTAGTTATGGATGGAACCATGACAAGAAACAGTAAAGTTCGTGTAACACGAAATAAAGAAGTTTTATGGAAAGGAACCCTTTCATCTTTAAAACGAGTAAAAGAAGACGTTAAAGAAGTGAAAAAAGGTTTAGAATGCGGGATTCTTTTAGAAGGTTATCAGCAAGCTCAGGTAGGTGATATCTTACAATGCTATGAAATCATTTACCATCCGCAAACACTGTAGTACACAATATTATGATAGGTAACAGACGTATTCAAAAAGTAAACTCTCTTCTAAGAGAATCTATTGCTGAAGTTATTCTGAAAGATGTTCAACATCCTAAAATTTCCAATCATTGGATTACAGTAACTCGAGTTTCTCTATCCAAAGATCTTCGTTCTGCGCGAGTTTACGTATCCATTATGCCTCAAGAAAAAATTTCTATAGAAGAAACTCTAGAAGCTTTAAAGATTTCTGCTGGTTATATAGCTTGTAAAACATCTAAAAAAGTTATTCTTAAGTATTTTCCAGAACTTAACTTTTATCTTGAAGATATCTTTTCCCCTCAAGACCGTATAGAAAGTCTACTCTGGAAAATTCGAGAATGAGACTCTAATTTATAAAGTGTTCTAATGAAAATTTAATATTAAAGATACCGCCATGAAACTTGCAACAGAACTCAAAGAAGGCATTCTTCTTGTAGATAAGCCTCAAGGAAGAACCTCTTTTAGTCTTATTCGAGCTCTTACAAAGTTAATAGAAGAAAAAAAAGTAGGTCATGCAGGAACTTTAGATCCTTTTGCTACAGGTGTCATGGTAATTTTAGTAGGACGACGCTTCACTCGCTTATCTGATGTTTTACTCTTTGAAGATAAGGAATATGAAGCTGTAGCTCACCTAGGAACTACAACAGACTCTTTTGATTGTGATGGAAAGGTTGTCGGTAGATCAAAAAAAATTCCTTCTTTAGAAGAAGTTCATTCTGCAGTAGGTTATTTCCAAGGAGAGATTCAGCAGATTCCTCCAATGTTTTCAGCTAAGAAAGTACAAGGGAAAAAACTTTATGAATACGCGAGACAAGGCTTATCTATAGAGAGAAAATGTTCTACAGTTCAAGTAAACTTGCAAATTACTAAATATGAATATCCTCTTCTTCATTTTGTTGTTCAATGTAGTAAGGGAACTTATATCCGTAGTATAGCTCATGAATTAGGAAATATGTTGGGTTGTGGAGCTTATCTTGAACAACTAAGACGTTTACGTAGTGGGAATTTCTCAATAGATCAGTGTTTTGATGGTAAACTTTTAGATTACCCTAATTTTAACATCTTGCCTTACCTTAGAGATGCCCGTGGAAATCTTTTATAGTCTAGCAACTGATTTTCCTATTGATTCTGTAACTATTGGTTTTTTTGATGGTTGTCATTTAGGTCATAAAAAACTGTTATCCATATTAACCTCGTATCCAGGAACTTCAGGAATCATCACTTTTGACCCTCATCCTCAGAAGATCTTATCAACTTCTCCAAGATTAATAACAGAGAAAAAAGAGCGTCTACAACTATTACAAGCCTTTCCAATAGACCTCTTAAATATTCTTTCTTTTACTCAAGACTTTGCTAACCAATCGGCAGAGGTCTTTATTTCAGAAGTTCATTCGAAACTAAAATGTAAGCGCTTGATTCTTGGTCATAACTCCCGTTTAGGAAAAGGAGGTGTTGATAATATAGAAACTTTACAGCCTCTTGGAAAACGTTTGAATATGGAGATTATCCAAGTTCCACTCTTTCAAATCAGAGGACAAACAGTATCTAGTCAGAAAATCCGAAGTTTACTTTCTCTTGGAGATTTAGAAACCGCTAATTTTTATTTAGGACATCCTTATAAAATTTCCGGCCAAGTAATTTCTGGAAATGGTATAGGTTCAAGTCTAGGTTTTGCAACACTGAATTTGATTAAAGAAAATTGTTTGCTCCCCTATGGAGTATATGCTTGTGAAGTAAACCACAATAACTTGAAATACCCCGCTATTATGAATTTAGGAGAAGCTCCTACGGTAAAAAGATATCGCTTATATCTTGAAGCCCATCTCTTTGATTTTTCTGGAAATCTCTATGGAGAACAGGTATCTATTATTCCCAAAAAATATCTCAGGGCAGAACAAACATTTTCTTCTAAGACAGAATTAGCACACGCCATACAAAAAGACATTCTTCAAGCTAAAGCTTTCTTTCAAACAATATCTTAATTATGTAAGAAAAGAATAATATCTCCATCTTTTACTATATAATCGCGACCTTCAACTCGCAATTTTCCAGCTTCTCGAACACCATTACGACCATGATAAGCAATTATATCTTCTAAAGTAACAACTTCTGCTCTAATAAATCCTTTCCGAATATCCGAATGGATTTCTCCTGCAGCCTCAACAGCTGTAACTCCATTAGAAATAGTCCATGCTCGAGTTTCTTGAGGACCTGTAGTGAAATAAGAAATTAAACCTAACGTATTGTAAGCAGCATTCACAAATTTCTGTAAAGCAGAGGATTCTAAACCCAAGCTAAGTAGAAATTCTTGGCGTTCAGCCACAGGTAAAGAAACTATCTCTTCTTCTATCTGAACACAAATCGGAATAACTTGGGCATTTTCTCGAGCAGCAATCTCTTTTACGACAGCAACATAATCGTTTTCCATACTAGGTAAAGATTCTTCTCCAACATTCGCAACATAAAGGATGGGTTTCATTGTAAGAAAAGAATAAGTTTTCAGGAAAATGCGCTCTTCTTGAGTAATATCCAAAGAGCGCACAGGTTCACCTTTTTCTAAATGAACGATAATTCTTTCTAATAAAGGTAATACCCCCTTACTTTCTTTTTTTCCTTTTTCCAATTTCTCAAGTTTTCCATAAATATTCTTTGCGGAAGCAAAATCTGCTAATATTAATTCTAAATTAATAACAGCAATATCGTCAGCAGGATCTATCTTTCCTGAAACATGAGTTACATTAGAATCATCAAAACATCGAACGACATGAGCAATAGCATGTGTTTCACGAATATGTGAAAGAAATCGATTTCCTAAGCCAGCACCAGTAGCAGCCCCTGTGACAAGACCAGCAATATCAATAAATTTCATGTCAGCATATAAAATCTTATGACTCTGACTAATTTCCGCAAGAACCTCCAATCGTTTATCTACTACTGGAACGATGCCAACATTAGGATCTATTGTACAAAAAGGATAGTTACAAGAAGCAACCTGAGCTCCTGTTAACGCATTAAATAACCCAGATTTACCGACATTTGGCAATCCAACAATTCCACATTCTGTATGACTCATAACCTATCTAATATTTTGGATTTTTGCAAATTCAAATTTGGGAGATGAATTAGTTTCTTCTCGCCATGATTCAAGAATCATAGCGTATCTAAAAATTCCTGACAAAATTTCTCCTATAGGAAAAAACAAGCTACTCTTCTTTAAAAGAATTTAAACCTAAAATCTAATCTCTGAGTAACTTAGGCTTCTTTCTTGAGAAAAACACAGTTATACGGTAAGTTGCAAACAATTCTTGATATCGACCCTATCGATAAAATTTTGGCAACGGCATGGGTGAAAAAACAGAAAAGGCAACGCCAAAGCGACTCAGAGATGCAAGAAAGAAAGGTCAGGTAGCGAAATCTCAAGATTTCCCTTCCGCTATAACTTTCATTGTATCAATGTTTCTAGCCTTTTCCCTGTCCTCCTTTTTTTTTCAACATCTTGGAGGATTCCTTGTCTCTTCTCTCAAACAAGCTCCTATAAATCACGATCCAAGACTTGCAGTATTTTATTTAAAAAACTGCTTAACACTCATCCTTACAACCTCACTTCCTCTACTCGGAGCTGTAGCTATTGCAGGACTTATTGTAGGGTTTCTTGTTGTTGGACCGACTTTTTCTACAGAAGTTTTCAAACCCGACTTGAAGAAATTCAATCCTATCGATAACATCAAACAAAAATTTAAAATAAAAACTTTAATAGAACTTTTAAAGTCGATATTTAAAATTTTTGGTGCAGCTCTTATTCTTTACTTAGTTTTGAAAAATCGTGTTTCTTTAATCATAGAAACCGCTGGCGTTTCTCCAATTATTACAGCCTACATCTTTAAACAGATATTTTATAAAGCAATAACATCCATAGGAATCTTTTTTATTGTCGTTGCAGTTCTCGATTTGGTTTACCAACGTTTTAACTTTTCTAAAGAACTTAAAATGGAAAAATTTGAAGTCAAACAAGAATTCAAAGATACTGAAGGAAATCCAGAGATTAAAGGACGTCGACGTCAAATAGCTCAAGAAATCGCTTATGAAGACCCTTCATCTCAAATCAAACATGCTAGTACTGTGGTTTCTAATCCTAGAGATATTGCTATTGCCATTGGTTATATGCCAGAAAAATATAAAGCCCCATGGATTATTGCTATGGGAATTAACTTGCGGGCTAAAAGAATCCTTGCAGAAGCAGAAAAATATAATATTCCGATAATGAGAAACGTTCCCTTAGCTCACCAACTCTGGGATGAAGGAAAAGAGTTGAAGTTTATTCCTGAATCCACGTATGAAGCTATTGGGGAAATCCTTCTCTATATCACCTCACTTCAAGCGCAAAATCTCAATACTAAAAATGTTAACCAACAACCCGACAATCTGTAATGAATAAACTACTCAATTTTGTAAGTAGAACCTTTGGAGGGGAAGCTGCTCTAAATTTAATCAACAAGTCCAGTGACCTACTCTTAGCAGTCTGGATGATGGGCGTGATCTTAATGATCATTATGCCCCTCCCCCCAGCAGTTGTGGACCTTATGATTACTATTAATCTAGCGGTTTCTGTCTTTCTATTGATGGTAGCTCTCTATATTCCTAGTGCATTACAGCTATCTGTATTCCCCTCTCTACTTTTAATCACAACAATGTTTCGCTTAGGAATTAATATTTCCTCATCTCGACAAATTTTGCTAAAAGCCTACGCAGGACATGTCATCCAAGCATTCGGAGATTTCGTAGTTGGAGGGAATTATGTTGTCGGATTTATCATCTTTTTAATCATTACTATCATTCAGTTTATTGTGGTTACTAAAGGTGCTGAAAGAGTCGCTGAAGTTGCTGCACGATTCAGATTAGACGCAATGCCTGGTAAACAGATGGCTATCGACGCTGATTTACGTGCAGGAATGATTGACGCAATTCAAGCTAGAGATAAACGCGCTCAAATCCAAAAAGAAAGTGAACTTTACGGAGCCATGGACGGTGCCATGAAGTTCATAAAAGGGGATGTCATCGCTGGAATTGTGATTTCTTTAATCAATATTGTTGGGGGGTTAACTATTGGAGTTGCCATGCATGGCATGGATCTTGCACAAGCAGCTCACGTTTACACCTTACTCTCTATTGGAGATGGATTAGTCTCTCAAATCCCTTCTCTTTTAATCGCCTTAACAGCCGGTATCGTCACTACTCGAGTTTCTAGTGATAAAGATACGAATTTAGGACGAGAAATTTCTACTCAATTGGTCAAAGAGCCAAGAGCTTTACTCCTTGCTGGTTTTGCAACTCTTGGTGTCGGTTTCTTCAAAGGATTTCCTTTGTGGTCATTTGCAATTCTTGCCATGATTTTTGGAGTCTTAGGAGTTATTCTTTTAGCAAAAAAAAATTCCGCAAAAAAAGGTGGTGGTGCCAGTGGAGCATCAACAACTGTCGGAGCAGCTAGCGAGGGCATAGCTACAGCAGAAAATTCTGATGATTATACTTTAACACTCCCGGTAATCTTAGAACTAGGTAAAGAACTCTCTAAGCTTATTCAACAAAAGACAAAATCTGGTCAGAGTTTTATCGATGATATGATTCCAAAAATGCGTCAAGCTTTATATCAAGATATTGGAATTCGTTATCCAGGAATACATGTTCGCACAGACTCCCCATCTCTTGAAAGCCATGATTATATGATTCTTCTCAACGAGGTTCCTTATGTTAGAGGAAAAATTCCTCCAAATCATCTGTTAACAAATGAAATAGAAGAAAATCTTAATCGTTATAATCTTCCTTTCATTACTTATAAAAATGCTGCAGGATTACCTTCTGCATGGGTAAGTGAAGATGCTAAAACAATCTTAGATAAGGCTGCCATTAAATATTGGACTCCTCTTGAAGTAATTATTCTTCATCTTTCCTATTTCTTTCATAAAAGTTCTCAAGAATTTCTCGGTATTCAAGAGGTACGCTCTATGATTGAATTTATGGAGCGCTCCTTCCCTGATTTAGTAAAAGAAGTCACGAGACTCATTCCTCTTCAAAAACTTACAGAAATTTTTAAACGCTTGGTTCAAGAACAAATTTCCATTAAAGATTTACGCACTATTCTAGAATCTTTAAGTGAATGGGCCCAAACAGAAAAAGACACTGTTTTACTTACAGAATATGTTCGTTCTTCTTTAAAGCTATACATCAGTTTCAAATTCTCTCAAGGTCAATCTGCAATTTCTGTTTATCTTTTAGATCCTGAAATTGAAGAGATGATTCGTGGAGCTATCAAACAAACTTCTGCAGGATCTTACCTTGCTTTAGATCCAGATTCTGTTAATTTGATCTTAAAATCTATGCGAAATACAATCACACCGACTCCTCCAGGAGGCCAACCGCCGGTACTCTTGACAGCAATTGATGTCAGACGCTATGTACGAAAACTTATAGAGACTGAATTCCCAGACATTGCTGTAATCTCTTATCAAGAAGTTCTCCCAGAAATTCGTATACAGCCATTAGGAAGAATTCAGATTTTTTAATAGATCTTTGTATTCTTTAGGGGGCATATGGCAGCTGGAGGCACAGGAGGCTTAGGAGGTTCAAAAGCAGTTGACCTTGCAGCAGTTCAATCTGCGGCAGCTGCAGCGGATGCTGCAGAGGTCATAGCATCTCAGGAAAGCTCAGAAATGAGTATGGTCAAAGAAGCTCCCGATTCTACAAATCCTGCGGCAGCAACTCGAACAAAAAAGAAAGAAGAGAAATTTACAACCCTAGAATCTCGACGTAAGGGCGAAGCTGCAAAAGCAGAGAAAAAAGCAGGGTCTGCGGAAGAAAAGGCTGATCAAGATCTTGCGGACAAGTTTTCTCAAGGAAACTCTGAAGTCTCTGCTCAAGACTTAAGAAATGTTCGCGATAATTTAAAAGAAGACTCTTCTTCTGAAGATATTTTAGAACTTTTATCTAATAAATTTAAAGATTCCACTATCCAATCTGTTGCTTTGGATTATCTCATACAAACAACACCACCTTCACAAGGAACGTTAAAAGAATCTTTAATACAAGCACGTGAAAATCTTCTCCAAAGGGAGGGAAGAAAAGTTACAGGAGGAAGAAATATTTTATTCGCCTCTCAAGAATATGCTGAAGCTATGAATACCTCTCCAACAGGGTTAAGAAGTCTTTATACCGAGGTAACTTCTAATGTGCATTCTTGTGAACAACTGCTGACAATGCTTCAATCTCGTTACAATCAAGCAGAAATGGGAACTGTAAGTTCATTCCTATTAAGAGGAATGGCCGCTGACCTAAAATCTGATGGCCCTTCTGTAGCTCCAGCAAAACTTCAAGTCATGATGTCAGAAACTCGCAATTTACAAGCAGTTTTGACATCTTTTGAATTTTTCGAGACAAAAGTTTCTCCTATGTTAGATAGTCTAAAAGCAGAAGGTGCCTCTATCTCTCCTGATTTAAACTTTAAGGTTGTAGCAGAAACTTTTCATAAAATCATCAACGATAAATTTCCTTCAGCATCAAAAATCGAAAGAGAAACGCAGGGGATTATCGGAAACGATCGAGAAGCTATGTCATCACTAATTAACCTTTTTGTCGTTGCCTTAGGAGCAACTTCCCCTAGACTCTTTGCTTCTGCACAAAAACGCCAAGATTTAAAAACTATGATGTTAAACACTCTAGATTCTATCAATAAAGATAATGAAGATTATCCTAAAGCAACAGATTTCCCTAAACCCTATCCCTGGTCATAGTAATGCAAAGTCAATTCGAACAACTCTTAGAATCCTTAGGGATCATGTTACATACCAACCTTACCCCAGACAAAAATCATGCGTGTTTAATTCGCTTTAGCGAAACTCAAGTTCCTGTTCAGTTAGAAGAAGATGGAAATTCTGGAGATCTTGCTGTTGCTACAATGTTAGGGCCTCTTCCAGAAAATGTTTTTAGAGAAAGAATTTTTAAAGCTGCTCTTTCGGTAAACGCTTCTCCGCTATCTGGAATTAAAGGAATCCTAGGTTACGGAGAAATTTCTGAGCAACTCTATCTTTCAGATATTTTAAGTATGAATTACCTTAATGGGGAAAAGCTTTTTCAGTATCTTACATTTTTTTCTCGACATGCGTTTATCTGGATACAAGCACTTCAATCAGGAAATCTTCCTGATCTTCATGCTCTTGGCCTTTATCATATAGCATAACTTGTGAATATTCACAGCAGCATAGAAAAACTTCCAACATCACATGCTTGGCAATATATCGGAACGTCACCAAAGCATGGCATCTGTGTTCCCTTATTTTCCCTACACACACAAAATAGCTGTGGCATCGGAGAATTTTTAGATCTTATTCCTCTAATCTCTTGGTGTAAAACTTCTGGATTTCAAATTATTCAACTTCTTCCTTTAAACGACACAGGAGAAGATAGCAGCCCATATAACAGTATTTCATCAATTGCTCTTAATCCTCTGTTCCTTTCTCTTAAAAACCTTCCAGAAGCAAATTCTATTCCAAACGCTTCTGATAAATTTCAAGAAATGCACAAATTATGTGAGTTTCCTACAGTTCATTATATCAAGGTCAAAAACGCTAAATGGTCGTTCCTAAAAGAATATTACAAACGTGTTGGAAGAACGATGATTTCCAACAATCAAGCATTTCAAAACTTTTTAAAACAAGAATCTTATTGGTTAACTCCCTATACAATTTTTCGCGCTATCAAAAATCATATGAAAGGAGCGCCTATAAATATTTGGCCAAAAGCTTTTACAAATCCCAAAAATTTTTTAA
>NZ_CACSHH010000012.1 GCF_902705545.1 Chlamydia sp. 17-3921 | reverse complement strand
CTACAGTGGAATTACAACAGTGATTAATCTGGTTTTCTTTCCCCTTAGAAGAAGGCTGTCCCTCTTTGGCTCAGTGCCCTACGCTGAAAGCCTTCACAGTAAGAAGCAAATCTCATCCTGAACATACCAACGTGAGCTGTATTTGAAAACAGAATTTTATTTTAAAATGAAATTGCGAATGCTTAAAAATAAAAGTTTCAATAAAGTAATACTCATTTACAAATGAAATCTTAAAGATCTTTATACAAGTCACATAAAATATGTCTGTTAATAATATCTCACAAGAATCTCTGAAGACCTCTGAGATATCAATAACACCTCAATTAAAAATATCAAGATGTCTTCAAGTTTTAATTAAAGTTGCGAGTCTTTCTTTAATTGTAGGTATAGCCGTATGCATTTCCCTCTTTTTCTTAGGACTTCCCCTATGGGTAAACATCACGGTTGTAATTGCTACAGTCACCATTGTATCTGTTCTCTTTGCTTTATCTTATATGCTACTCTCAAGAAAGCTTGCTTCAGAAAAAAAACAACACCCAGTTATTGAAACTCCATCTATTATAGAACCTCCGGCCATTGTAGACATTCCAATCCGAAGAGCAAGAATTAAACAAATACTTCATACCTACTACTCTTTGATTTCTAAAGACCTCCCTGCAGATATTAGAATACCCAATGCTTATAACGTAGAAAGTTATTTTTTAAAGATAGCCCCACAATTTCGTCTTATTACAGCTCAAGCACCAGAGTATCCCATTATTAGAGATAATGAAGAGGGGGTCTGTATGGTGCACTTCTTACCTCCACACACATCAAGAAATCGAGACGAACCTTTAAAAACTAGAGATTTAGTAGATCTTCGAAATAGGCTTTCTGAAACTTGTTGGAAAACAGCCTATGATGCTATGTCAGAAAAGCAAATCTCAGGCAATTGGAAAGAGTTCATTTGGGAGAGTAAAACTCCGGACCCAACCAAGGACCCTCAAAAACTAGTTTTAGCTTGGAGCCCATGGGGATATTATCAAGAAGATATTGATTCACTTGAAACCGAGTCACTATCTCCAGTTCCAACCTTCTTAAAATACTCTTTTAAGCATAGTCTTGATTTCTTCACGAAATTTTTCAAAGATCTTATGTTGTCTGGGATATCAAAAATTTGTTTTGATACCTCTACCGTATTTATACCTAGAGATAGAAGCAACCAGTTCGTTTATTCTGAGAACTTCTTCACTGAAAATAGAGAGATACAAAAAGCATGTTTGGAAGGTTTTCATAGGGCAGCAAAAGAAATTACCGTAGAACAGGAAAAAAACTCCTCTCTCCCAGCTTCTTTTACACTCTATTTAATAAACCCAGATAAGCAACCCTTAGATGATATTCAATAAAAACATTTAAAACAAGATACTTGACCCCAATGTCCTAAAAAGGATATTATAGATGCTTTTCTCATTATATATAAAAGAGTTATGGTTAATTCTATTACACAAACAAATACTCAATCATCGCAAGAGATTTCTGAGCTCGACAAATCTTCTAAGAAAAACGCTATAACATTACAAAAGTGTATTATAATCGGAATATTTATTTTTAATTTGATCGCAGCTTGTGCGGTACTTATTTCTCTCTTTTTCCTAGGACTCCCTTTGTGGTTAAATGCTACAATTATAACTTCTATGTTAATCATCACAGCCTTACTAAGCCTAGCTCTCATTTACATTGTTTTACGCGATTTTTCTATTAAAAAGTTAGCGATATTCTCTTTCCCAAACCATTAAAAGAACCCGAAAAAGAACCTGAACTTCCTAAAAAGTATCCCGGGATTACAGAAATTCTGCTAAATTCATATACACTTCTATCTCTAGAACTCCCTGAAAGTATTAAAATAACTGATGCAGAAAAAATAGAAGTTTACCATTTGAAAGCAATACCTACAGTAAGCCTCATTACAGCTCAAACACCTAAACACCCTGTTATTAGGGATAATGAAGAGGGAGTTTGTATGATGCACTTCCTTCCCCCGTATACAACTGACGAGGAGGGAACACCCCTAAAAAATAAGGACTTATTAAACCTTAAAGAAAGACTCTCCAAGGACTGCTGGGAAAAATGTTGGCAAACTATGCTTGAGAAGCAAGTTCCAGCCACTTGGGAAGAGTTCGTTTGGGAAAGTGAAGACCCAGACCCAACCAAAGATCCTCAAAAGCTAGCCTTAGCTTGGAGCCCTTGGGGGCATTACCAAAAAGATCTGGATATTATCCGTTCTAGAGGCCGCGACCAAGTATCTTCTCATGCAATGCCATTCATGACAAATACTAAGGAGAGTTGTATAAAATATTACACTAAACTCTTTAAAGAGCTTGCATCATCTGGAATATCAAAAGTTCATTTTACGGCTCCTGAAATATTTCTTCCTGAAGATTGGCAAGGTAGAAAGCTCTATCATAAAGCAGTTAAGTTCACTTTACAAGAAGCCCTTTTAATGGGCTTCAGTGCAGCTTTTAAAGAGATTCTCAGAGAAAAAGAAAATAATCCTACTAAAGAAGAACTTCCTATAGTATTCACCCTATATCTAACTCACTCTGAAAATAATCCTTTAAACAAAGACTAATATTTTGATCTTTTCAAAATATATTTCATTAATTCTTAGAATTTAAATTCAGGACACACTAACCTTCTATAAGTTTTTAATAAATTTTCTGTTTAAATAGAATTCCTATGACAATTCTAACAAAGACCTCTCGACGACTCACGCATTCAGTAAAAATTGGACATCTTTATGTTGGAAGCGAGCATTCAATAAAAAACCAATCTATGACAACGACTCCAACAGCAGATGTTGACGCTACTGTGGAACAGATTTACGCTTTAGTAGAATGTGGTTGTGAAATAGCTCGTGTTACTGTTCAAGGAATCAAAGAAGCCCAAGCTTGTGAAAAGATTAAAGAAAAACTTCTTATGAAGGGGCTGTATATTCCCCTAGTGGCAGACATCCACTTCTTTCCTCAAGCGGCGATGCATGTTGTCGACTTTGTAGATAAAGTCCGTATTAATCCCGGTAACTATGTTGACAAACGGAACCTATTTTCGGGGAAAAAAACATACACAGAAGCTAACTATCGCCACAGTTTAACACGCTTAGAAGACAAGTTTTCTCCTTTAGTTGAAAAGTGTAAGCGACAAGGGAAAGCTATGCGTATTGGAGTAAATCATGGATCTCTTTCTGAAAGAGTTATGCAAAAGTATGGTGATACTATTGAAGGAATGGTTGCCTCTGCTCTGGAATACATCACTATTTGTGAACTCTTAGACTATCGTGATGTTGTCTTTTCTATAAAATCCAGCAATCCCAAAGTAATGGTTGCAGCCTACCGTCAACTTGCCAAAGATTTAGATTCCCGAGGGTGGCTTTATCCCCTTCATCTTGGAGTTACCGAAGCAGGAATGGGAATGGATGGCATTATAAAATCCGCGGTAGGAATTGGAACTCTCCTGACCGAAGGTTTGGGAGATACTATCCGCTGCTCACTCACAGGATGCCCAACAACAGAAATTCCCGTATGCAAAAGCCTTCTCAATCAAACTACAATATACCTTAATCTTGAGAAGAAACCCAATTCTTTTGCTTTAGAAAACTCAGAAAGCTTTGTGGCTGCTGCAAACAAAATATCTAAAAAGACCCCTTGGGGATCTGTTTATGGGGTATTTATAAAATTATATGAAAAACATTTAGTTGATTCTTCTGAAGAACTTTTGAAAAAACTTGGTGTTGATCTTAAAACAGGAACTAAAGAATTTACTACACCAGAAGGTGTTATCGTCCCCCAGGAATTTCTAGATAGTCCTATTGTAAAAGCTCTCAGTGAGTACTTTTTAGTATTTCACTATTACCAAGTTCCTTGTCTTTATTCCTATAATAAAGAAGCCTGGAATAGCCCTGAAGTACACAATGCACCTTTTGTACACTTTCATGCGACAGAACCATTCATTTATACTTGTCGGGATTTCTTCGAACAAGAAGGTCATCAAGGAAAACCTACAAAACTTGTTTTTTCTAGGGACTTCGATGACGAGGAAGTTGCAGCAGTTTCTATTGCAACAGAATTTGGGGCTCTCCTTCTCGATGGCCTGGGAGAAGCTATTGTTCTAGATCTCCCTAATATCTCAATTGAAGCATGTCGAGAAATTGCTTTTGGGACACTTCAAAGTGCAGGAGTACGCCTTGTAAAAACAGAATATATTTCTTGCCCAGGTTGTGGACGTACCTTATTCGACCTTCCTGAAGTCACTATCCGTATTCATGAAAAGACAAAGCATCTTCCAGGATTGAAAATTGCCGTTATGGGCTGTATTGTTAACGGACCTGGAGAAATGGCTGACGCAGACTTTGGTTTCGTAGGATCTAAAGCTGGTATGATAGATCTTTATGTTAAGCATACTTGTGTAAAAGCTCATATCCCAATGGAAGAAGCCGAAGACGAATTAGTTCGACTTCTAAAACAGTATGGCGTATGGGAAGATCCAAAATAAACAGGATCAAACATTGCAATGTCTTTAGTTTTAGATACAGGTCCTCTTGATAAATTTATTCTTAAAGAACTTGAAAAATTTCCTATAAAACATGGAATTTTTCCAAAACAGCATGACGTTCATGGAAAAGTTTTTCCAGCTAAAAACTTAGATATAGTGGCGAATCTAAAAGCGCAGAGTTACTGCGATCTTCATCAACGCCACAGCACAACGGTACGCCAAGCTAAAATGACAACCCCCTGCCAACAACCTGGAGACGGCCTGTTTACAAAAGAACTTTGGCTTTCTCTACATATCCGTCACTCTGATTGTCAAGCAGCAATTTTCTATGATCAAGAACATCATGTAATTGCGAATGTACATTGTGGTTGGAGAGGACTTATCGGAAATATTTACGCTGTAACCGCGCATAAATTACGAAAATTTTATAATTCACAACCAAGCGATCTAATTGTTGCTATCGGTCCTTCTTTGGGACCAAACTATAGCACGTATCCCGATTACAACACACTTTTCCCTCGTAATTTTCAAACTTTTATGGAACCCAACGGGCATATAAATTTCCGAGGTATTGCATACAAACAACTGCGTTCTCTAGGAATTCCAAATAATAACATTACTATTCTTGATACATGCACATATACAAAACATGAATTATTTTTCTCAGCACGCTATATTGCGCAACACCCTGAAGAATTTTCTCAAACTCACACTAAGAAACAGAAAAATAATACTACTGCAGTAATGCTTCTTCCAAGAGAATAGTCTTATATAAAACTTAGAAATTTAAGAGTATCTCGGGCCTTTCAATGCATTCCTTAACCTTCACGAGAAAACCCACAGCTTCTTTTCCATCAATAATACGGTGGTCATAACTTAATGCAACATACATCATATCAGCAATTACAATCTCATTATCAAGAACAACAGGACGTTTTTCTATTTTATGCATCCCAAGAATTCCTACTTGGGGAGGGTTGATAATCGGGGTAGAAAACAAAGATCCGTAAACACCACCATTAGTAATGGTAAACCCTCCTCCTTCTAATTCTGAAAGAGAAAGTTGTCCATTTCGAGATCGCTCTACTAAATCTGCAAGTTTTTTCTCGATATCACTACAAGAAAGAGCATCGCAATCTCGAATCACTGGAGCAACAAGGCCTCGATCTGTACCAATTGCCAAACAAATATCATAGTACTTGCGAGAAACGATCTCATCTCCATCTATATAAGCATTAACTCTGGGATACTCTTTCAACCCTTCTAAAACAGCTTTTACAAAGAAAGACATCAATCCTAACTTCACACCAAACTTCTCAGTAAAACTTGCTTGTTTTTCTTTTCTTAACTTTATAAGAGGCGTCATATGAATTTCATTAAAAGTCGTCAACATAGCAGCTTCATGTAAAGCTGAAATCAAACGTTTGGAGATAGTCTTTCGAATCGAAGACATGCGCTCTCTGACTTCCTCTCGTCCTGAAGGATTAAAAGCAAGTTTATCTCTAAGAGGGGTGAATATCTTTCCTTCAGCAGGAGGTTTATTTTGATCAGTAGGGAAACGAATAATTTCTGCCTCAGAATTACTTGTAGTAACTTCTAGAGATTCCTTAGGATTCACACTCAAAGATTCCTCGGCATCATCAATATTGGCAACAACACTACCAATTGCAACTACATCCCCCTCTCTAACACTCCATGTAATCCTTCCAGAAATTGGAGCATAAATTAGTTGATTCAATTTATCGCTTTCGATTTCAACAATACCTTGATTCTCCTGAACAAGATTTCCTGATGTCACTAAAATTGATGCTATAGTAACTTCTGTAATTGACTCCGCAATATTAGGAATGCGAACCTCTGTAATCATGTCTTACCTTAAAGAGAACAATGTTTCCATAAATGTTAAAAATTCTTGACGATCCAATTTTGCAGATCCAGATGCGGAAGAGCTACTACGAGGTCTAGATACACATTTCAATTTTGTAGAAAGAATATCCTGTAAAGCTATAAGCATATACTCGTACGCTCCCATATTTCTAGGCTCTTCCTGAAGCCAAACGTAATGTTGCACTTTTGAATATCTATCAAAAAGCTTAACAAGCTCATCAAGACATAACGGGTATAAACTCTCTATTCGCAAACAAGCGAAGTCTTCTCGACGAGAGTCAGGAAGATTCTCTCTATAATCATAATAAACCTTCCCAGAGCATAACACGAGAATCTTTGCATTGTAGTTAGGATTGGCATCCTCAAGAACAGAAAGAAAACCTCCAGGAACAGAGAACTCATCCAAAAAATTTACACATTGATGGTGTCGTAATAACATCTTAGGAGAAAAGATCACTAGAGGTAATGATAAATCTCTTTTCGTATGTTCCCGTAAAATACGAAAATACTGCAGAGGAGTCGAGGGTATAACTACTTCAAAATTCCAATTTGCAGCTAATTGCAAATATCTCTCTATACGCGCCGAAGAATGCTCTGGTCCCTGACCTTCATAACCATGAGGAAGCAACATAACTACATCAGAATGAAAATCCCATTTTTGAACTCCTGAAGAAATATATTGATCGAAAATGATCTGAGCTCCATTAGCGAAATCTCCGAATTGAGCTTCCCACAAAACCAGCGTTTTCATTGCTTGTTGAGCATAACCGTACTCAAATCCAAGAACAGCGTATTCAGATAAAGGAGAGTTATATATCTCTACAGCACCCTGATCCGGAGACAGATGATATAAGGGAGAGTATGTATTTCCAGTAACAATATCACTCCAAAGTAAATGACGCTGACTAAAAGTTCCTCGAATAGAATCCTGGCCAGAAAGTCTGAGAGAGAACCCTTCTATCAATAAAGAAGCAAAAGCAAGCTCCTCAGCCATAGCCCAATCACAGCCAATTTCACCAGAAACCATTTTAAGTCTCTTATCAAAAAGAGATTTTAATTTAGGATGAGGAGAAAAATGTTTAGGAATACCGCAAAGACGTGATCCGATATGCTTTAAAGTATCCTTACTTAAAGACACATCTAAATCATGAAAAACTAACTCTCCTCCCTGCAAACGATCACAATGGGCACATTTTTTCTTGGGAAAACTTTCAAAATTTTCTTCTTTTAATACTTGAAACTCATGATTTAAGGTTTCATGAATTTCTTGTTCTATAGAGCTCAACTCTGATTCCGAAATCTCCTCAGAATAATGTTCTTGTAGAAATTTTTTAAAGATTTTATGAACAGAAGGTTTTTTCTTTATTTGATCATACAACTTTGGAGCTGTTACTGAAGGGTCATCGCTTTCATTATGACCATACTTACGATAACAGCACAGATCTATAATAACATCACAACCAAAACGTTCGCGAATTTTCAAAGCATATTCTATTGCTTCTAAGCACGCTAAAATATCTTCTCCACACACTCTAAAAACAGGGATTCCCAACATCTTGGCGATATCTGTGCAATAAGGAGTTGATCGAGATTCTCTGGGTTGGGCTGTAAATCCTATAAGATTATTAATAACAATATGTAAAGTTCCTTCTGTAGAATACCCTGGAATCTGGCTCAGCTGCAGAGTTTCGTAAACAATTCCTTGTCCAGAAAAAGCTGCGTCTCCATGAATCAGTACAGCTAAAGTTTTCCGTTCATCTCCAGATTTTCCTTGGTGTTGCAAAGCAGCAACAACTCCCTCAACAACAGGATCTACAGCTTCTAGATGACTAGGGTTTGGAAGCAATGCTAAGGTAATTTCTTCACCATTTTTACGATGAGCAGTTGTAACATAACCTTTGTGATACTTTACATCGCCGACAGATTCCAAGCCACGAGCATTAGGGTTGTCTTCAAATTCCATGAAAACATAGCGATAAGGCTTTGATAACACATTTGTTAGAACATTTAACCTCCCACGATGGGACATTCCTAAAACATAGCGATTTATTCCTAAAGAGACTCCATAATGACTCATATGCTCTAACATCACTATTAAAGCCTCTCCTCCCTCTAAAGAAAAGCGCTTTTGCCCAGTAAACTTTACCTGCAAAAACTCCTCAAAAAATATTGATTTACAAAGATCCTTGTAACAACGAATCAGCTGTTGAGAACTTCTTTTAGGTTTTTCTCCTTCCATAAGAGCCCAAACAAACTCTTGAACCTCTGGAGAACATGTAAGAGTTTCAACTGTAATGCTACGACAATAGTGCTTCTTTAGTTCCTGTATTAGCTCTTTTGCTTTTACCACAGGCCTTGGAAGAAGACCGCAAGAAAAAATCTCTTCTTCTAAATCTATTTTAGAGATTTTTTCACGAATCAAAGGGGATTCTCTAGAGGTCGATAGAGGAGAAGTATCACTTTGAAGATAGCCATAACACCGATAAATCATACAAAGAAATTGAGCTTTTCTTTCTTGTAAAGTTTTGTAAGCTTGGCTTTCAATAGAAACGTCCCTAGAAGACTCAGAGTCTGCTTGTCCCAATTGATATCCTTCAAAAAAATATTTCCAAGAAGGATCCAAAGTCTCTTGATTTAAAAACTTTTCATAAACAGATTCTATCCAATCCACATCTAAGGCGTGAATCTGTCCAGCAAATTCGGAATCCATAGGAAATTATTCTTTAGACCATAAATTTTTGTTTCATAACAAATTTTAGTTTTTTTTCTGTAGTTGAAAAAAAACCAAAGAATACTGTACACCTGCTCTCGAACACAGGAGGGTAATTCCCAGATGAAAAGTGAACGCCTGAAAAAGCTCGAGTCTGAGCTGCATGACCTAACTCAATGGATGCAACTTGGTCTAGTCCCTAAAAAAGAAATCGACAGGCACAAAGATGAAATTCGTCATTTAGAGAACAAAATCCATGAGGAAAAGGAGCGACTTCAGTTGCTCAAAGAAAATGGAGAAGTTGAAGAGTATGTTACTCCAAGACGTAGTCCTGCAAAAACAGTCTATCCTGATGGCCCTAGCATGTCAGACATAGAATTCGTAGAGCCTACGGAAACAGAAATTGATCTTGATCCAGGAGAAACTGTAGAACTAGAACTCTCTGATGAAGATAGGGAAGAAGGTGCTATAGAAATCGATTATTCTAGCGAAGATGACGAAGAAGATCCTTTCAGTGACCGCAATCGATGGAGACGTGGAGGTATTATGGATCCCGATGCAAATGAATGGTAAGTCTCCTTTAGCTCTCTACATTCATATTCCTTTTTGTTCAAAAAAATGTCATTACTGTAGTTTCTATACAATTCCCCATAAGCCGGAAACTGTAGCGTTATATTGTAATGCCATCATTCGAGAAGGAAAGAAAAAGCTTGCCTCAATTCGAGATCATTATTATGTAAATACACTATTTTTCGGTGGAGGAACTCCGTCTTTAGTTCCTCCATCGAAACTTGAAGAAATTATCTCTACATTAGCTCCGCAAGCGAAAGAAATCACTCTAGAAGCAAATCCTGAAAATCTCTCTGAAATTTTCTTACATTCTCTGAGACAAACTCAAATCAATAGAATTAGCCTTGGGGTACAAACCTTTGACGATCCTCTATTACGTCTTTTAGGAAGAACTCACACTTCTTCTCATGCAATAAAAGCTTTACAATGTTGTAAAGCTTTTGATTTTATAAATCTTTCTATAGATCTTATCTATGGTCTTCCAACACAAACTCTTGAAAGTTTCCTTTGTGATTTACAACAAGCTTTAAAACTTCCTCTTACACATATTTCTTTGTATAATCTAACTATAGATCCTCATACTTCTTTTTATAAACACCGAAAAGTATTAGCTTCAACATTTGCTTCTGATGAAATTTTAGCAACGATGAGTTCTTTAGCTGAAGAACTACTTACTTCCCATGGCTTTGCACGCTATGAGCTTGGTTCGTATGCAAAGCCAGGCTATGAATCCAAACACAATCTCTGCTATTGGACAGATCGTCCTTTTTTAGGTTTAGGTGTTTCTGCATCCCAATATCTTCAAGGAGAACGCTCAAAGAATGTTTCTAGAATTTCCTCCTACTTACGCTCTATTTACAGAAACCTTCCTATACAAGAATTCTCAGAAACTCTTTCTGAAAAAGAAAAAATAAAAGAAGCTCTATCACTACGCCTCAGGCTCATAGAAGGAGCCCAAAAAAAAGATTTCCCTAAAGAACTTTGGGAAGCTTTAGAGAAATGTTCTTCTCTAAAACAACTTTTCGAATACAAAGATCACTCTCTAGCTCTAAATAAGCGAGGGAGGTTATTTCATGACACTGTAGCAGAAGAAATTATGGGCATTTCTTTTTGAATCATAAAATTGACGGATTTAGTCGAAATCTTTACGCTAGTAGGCAAAACTTCCTAGAGAATCATATGTCACCTATTATTATTGTTTTAAGCTATGCAATTAGTGTTACGTTAGCTTGTATTTTCCCTTCACTTATTGTTTATGCTTTACTATTTCGAAAAGAATCTTTAGCTCCAAAAAAGCATTTTCGTCGTTTTCAAGTAAGCATATTTCTTATGGCACTACTTGCAATTTTGATTTCCGTTTCTACAATGACCCCAAAAAGAAATTTTATTTTTTCACGGACACTTAAACCTAAAAAAACTCTTTCAACTCCTGCAGAAACAACAATTTCTTCAATATACTCTATGATTACCATCTGGGCATGTATAGAACCTTTTGTTCTCTGTTGGAAAGCAAGAAGAGTTAAGGATCATTACGCAAATTTAGCTAGTAAATTAGAAAAAAATTCTTGTTCTTCCTAAACAGATTAAGAGTTACAACAAGAATTTATACTTTTTATCTAGGAATGAAAAAAACGAAAATTGTAGGAATTTTTGTTATTGCAGCTTTTATATCTTCAAGATCTTGAGAATGAATCCAAGTTTCTACAGATCGTGTTAAAACAAGTTCAAATTCTCCCGACAAATCTCTAGCAACACAAACTTGAGCATGCAAAGGTAAAAATTCTAAAAGAGATTGGAATGTATAAGCATTGCGATAAGGAGTTTCAATGCATACAAATGTGTGAGCTTTTTTTGCAAAATCTTGGATACTTTTAGAACGCTCTCGAGGATTTTGAGGAAGATAACCTAAAAAAGTGAAGTTTTGAGAAGGAAGTCCAGATAACATTAGTGCTAAAGTTATTGAACAAGGACCGGAAAATGCTTGAATAGGAATTTTTAAAGACCTAGCTCTATGAACTAAACCACTTCCAGGATCTGCAATACAAGGAAGTCCCGCATCGGATATTAATCCCCAATTTTCTTGATGCTTCACTATAGGCTCTAAATAGAAATCCCATGCTTTTGTAGATCGATCTTTTTTGTTGAGAATAGCTAAAGGAAACTTATGAACATCAGGGATCTTCCATAAACTCAGGAATGCTCGTCCACCACGATCACTCTCTACAATTAATCCATTGAGATTACGAATGATTTCCCCAAGAGCTATGGGAAGCATTTCCAAACGACGGTTACCTAGAGTATTTGGGAAAAGATATAATGTCATAACTTTGTCATCCTTACAAGTAGAGTCTCTATTGCAATAACAGGATCCTGAAGATTATTTTTTATAATGCTTTCAGCATAAAATAAAGAACTTAATGCTTGATAAAGCTTTTCTTTACCATAAGAAACGAATAAACGAAATTTACTATCCTCTATTAAATTTTCTTCAAAACCTCGTAACCCATAAAGACATTGTGTTCGTAAAAAAGCTATAATTCCCAAAGGATCTTCTCTCCGATCCTGTAACAAGGCGTGCAACTGCTGCAAACAATCTCCAAGTTGTCTTTGCAAAAAAGCATCTCGAAATTTCCATAAAGAAATTTTTTCTCTTTTTTCTACAAACCACTCTATATCAGAAAATTCTAAAATACCCTTATTTCCAATGTGGCATAAGAGCTTGTCGAACTCACCAAGAATATCATATAGTGTTGCACCCTTAAGCTTTCTTATAAAAACTCCAGCAATAGAGGGGGTACAAGAGATCCCAAACTGAGAAGCTTTTGAAGATAATAAAGCAACAATACGTTTTTCTCTATCAAAAGCCCTTTCTTCAAAAAGATTCACAGAAAGAGCTGAAGGATAAAGTTCTTTAAGCTCTTGAAAGCTTGTAAAATTTGTTGTCATAAGAAGAAAATTAAGATTAGGAAGAGGATTTTTTATATATTCCATAAAAAATTCCTTAGTTACTTGAGGTAACTTCTCTGCTTGAAAAATTCCAAAAGTTTCTCTTTTAGAAAACATATCATAATTTTCAGTCTTCTGAGACACCATTTCGATAGAAAACATTCGAGCTTCAACACTTTGAAACTCACCAGAAATGAGCAATTCTAATATCCCCTCATTTTCTTCCGAAGATGAACCTATAAGAGCGATAGAAGGTAGTTTTTTCTTATAGACTTGAGCAAACTCATCAAAATTAGTTAAAGACTTATGCATCATACACCTAGAGCTCAAGATACTTTATATAAGCACCCAACTATACCTAGGATCTCTGTAACTGTATAGTAGAACTCAGACAAAAAACCCATCAAAACAAAAAACGGTAAAGAATTTTTCCTTTACCGTTAATTCTAATAAGATGATTAAAAAGTCTAATCAATTACTTAGACATAAGTTTCATTAATTGCTGACGCCAACCATGAGCTGTACGAACTCGGTTTTTTGAACCGGATTTTCTTGTTGCTGAAGAAGAACATACTCGCTTACAAGCAGATGTATGATTATGATGCTTATTACAAGCTAAAGCACAAGAAGCTTTCTTTACAGAAGCGCGAAGTACAGGTTTTTTAGTTGCTGTTTTTTTAACAGAAGCACGAACAGTTTTCTTAGCTACTGGAGCTTTTCTTACTGTACGCTTAGCTGCTACTTTTCTAACCGTAGCTTTTTTCGCTACAGTCTTACGAGAAGATAGAGACTTCTTACTGCAACGTTTTTTTTGTGTGCCTAACATTTTCATTCCTCTAATTAGACAGGTAATTACTTATCTGATCTATCGACAAGGAATCCGAAAAACTTTAATAAAAAATGTTTATTTTATTTTATTTTTTAAAAATAAAATATTATTAGCACACAAGAAATTGAAAAGTAGCCATTTAAACAGAAAGTTTTTCTAAATAAAAAAGAATACAACGAACACCAAATCCTGAAGCATATTTAGGGAAAGGCTCTTCTTCTTTTTCTCGGAACGCTGTTCCTGCAATATCAAAATGAGCCCAAGCAACAGGAGATTCTTCTAAAAATCGCTGTAAAAATAAAGCTGCGGTAATGGCTCCTGCTCTGTTATTACCGAGATTCTTCATATCAGCAATATCAGATTTCAAAGCCTTATCATATTTCCGAACCAAAGGCATTCTCCATATAGGTTCGGAAGTCTCTACAGAAGCTTCTAATAAATCTTGCATCAAAACATCATTATTAGAAAAAACTCCAGAAATCTCATCTCCCAGAGAGACTACCATAGCACCTGTCAATGTTGCGAAATCTATAATGCGTGTAGGCTTGCAATATTTTAAGGCATAAGAGATTGCATCAGCAAGGATCAATCTTCCTTCAGCATCGGTACTACCGATTTCTACAGAAAGACCAGTCATACCAGTATAGACATCTCCCATCTTATAGGCAGCACTACCGATCGCATTTTCTGTAGCAGGAATTATACCAGTAACATTCACAGGCAATTCTAAAGCAGCCAATCCGGACAAAATCCCTAGAACAGTTGCGGCTCCAGCCATATCTTCTTTCATCGTTAGCATAGATTTCCCAGGCTTAAGATCTAAGCCTCCAGTATCAAATGTGACTCCTTTACCAATAAGAACTGTATGATCTTTAGACTTAGGCTTACCTTGATAGCTTAAAACAATAAAACGTGGATCTACAGCTGAGCCTTGAGCAACAGCTGCAAGCAATCCCATTTGTTCTTTAAGAATAGCTTCTTTCCCCAAAACCTTAACATCAAGACTAGGAAATTCCCGAGACAACCCTTGAGCAACATCTGCTAGTTTCTGAGGAGTTATCTCACTCGCATTACGATTCACTAAATCTCGAGTAAGAAAAACGCCTTCAAAAATAGCTTCTTCTCTCTGAAAAATACGATCTGCAATCTTAGGAACAACTCCTAATACACAGATTTTTTTAAGAAGAGGTTCGCTATCATTTTTTTTACTATAACAAGGATAATTATAATTTAATGAAAGCATTCCAGAAGAAAGATTTGTGAGAAACTCTTCTACAGAAAAGCGTAACTCAGAAATTACAGGTAATAATAGATTCACAGTAGAACACTTAGCTTTTCTTAAAGCCTTAGAGAGCTTAGCGTAAATACACTGTATACTTTCCATAGAAAGTTCTTCTTGAGATCCAAGGCCCAAAAGCACTATACGTTTCTCTTTTCCCTTAAGATTTCCATAAAGAAACTCTATTTGGTCACTTTTCCCAGAAAAATCTTCTAAAGCAGGAAGATATAATGCTTCGTATTCTTTAGTATTTTCTGAAGCATTTTTTGCTTTATTTTTGACATTCCAAAAGGGTAATACAACTGCGTCAGCTTTTCCTCGCTTACTCCAAGAAGCTTGGGCATGAAACAAAGCCATCTTTCGACTCCTCGTTAACTATATCTGGTTTCTTAACTGATTAAAAAGGGACATCCTCGCAGACATATTGCTGTTCTTGACCATAACCAGCGTACATGCCCTTATCACCAATAGACTCAACATCCAAAGATTCTCTATCAAAGCCAACAGAAACAGATTCAAAAGAAGCTGTAGAACTCTTTTCTTCAGCATGAGAAGAACGACTATTATCACTTTTTCCAAAAGGACTAAACTTAATAGAGTCTACACTAATAACCAAAGAAGCTTGAGGAGTTCCATCTTTGCTCATATAGCTCTCAACGGCAATATCTCCAGCAACAATAATACCAGATCCCTTCTTAAGATAAGGAATCATTTTATCGTAACGATCATGCCAAATATTACACTTACACCAAACAGTTTCGTCTCTAGTTCCAACACGAGTTTTAACGCCTAATCGAAGAACAACAACGCGTTTACCTTTAGAAGTCATTCTCTCTTCAGGATCGGCTCCTAAATAACCTGCGAAGTATCCGAACATCATAATATAGCCTGGGATTTCTAATTTTGAGATTTTTTTATATTGCTTGTTTTTTACTTAAAATACAACAAACTACCAAACGTGATA
This sequence comes from Chlamydia sp. 17-3921, assembly GCF_902705545.1. Lineage (GTDB taxonomy): Bacteria > Chlamydiota > Chlamydiia > Chlamydiales > Chlamydiaceae > Chlamydia. The sequence continues at coordinate 39,551 of NZ_CACSHH010000012.1, read as the reverse complement.
AAACCGCATTAGCAATATACAAAAGAATAATAATAAACTAACAAAAGTGTTTTTTAAGCGCGAATTCCCGTAGGAGGGGGCTGTATTCCACTACCACCAGTTTGAGGCATTTGAGGCATTGTATCTACAGAAGGCTCTCTTCCGGCACAGATATCATCACAAACAGTACGCCATTTCACAACAGTTTCAATGAACAATTGAGCAAAAGCTTTTAACAGATTAGCTTCTGCATATTTCATATCAAGCACGCAATGCATTAAAACTAGCTGCTCCTTAGTGGCAACTCCAACGCCACCACCAGCCATCTGACCGCCTAACATAGACCCCTCTAAAAGCTTTTCATATAAGGCTAGCTTCCGTTGAGTGTTATCTGGAAGACCATCCAATAAAGGAGCATATACATAAAGACGATCGGAATGTTCTTCATAAGTAAGGTGAAGAGAAAATTCGCCATCGACGAACAAAATGCATGTGTTATTCTGATCAAAAGCCACATCAGGAAGTTTGAGCTCTTTAGCAAAATTTTTTAGATTTTCCTCAGCATTTTGCCTAGACATGAAGGAATCTCCTTGTAATGAATTGTTATTGTTTCAAGTTATCACATTATTGATTTGTTAGTAAATGATTTCAAAGACCTGAAATCAAAAACCTTCTTGCGTTTCCATTGCTATTGTGATATCGAATTGACGATGAAGAAAATCGCTTATCATCGAGGCTCTCCACAACCTTTAGGGGCGACTAAGCTCTCAGATCAGTGTTATCGTTTCGCCCTATTTTCCTCTAAAGCTACACAAGTTATTTTAGTTCTAGCCAATCAAGATTTTGAGATTCTTGAAATTCCTTTATCTCCAAAAGAGCACAAAACAGGATTTATTTGGCATATAGAAATCGAAGGTATTTCCGATCAATGGTCTTATGCATTTCGTGTAAACGGTCCCAAACATAAATCTGCAAGATATTCTTTTAAAGAATATCTTGCAGACCCTTATGCGAAAAACCTACACTCACCAAAAAAATTTGGTGCCCCTAGAAAATTCGGAGATTATGCATTTTGTTATCTAAAAGAAGAACATTTTGATTGGAACAATGATCTACCTCTAAAAATCCCTAGGGAAGACCTTATTATTTATGAGATGCACGTACGCTCCTTTACGCAATCTCCAACTTCTCGAGTCTGCGCTCCAGGAACTTTTCTAGGAATTATAGAAAAAATCGAACACCTTCAACAATTGGGAATAAATGCTATTGAACTTCTTCCTATCTTTGAGTTCGATGAAACTTTTCACCCATTTAAAACTTCTCAACACTCTCACTTATGTAATTATTGGGGTTATGCTCCCCTAAACTGCTTTTCACCCTGTCGACGCTACGCCTATGCTTCTGATCCATGTGCTCCTACCCGAGAATTTAAAACTCTAGTAAAAGCTTTACATCAAGCTGGTATAGAAATCATTCTTGATGTTGTTTTCAATCATACAAGTCTACATAACACAGTTTGTTCTCTGCCGTGGATCGATACCTCTTCATATTACATTCTTGACAGTGAAGGAAATTTTACAAATTTTTCCGGATGTGGGAACACCCTAAATACAAATAAAGCTCCTACAACACAATGGATTCTTCATGCACTACATTATTGGGTAAGCGAAATGCATGTAGATGGATTTCGTTTTGATCTTGCTTCTGTGTTTTCTCGAGGACCCAAAGGAGACATTTTGACACATTCCCCTATACTAGAAGAAATATCTCATGATCCTCTGCTTGCCGATACGAAACTTATAGCCGAACCATGGGATGCTGGAGGCTTATACCAAGTAGGTTATTTCCCAACACTTTCTTCAAACTGGAGTGAATGGAACGGTCCATATCGAGATAACGTGAAATCTTTTCTTAATGGAAATTCTCATCTTTTAGGAGATTTTGCTTCACGCCTATCTGGATCTCAAGATATTTATTTTTACGGCGCTCCCACTAACTCTATTAATTATGTCAGTTGTCATGATGGATTTACTCTCCGAGACACAGTAACGTATAACCAAAAACATAACGAAGAAAATAAAGAGTTTAATCGAGATGGGACAGATGCGAACTACAGTTATAACTTCGGAGAAGAAGGTGAGACTCAGAACGCAATTATTCTTGAAATTAGAGAGCGTCAAATACGCAATTTTTTTCTAGCACTCTTGTTGTCTCAAGGAATTCCAATGATACAATCAGGAGATGAATATGGGCATACAGCTTACGGGAATAATAATCGATGGGCTTTAGACACTGAAATCAATCATTTTTTATGGGATAAGCTCTTGAAAAACTCCTCTCTTATGGAATTTGTTTGTAAAACCATACGACTTCGCAAAAAATATAAAGAAGTTTTCAATAAAGGATTTCTAACAAAAGAAAATATCTTATGGCTAAACACTTCGGGAGAACCTATAAATTGGGCACCAAATTCTTTTATAGCATTTGAACTAAGATCTCCATCATTCAGCTTATACGCAGCATTTCACACTGCTTCAAACAAGATTTCTATCAAACTACCTCGATTACGATCAGACTTCTTTGATTATCAACTAATAACAGACAGTTCTAAAGGATTTTATTCTTGCTGTTTAAAATCAGAATTCATATTGCAACCTCATACAGCCATGGTTGCAACTAGTCATACCAAAAAAACTAACTAATTTCGTTATCAAATTCTTCATTCCAAGATTCAATGACAACAAACTCGGCTTCCTTATAAAATTGTTCAAGAATTTGACGAGCATTATACCCTTCAACAGCAAAATGTTCAACGTTAGCACGAAGAAGACTATCAGCATCCATGAATAAACCTTGAGGACTATCAACAACAAGACGAGCAGTCCAATCTACAGCCTCTTCAACACCATAAAACTGTTTAGTAACACCATAACCTGTATATCCCTCTTCATCAGCTTTAAGATGCCAAAAATTTTGAAGATTTCTAGATAATAATTTCTCATATAAAGCGGTTCTCTCTAAAATTACACACGCAGATAAAGCTTCTTTATCTAATTCGTGAAGGTACTTCACTGAAAGAACGGATTTAAGATAATCTTCAATAGTAACTTCATTAGATACCATTATACAGTGATCTACGGTCCTATGAATATATAAAGCTCCACGATACTGAATTCCATTTAAAAACAAAGATGCAGAATCATCTAATGGTTCGATTTTTAGACATTGAACATTAGGATATTGTTCTCCCCAACGAATACCATCATATAAAGCGTGAACAGCACAGCGCAAACCTTGAGTAGATGTTTGTTTATGAATAGAGTCTCCATAAACACGATGAGGTCCTTTTGCCTCTATAAGAGCTGTAGTACTTTCATTCAGAAGAAGAACACGAACTTTAGGTTCAGAAACAACAGACTGCTCAATTAAAGTATCTGATACTTTAACTTCTGAGATTCCTACTACACTCATACTAAGGGAAAGACCTATAAGTACACACTTCAATCTTTTCACTGCCTTTCTCCTATAAATTCTCTAAACGTTTTTTTAAATGATCGTAGGCTAACTGGGTAACCATTCTACCTCTAGGCGTTTTTTTTATTAGCCCTTTCAATATTAAAAAAGGCTCATATACATCTTCTAACGTTTTAACATCCTCTCCAACAGCGATAGAAAGCGTTTTTATTCCTACTGGACCACCATGGTAATAGTCAATCATTGTGGCGAGAAGCTTTATGTCTACCTCGTTCAATCCCCAATCATCTATTAATAGCATAGCTAAAGCTTTTTCTGCTACGTCGCCATTAATACAGTTTCCCTCACGCATCTGAGCAAAATCACGAACCCATTTAAGAAGATGGTTTGCGAGCCTTGGCGTTCCTCGAGATCGTCTTGCAATCTCATATAAAGCATCATGCTCAGCTTCTATTCCAAGGAGCAGAGCAGATCTTTTTAAGATATCAGCAAGATCCTTATCAGAATAATAAGATAATCGAGCACTAAAACCAAACCGTGTTCGCAAAGGCTCACTTAACATTCCTGATCGAGTTGTTGCTCCAACTAAAGTAAAAGGGGCTAAATCTATACGAACAGAGCGTGCTCCAGGACCGGAATCAATAGTGATATCAACTTTAAAATCTTCAATAGCAGGATAAAGATATTCTTCGGCAACTTTTCCCAAACGATGAATCTCATCAATAAAAAAAACATCGCCTTCTTGCAAACTTGTAAGTAGCCCCAATAAATCAGAAGGTTTTACTAATTGTGGACCAGAGGTTGTAATCAACCCTTTTCCAACAGTAGAGGCAACGATATGAGCTAAGGAAGTTTTTCCTAAACCTGGAGGACCGAAAAACAAGCAATGCCCGGGCACTTCTTGACGCTGTAGAGCAGCTTGTAAAAATAAATCCAAACGCTCTTTTAACTGCGTTTGTCCATAAAATTCTTGAAGCCCTTTAGGCCTAAGAGAAAGGTCTAGCTTTTTGTCTTGGTTTAAGACGGCTACCTGATATGTCATATTTTAGCCCCATGTCTTTTTAGTCTCCTAAAGGCTCTGGAATTTGTAAACAACTAAAACTGTTCTTTAAAAAAATAACATTTGCTTTTTCCCATAGCATTATCTAACATCGCCCTAAGATCTTGCAAACAAAAGCAGAGTTAGAATACCCGCAGGTTTTATACTTTTATATAATAAAACAAGAAAAATTCTGCTTGTACCATACATTAGTGATTAAGGTTTTTTTGATGAGCATAAAAGAAGATAGGTGGATTCGTGAAATGGCTTTAAAATATGAAATGATAGAGCCATTCGTTGATAGACTAGTCAATACAGATGAAAATACTAAAGAAAAACTTATTAGCTATGGTCTGTCTAGTTATGGATATGATTTACGTCTATCTCGAGAATTTAAAGTTTTTACGAATGTACACAACACTATCGTAGATCCAAAGTGTTTTTCAGAAGATACATTTGTATCTATTACTAAAGATGTCTGTATTATTCCTCCGAATTCTTTTGCATTAGCTCGCAGTATAGAATATTTTCGAATTCCAAGGAATGTCTTAACGATGTGTATAGGAAAATCTACCTATGCTCGTTGCGGGATTATTGTGAACGTAACACCATTTGAACCAGAATGGGAAGGTCATGTAACTATAGAGATCTCTAACACAACTCCTTTACCAGCAAAAATTTATGCTAATGAAGGGATTGCTCAAGTTTTATTCTTAGAAGCTAATGCTCCTTGTGAAGTTTCTTATGCAGAGAGAAATGGAAAATATCAAAAACAGCAAGGAATAACTATTCCTTTTGTTTAAAGTTTTGCTATGCAAAAAACATCGTGGTTAAAACTTTTAGGGGAACTTATTACAAGTTCTTGGTGGGTAATTCTTAGTATTCTTATTAGTGGATTCATTTATGATCGAGCCATTCTGGAACTAAGAAACGAAGAGCAGCGCTTACGAAAACGAAAATCTCTACTACAAACACAGATAATATATGCTCAAAATAATCAAAAGAAGTTACAACGACACCTTCAATTTTGGGATCATCCTGCAGTCATAGAAGCTGCTCTTATCCAACGACTTGGACTTATTCCAAAAGGATATATGAAAATACATTTCGCTCTTCAGCAGGAAAACAAAAACAACAAAGAACCATGATTTCTACAACATTAATCTTTCTTATTGCTTTGTTTACTTTATGTTCGGGTTTTATTTCACTATCACAAATTGCTCTTTTTTCTTTGCCAACGAGTCTTATCTCACACTATAAGCGCTCTAAATCGAAGAAAAATCAGATGATAGCAACTCAGCTTTCCCATCCTCATCATCTGCTGATTACTTTGGTATTCTGTGATGTCGGTCTAAATATAGCTATACAAAACTGTGTAGCAATTCTTGTAGGAGATGAAGCCTCGTGGTTACTTATTGTAGGCACACCTTTAGTAATAACTCTAATTTTAGGAGAAATCTTACCAAAAGCTGTTGCTATCCCTTACAACACACAAATCGCAAATTTTGTAATTCCTGTGATTACATTTTTAACAAAAATTTATCGTCCCATTCTTCATTGGGCTATTATAGGGATTAACCGTACTGTACAATGGATCTTATCTTCTCAAACAACGGATATTATTCAACCACAAGAACTCAAGGAAGTTTTACAAAGCTGTAAAGATTTTGGTGTTGTGAACCAAGAAGAAAGCCGTCTACTCTATGGCTATCTTTCTTTAAACGACTGTAGTGTTAAAGAACGTATGCAACCACGTCAAGATATTTTGTTTTATGATATTCAAACTCCTATAGAAAATCTTTATAACTTATTTTCTAAAAAGCACTGTTCTCGAGTACCTGTCTGTAACGACAACTTACAAAATCTTTTAGGGATCTGTACAGCCAAAACCTTATTGCTCTATGGAAAACCTTTACATTCTTCTGATGAACTGCTTCCTCTATTAAATAAGCCTTATTATATCCCTGAAACGATTTCTGCTAAAACAGCGTTATGCCACTTAGCTTCTGGAGATGAAACCATGGGAATGATTATAGATGAATATGGATCTATTGAAGGTTTGATTACCCAAGAAGATCTTTTTGAAATTGTTGCTGGAGAAATTGTCGATCAACGAGACGAAAAGGTTCTCTATACGACTTCAGGTAAAGACGTAATTATTGCTGCAGGAACATTAGAATTAAGTGATTTGAGTGATATCTTTAATATTAATCTACCTACTAGCAACAATACTGCAACTCTCGGAGGATGGTTAACAGAACAAATGGAATCTATTCCTATAACAGGTACTAAAATTATATGGAATCAGTTACTATTCCAAGTTTTAGATGCAGCTCCGAATCGAGTACATAGAGTTTATATAAGGAAATTGCATGACTGATTCTCCTCTTTTCTGGATTGGAATCAATCTTCTTTGTATTGCTCTTCAAGGCTTTTATTCTATGATGGAGATGGCCTGCGTTTCCTTTAATCGCGTAAGACTTCAATACTATCTAACTAAAGATCATAAAAAAGCTCGATACATCAACTTTTTAATACGCCGACCTTATCGCTTATTCGGTACTGTTTTGTTAGGTGTGAATATCGCTTTGCAAATAGGATCTGAGTCATCTCGCAATTGCTATAAAACACTAGGTTTTTCACCCGACTACTCTCCTCTTACACAGGTTTTCATTGTTGTTATCCTTGCAGAACTTCTCCCTTTAACAATATCTAGGAAAATCCCTGAAAAACTAGCTCTATGGGGAGCGCCTATTCTTTATTACTCTCATTATATTTTCTATCCTCTGATTAAATTAATAGGAAGTCTCACTGAAGGTTTGTATTACATTCTTAAAATAAAAAAAGAAAAACTTAATGCTACTCTTAGTAGAGACGAATTCCAAAAAGCTCTAGAAACGCATCATGAGGAGCAAAATTTTAATGTTATTGCTACAAATATCTTTTCTCTTAGTGCAACTTCTGCAGATCAAGTATACCAGCCTCTTGAACAAGTAACTATGTTATCTTCTTCTGCAAAAGTTAAAGACCTAAGCCATACAATCAAAAGCACTAATACAGATTTTATTCCAATCTACCATAAAATCCGCAAAAACATTATAGGCATAGCTCTCCCTAAAGATTTTGTAAATAAAGACCCTAATGAATCTTTAATTCATAATTTACATTCACCGTGGTTTATCACAGGTAAATCTAAACTCATTCGTATTCTTAAAGAATTTCGAGAAAATCGTTGTAGTGTGGCTGTAGTCTTAAATATAGTAGGAGAGCCTATTGGAATTTTAAGTTTACAGGCCGTTTTTAAAATTCTTTTTAATACATCAAATATTGCACAACTAAAACCTAAAACAATTTCAGTAATAGAGAGAACTTTTCCTGGAAATACAAAACTTAAAGATCTCAAAAAAGAATTAGGGATCCATCTTCCCCATTATGATGTGGAAACACTTGCTCAGCTGGTTTTACAACTTTTAGATACACCCGCAGAGGTTGGATCGTCTGTAATTATTGCAAATTTATTACTTGAAGTTAAGGAGATGTCTTTATCTGGAATCAAAAATATTTCTATTAAAAATCTTTTTTCATAGAGACTTTAATTTAGAAACAACTTTATGAATAATTTTAATAGCAGAATCTACGTCATCCATAGATAATAGATGACTGAAAGAAAATCTTAAAGTTGAAGCAGCCAATTCTTGAGAAACCCCCAAACCAACAAGGGATTTAAAAGCTGTAGTCGCTCCTGAAGAGCAGGCTGAACCATATCCACAAGCAATTCCCTCTAAATCTAAAGTAATTTGCAATACTTCTCCTTCTATGGGGGGAAAGGCTATTGCAGAGACATTGTTCACTCGAAGGAAATCTTCACAATGAATCACAATATCTGAAATTTTTTGTTTTATAGTTTTTTCAAAATAATCTCGAAAAGAGAGTACCTTTTCAGAGACTTCTATCTGATGCGAGACAAGATACTGAAACACATAAAATAATGAAGCTATTCCCCAAATATTTTCTGTACCAGAACGCAACCCATTTTGTTGACCTCCACCCCAAAAAAATGGACAAATCTTCACTCTCGGAGCAATAAGAAGAGCTCCTATTCCTGATAGAGCATGAAACTTCTGTCCACTGAAAGCAAACATCGTAACCCCTTCTGGAATCAGAATTTTCTCTTTTCCAACAATAGCTGTAGCATCAACGATAAACTGCAGTTTATAATCTAAAGCAAGCTGAGCAATAGCCTGAATATCCTGCTTAGCTCCGACTTCACTATTCACCCAACCCAAAACAATAGCAGATGTAGAAGGAGTTATTGATGCTTCTAATTGTTGCAAAGAAAGTGTACATAGACCCTCTTTAGGATCTAAATAAGAGACTGACAAATCAGCTCGTTTTAGAGGTTCTATAACTGCAGGGTGCTCAAGACTCGAAGTGATGACATGACTACCTCGAGGCAAACTCGCTATTGCTAAATTAAGACTTTCTGTAGCTCCTGATGTATAAACAACTTGTCCACGAAAACCTAAAACACTTTGAATCAACGACGTGGTTTCGACCACCATTTGATGAGATTTTTTACCTAAGCTATGAACGCTAGAAGGATTTGCATAGCATTCTTCGTGAATAAAACTTTGCTTCAAAAAATCTATGAGACCAGGTTCTGGAGGTGTAATAGCATTGTTATCCAAATAAATCATGTAAAGCCCTTACCCTTTTAGGCACTATTGTATTTGGACCAACACGACTGTTACATTATCTGCTCCCCCATGACTGTTTGCTAAAGAGATAAGGGCATTTCCGCGTTCTTCAAGAGTCGAAGATTGAAACAGAATATCTCGTATATCAGTATCAGAAACCATATTAGTCAGACCATCGGAACAAAGAACAAAGAGATCTTCTCGTTCACAAGAGATATCTTGAATATCCGGCTCAACATTGGGGCGACTTCCAAGAGCGTTGGTCAAAATATGGCGATAAGAATACATTTTTTTCATTTGTTTAGAAAGCTCATAACGATTTTTCAATTGATTTGCTAAAGAATGATCTTCTGTTAAACAACACAATTCGCCTCCTCGCAAACGGTAAATGCGGCTATCTCCAACATGGACAATCCATGCCTTGTCTTGTCGAAATTGAATAAAACTCAGGGTTGTTCCCATACCTTGTAAATGAGCTTTTATAAGTCCCTGTTCATAGATAAGTCCATTTATCTTGGATAAGATGTTTTTTAAGTCTTCTTTGTATTCATCATCTCTACAAACCATTAATTCCGAAAATTTTTGACTTACTAGCTCCACAAGATTAATTACAGCTTCTTGAGAAGCAACATCTCCTCCTAAGCACCCACCCATACCATCAGCTATAGCTACAAGCTGAGAGGATAAGTCTACCTGCCAAAAATCTTCATTTCTAGAACGAACTTTACCAATGTCGCTTAATCCAAAATAATCAAAGTCCACAATATACTCGTACGAAAGTTTGTGCATTTTCAGGTTCTAAATTTACGTTCCAAAAGACGTATTGTTTTTCCCCTGAGTTCTTTTGACGGTATAGCAAAACTTTTTTATTTAGAGAAATTGTTCTACAATATTGCTTCAATTTAATCATGCAAAGACACGTAAAACAAAAACATAGAAACAATTAAAAACAGAAAATAGCGTACAATATTCCAAAAGAGACTAAAGAATGAAATAAGTTTTGCTATAAAAACAATTCGATTTTATAAAACGAGAAAGAAAAGCTTAAAAAGAGAATCTCTGTGAAACGTTTATTATTCGCTGTCATAGTAACTCCCCTTATTCTTCTTCCTGGTTGCACTCTAATTCCTAAAGAAAAAATTTCTGTAAATACAGATCGAAACTTCTACCATGAGTTTATCTAAAACAGAATTGCTCACCTCTTCTTTACTTGTTTTTATTTTTTTCTTTAGTATAACTTAGCTAGAGTATAGATGGTGAAGTTAGAAATCTCGTTCAAGAAGTTCATATATAACTAAAAGGACTGTGTCACGAAATCTCTAAAAAATGCTCAAAACTTATGGACTGATCATGCAAAAAATACGCATAGCAATTTTTTTAGGACTTCTATCTTTTAGTGTTCTAACTTTGTCCAGTTGTGCTTCTTTAGGAGCATCAGGAAGCTACCACTCTAAACTCTATAAAAAAGGGAGTAAAGCAAAAGGTGTTGTAGCTATGCTTCCCGTTTATTACCGGGAAGGAAAAAGTTCCGAGATGCTTTCTTGGAATCTACAAACAGAATTTTCTGAAGAAATAAGCAAAAGGTTTCTTTCTTCAGAAAAAATACTCCTCATAAAACACAGTGCTTCTCCTCAAGCAATATCGCAGTTTTATGCTCCTCGAATTTCTAATTTACCACAAACAATCGCTAGACAATTTCTTCCTGCAGAGTTTATTGTTGCAACAGAACTCTTGGAACAGAAAAGCATTGCTGATACTTTTGGAAATGATTCCTTAACAGTATCAGTACGGGTGCGGGTTTTCGATATTCGACACAATCAAATCGCATTAATCTATCAAGAAATCATTGAAGCAAACCAACCTTCGACTTCTGTAATAAGTGATTACAGCCGCTATGGATGGCAGACTAAACACTTTGACTCAACTCCTATGGGATTAATGCATCACCGTCTTTTCAGAGAAATCGTAGCAAGGGTTGAAGGATATGTTTGTGCAAACTACTCTTAAGACTAGTTTTCTATGCAAACACCTTTATTTTTGTTTCTTTTACTTCTTATTTTAGCAATCATAGCTTCAAAAAATTTGTTTGTTTGGCCTAAAGATTCTAAAATAATATTTTTAAAACTCAGTCATCTTTTGATTGCTGTTGTATTATTTTTCTTTGCATCATTCCTTACACATATTTTAACTATTCATTCTCAAGAACTTGTGAATATTCTTGTGGGAATCGCCACAGCACTCTCTTTTCTTGTGTATCTTTTCTTTCTTCCTACGAGTGTCTTGTGTCTGATTCTTTTTTCTGGAAACAAACCTATGGCGACTTTCGGAAGGATGCTATTTTCTACAATACGTATGTGGATTATTCTGATTCCTCTAACAGAACTCATTGGAATAACATTAAATAAGCTATTCTCTCTATTTCTTCCTTTGCAAGAGCTTCATGCTCAAGCAATTGTAGAGCAAATACAAAGTAATTTAACAATGAGAAGCGTAGGCCTTATTGTGAATTTAGGAATTCTTGTTCCTATTGGGGAAGAAATTTTCTTTCGAGGAATTTTACAAACATTTTTAAAGGGAAGAATAGGACGAATCTGGGCTCTAGTATGCGTATCTATTATTTTTGCTATAAGCCACGTAGAGTACTCTTTAGGAAGCTTTATATTTGTTCCTATACTCTTTGTATTTTCTCTACTTACAGGTTTTTTATATGAAAAGGAGCGTCATATCCTAGCACCGATAATTTTACATGCATTATACAACTTAACAGCTATAGGATTAATGTCTCTTGGATAAAAAAAGCAAGTTGGAGAGCAAACTCTTAGCAAAAAAAACTCTTCTTAGGGCTGCTACCTTCCAGTCCTGACCCGATTCGCAGGTTTTTTTTCTTAAAAGGTCCCCAACTTACTCCTCATTGATACCATATTTAGGAAAATAAAGCTTCTTATTCCTTATTTTCTCTTTCACGATCCTTTGCTAATATCCACAATCTATCAGCTTCTTCCGCAGAAATAGGTTTGGCATTTTCTTCAAAAATATAGGGAGCGCGACGACGTAATTTAGCGAGAGCCTCCTCTACAGATGTTTCTACAGAACACAGACCCTCTCTTTCTAAAAGAAAACAAAGAAGTAATGTTAGCGTAAGAACATCTCCAGCTTCTGAAGCAACTTCTTTAACAGACTTAGCTTCCATAACAGCTTCAGAAAATTCCCGGCATTCTCCTATAATATGCTCAACTATCGATATCAATGATTGCCCTTGAGTCCATGGGCAACGTCCTTCCAAAGCCATAGAACGAACAGTACTAATTAGGGAGGAAAAAATTTTATCTTCCATGAAGCATTACCTTCTTTATATTGATCTAGTTGTAGCACCACATAAGTGTGCTAATACCAAAGTTTTTATTTTTTTATGCCCTGAAGAAAATGGTAACGAATCAAGATCATCTAAGAAATGTAAAGATCCGCATAAAGGTTTTGTTGCTGCTAAAAAAATTTTTGGAACTAAACGTGCTTTATAATGAGTGAACGCTTGTTGCTGTTCTTCAAGCTCTTTGATCAAAGTCAAGCTTGCACCAATACGCTCTTCCATCTTATCAATTAATTCTTTAATTTCTGAAAGTGGGCTCATAGACTCAACTTCAATATAGGGAAATTCATATAACCCCGCCATCATTTCTTTAGGACGTCGTTGCTCTATGACAACACTATTTTCAAACACGACTATTGCTACCAAGCGACGAAGAGGAACTATTTTTTTTCGAGCATGCCGGATTGGAAGTTGTTTTTGCTTATTCTCTTGCCAAGCACCACAAAACTCACGAATAGGGCAACTAGAACACTGAGGAGAACGCTTACAAATACACGCTCCTAGTTCAATCAAAGCTTCTGCAACAATTTGGGGATCTTCACTTGGAAGAATAGCTTGAGCAATTCGAGATATCCATATGCGTGTAGATTCAAGATCTATAGAATTTTCGATAACAAATATACGACTTAACACACGTAAAACATTTCCATCAACAGCTGCAGCACGCTGCTTAAAAGCAAATGCTAGAATCGCATGAGTTGTGTAGGGTCCTATTCCTCGAATCTGAGACAACGAGACGGGATCATTTGGCATCTCTCCATTAAAATTTTGAACGACATATCGAGCTCCTTCTAAAAGATGACGCGCTCTTGAGTAATATCCAAGTCCCTCCCAAGCTTTTATAACTTCCTCTTCAGAAGCTTCTGCCAAAGATTGAATAGTTGGAAATTTTTCCATCCATCGGAGATAATATTGTACAACAACTTCGGCTCGAGTTTGCTGAAGCATGACTTCAGAAATCCATACACTATAGGGTGTAGGATTGTTTCTCCAAGGAAAACTCCGTTTATTTTTTTTAAACCATTCTTTTAATATTTCTGAAGGGAAATTCCTCTCTTGTTCAAAAAAAGCTATCTTTACCATACAGAGTTTTTGTAAAATTTATAAAAGTTTTTCATTTTTAAGAAATTTATCAACAATATTTATGTGTGAATTTACTTGGTACGCAGAAACCAATGCAAGATTATCTTCTTTTCTTCGCTCTCGATTACCTAATTATAGTAAGCAAACAGTGCTCAATTCCATTCGATATCAGCACTGTCGTATCAACGGTAAAATAGAACGTTTTGAATCATACAAAGTACAATCGGGAGATTGCATTACATTTTCTATAATTCAAGATCAGCAACCTCCAACCCTACTCTGGGAAGAAGATCTTTGTTGTATTTACGATAAACCACCATACCTAACAACAGAGGAAACCACTCTAACATTGGGATGGAAAATGGTCCATAGACTCGATCGAGATACTACAGGATGTCTTTTGTTTGCTAAAACACATTCTGCAGCACAACAACTCATGGAGATGTTCAAGAAACACAAAATTCGTAAACAATACTTAGCTTTAGTTTTTGGTTGTCCCAAAAAGGAATCTGGGACAATAACTACCTTCACAGCACCCCGACATAAACGATGTGGTGCTATACTTTTCGGAATAACCTCACAATCTGAAGGAAAACTTACCATCACAAAATGGTCTATTCTACAACGTTATAAACACTATACCTTGATTCTTTGTGAACCAATCACTGGAAGAACACATCAAATCCGACTCCACATGCAACATCTAGGATTTCCTATAGTAGGAGATATTGATTATGGCTCCAAACAACAACCAGCAAAAATCTTTCGCCCCCTTTTGCATGCACACTCTTTAGAATTTGTTTCTCCTTTTTCAAAACAAACTGTACATGCTACGGCCTCTTCTACTGGCGATCCGAGAATATGCGCAGCTCATTTACTTAAAGACTAGGTTTGAGTCTCCCCTTATTTTTATTGAACAATTCAAAAATTCCAAAGAAAAAACTTGGGAAGTATAATCTTATGATTCTAAACTTCAACATTTCATGCTTTTAAATTCTTAGAATTTCACTAGTTTTTTTATCTTCTCCAAAGTGCTATTCTTCAGAATCCTAATAAACTTTCTACACGAATCCTTCACCAGATTTCTATTCGACTTAACCCCCCAACATCTTATTACTTTGTAACCTGTAATATTCCATGGAATATTGTTTCATTTTCATTAGAGATAATAAAGATCTAACACACCCTTGCAAAATTGTATTTAAATCGAATCTTTTGCATAGCAGAATCATCTTATTAAAAGAGAGTACACTTCATTACCAAGACAATAAGTATGTTTGTTAAAAAAGTATTGACATCGAACTGCCTAGAATCATTTTGATTATAGAAAATCTACTATCAAAATTTCTTATTTTCAAAAACTGATTTATCTCACTAATAGGATTGATTATATAGAGTTCAAGCATTTTAAAAAAATCTCCTTTTCTCTCAATAAGACAACTGACTTAAAACAAATAGGCTATAAAAATGAGAACATTTTATGCACAAAAATCAAATATTCTTTCTAATAAAGAGATCAAGAAAGACGTTTTCTTAATAATCAAAAAATCTGCTAACCTCATTTCATTGTGCTTAAAATAAGAAGGTAAATGCATGCTAAATATAGATCTAAAAGGGAAAATAGCATTTATTGCTGGTGTTGGAGATGATCAAGGCTATGGTTGGGGAATTGCAAAAATGCTAGCAGAGGCTGGAGCAACAATCATTGTTGGGACTTGGGTCCCTATTTATAAAATTTTTTCTCACTCTTGGGAGCTTGGAAAATTTGATGAATCTCGAAAGCTCTCTAATGGACAACTCTTAGAAATAGTCAAAATTTATCCTATGGATGCAAGTTTTGACTCCCCTGAAGATGTTCCTCAAGAGATCTCTGAAAATAAACGTTACAAAGATATATCAGGTTACACTGTATCAGAAGTTGCACAAAACGTTGCTAAAGATTTTGGAAAGATTGACATTTTAGTCCACTCTTTAGCCAATAGTCCGGAAATCTCAAAACCTCTCTTAGAGACTTCTAGGAAAGGCTACCTTGCGGCCATTAGTACCTCCAGTTATTCTTTTGTGAGTCTTTTAGCTCACTTCGGCCCCATTATGAACTCTAGAGGCTGCACGATTTCTCTTACCTATTTGGCTTCAATGCGAGCGGTTCCTGGTTATGGAGGTGGTATGAGTACAGCAAAGGCTGCATTAGAGAGCGATACAAAAATTCTGGCTTGGGAAGCTGGTCGTCGTTGGGGTATTCGTGTAAACACAATTTCCGCAGGCCCTCTAGCGAGTAGAGCAGGAAAAGCTATCGGCTTTATAGAAAATATGGTATCTTATTACTTAGACTGGGCTCCTATTCCCGAAGCCATGAGTGCAGAACAAGTAGGCTCAATCGCAGCATTTCTAGCTTCTCCTCTTGCTGCAGCTATCACTGGAGAAACCTTATATGCCGACCATGGAGCAAACATTATGGGAATCGGACCAGAAATGCTCCCTAAACATTCATCAAACCTTTAAAATAGTTAACACCCGCTTCCCAAGCAGAGAGAATTCCATTCTCTTCTGCTGGAGGTGCAAGAAAATCTGCTATTCCATGAAGTTCTTCTGGGGCAGACTTCATAACAATTCTAAAATCTCCCCGTAAGATTAAGCCTATATCATTATTATCATCTCCAGAAGCCATAACAAAAGGTTTTTCACCATTGTAAAATATTTCAATAACTCGGTCTAACGCATGGCCTTTAGAAACATTTTTATCTGTAAAAAACAGAATGCTGTAATTAAAATCGAAAGGCCATCGCATTAACGCTAAATTCACTTTGGAAATAAAATCTTTATTTTGAATTAACTTTTTTTGAATTTCTTCTACCACACAACGCTCACCAATAATTTTGGCTGCAGCAAAAGATGGAAATGGGTACTCCTTTTCAAGATTTTCAGTTTCCACCAAAATAGAACGCTCATTAGAAGTAGGGAAATACACAGGATCTAGCATTTTATATAGAAATTTCGATTCCAGTGTCGGAGAATAACGGTAGTAATGATCATTATGACTTGCTCCGGATTCTATAGAAAGAGTCACCGGACAGTCTGCGACTGATTCTTGAAGAACAGCAAGAAGATCTCGATTTAAATTCTGAGAGTAAACAAACGTCTGAGATATCGAAGACCATACTGAAGCACCGTTTTGACATCCCAGCAAATAAGGAACAGGGAATTTTTTAAAAAGTGGACTTGCGTAAGAAAAGTATCTTCCTGTAAGGAAAAATAGAGACCAATCCGACTTGCTCAAAGAAATTAAAGTATCGATAACATCAGGATCTAATCTATGAGCCTTATCTGTTATAGTACCATCTATATCTGTGACCAACAACTTTTTCATAACACTCCTGGCTTGCTTATATAAAAACTTTGTTATGCGAATTTTTTTAGAAAATTCTCAAGTCAGCAAATTATACATACATTGAGGGATGGCTAAAAGATAATTTCATATAAACTACAAATTCTTTTCGTTATTAAAAGCCTATAAGATGATCTTGCAGAATATACGATATTGCGCTTTAATTTGGCTAGGCATCATCACTCAATAACCTATACGACACTATTAAAATGATGTTTCTCATTAAAAAAATTTTCTCTCAGTGTCTACTGTTTAGATTGGCAAAAGGTGCATATGTTTCACAAACTCTATACTCTTCTAATCCAACTCTCTGACGATCTTGCAATATCTGATGCGATTCAAGATCATTCTTCTTTTCAGGAAATGTTTCCTGTAGGAAACATGAAAATAGAGATTATAAAAATGCTTCTCTCTTTAACTTTTTTACTTGTAGTTTTTGGGATTGGTGCATGGACATTTAAAAAATTTGTTAAATCTCGAGGTCAGGGCTGTTCTTATTCTTCAATCATAAAAATTCTTGATAAGCGGTCTTTAACTCCCAAAACTAACATTTACCTAATTCAAGTTGCTAATAAAATTCTTGTAATTGCAGAAAATTCTGAAAAAACCACTTTACTTTCAGAATTCCCTCCAGGCACGAATATTAATGAGTTAATTCAAAATGATGAGAAGAAAATTTCTTCTATAACCTCAGAATTTCTAAATAAAGCTATCCAGAAACTTCAGAAAAAATCTCAAATAAAACAGTAATAGATTTTTAGCTTTATTCCTTAGAAGTTTACAATATCCAAGACGGACAAGTGGAGAGTTTCAATATGACAACATGGGAGCTAAATCAAAATAATCTTACAAAATTTCTGAGAGACTCAAATCTAGAGCCACTTTTTGAAAAGTCTAGTAGTTTGACTTATATTAACATCTTGGTCAATGATCACGAACTCCCTGTCTTCTTCGTTATCCGAAGTGAAGGCGAAGTTCTCCAACTTGTTTGCTATTTTCCCTATCAGCTTTCTGAAACTCATAAAGAAGCAACTGCAAGACTCCTTCATCTTTTAAACCGCGATATTGATATTCCAGGATTTGGTATGGATGAGGAGCAGGGGTTAATTTTCTATAGATTAGTAATTCCCTGCTTAAACAAGGAAATGAGCGGCCCCCTATTGCGAATCTATATAGATACAATAAAAATTGTTTGTGATAGCTTTGTTCACGCTATAGGGCTGATTTCTACTGGAAATCTGAATCTTGATGAAATGAAACGTCTTGCTCGCGAAAAAGCTGCAGAAAGTTAAAAAGGTTTTAATTATGTCTGCTTTGATTTTTTATGATACAGAAACTACAGGAACTCAAATAGACAAAGACCGTGTCATAGAAATCGCTGCTTATAATAGCTCTACAAGAGAATCTTTCGTAACTTATGTGAATCCAGAAATACCTGTACCAGAGGAAGCATCAAAAATTCACGGTATTACAACATCAATGGTAACTTCTGCGCCAACTTTTCCTGAAGCTTTTAGAAAATTTAAAGAATTTTGTGGTGATTCAAGTATTCTCGTTGCCCACAATAATGATGGTTTCGACTTTCCCCTACTAGGGAAAGAATGCCGTAGGCACTCTTTAGAACCTCTATCTTTGCGTTCTATAGATTCTTTGAAATGGGCAAAAAAATATCGACCAGACCTTCCTAAACATAATCTTCAATATCTACGCCAAGTTTATGGTTTTGCAGAAAATCAAGCTCATAGAGCTTTGGACGACGTGATAATACTGTACAAAGTATTTACAGTATTAGTTGGAGACTTGCAGCCAGAACAAATCCTATCTCTTTTAGAGGAAAGTTGTCACCCTAAGATATTTAGAATGCCTTTTGGAAAATATAAAGGAAAAGCTCTTACAGAAATCCCTAACTCTTATTTAGCATGGCTCGAAAATCAAGGAGCTCTCGATAAACCTGAAAATAAAGATATAAAAGCCGCAATTGCTTTGCTGAACCAACCTGTATGATACTTACTGCCGCTTTTTCTCCCTGTCCTAACGATATTTTTCTTTTTCGATCGTTTTTATTAAATAATCTCGAGGATTTTCCGATACTTCATCAAATTACAATCACTGATATACAAACTTTGAATCAGCTCGCTTTAGAACGACGTTTCTCTCTTATTAAAATATCAGCATCTCTCTTTCCTTTTGTGGCTGATTATTACAATTTGATGGATGTTGGAAATACCTTAGGCTATGGTTGTGGTCCCATACTTCTTGCTAAAGATTCTGAAGCGCCTTTACTAACCATAGCAACTCCTGGAGAAGCAACAACAGCCCATTTGCTTTGTAAGTTTTACTATCCAAAAGCAAAACTTATTCCTATGGCTTATGATCAAATCTTAGCTTCTATAATATCTAATGAAGTGTGTGGAGGGGTCCTTATTCATGAGGAGCGCTTCAACTATGATTCCCAATTATTCTTACGAGCAGATTTTGGACAACTTTGGCAACAAAAAACTGTATTTCCCCTTCCATTAGGCTGTATCGCTATTTCAAAAGAAATTCCAGAATCTCTAGTAAATAATTTAACTACAGCTCTTCGAAAATCTCTTCTCTGTTCATTAAAAGACCCAACAACAGCGACATTAAAAGCACTAGAATATTCAAAAAACAAGGATATTCAAGTTATCCGTCAGTTCATCACAACTTATGTAAACAAGGAAACATTTCATCTTTCTAAAACTGGGAAAAAAGCTTTAAAAATGCTGTGGCAGTACAATGTCGGTTCTTACCAAAGAGAAACTTAAACTGTTTTGTTTCATAGCAGATTTCTGTGAAGCAAAAGCTCTTTTACAAAATTTCTATTTTAAAAAACAGGAGGGAAATAACTTATACCAATATGAATCAAAACAATTCCTCTTGGATGTTTGTATTCTTAATTCTTGGGGAGAGGCTGCTGTAATGTGTGCTTTACAAAACTATCCTCAAGCTTTAACAAGTTATGATCTTTGGTTAAATATTGGTTTTGCTGGAGCCTGTAACCCTTCCATACCACTTCAAAAATGTTTTCTCATAAAGAGCTTGAGAAAATCTTCTTCAACAGATCCAAAGTGTTTAACACAAGATCCCGCACTTATCTTAAATACAATCGGAACAACATTACCCAGTAATACATTAGTTACCGCAGAGGCTCCTTATACCTTAGGTTTCCATAATACATTTCAACTAATAGACATGGAAGGTTACATGATTGCGTCTCTAGCGAAGCAATATCAACAACCATTATCCATGTTAAAAATAATCTCAGATTATACCATCCCAAGACGAGATGATTTCATAAAAAAACAGAGCCCTCAATTAGCTACGAAACTTGCAGAAACTTTTATGACTCATCTATTTGAAATAGTAGCGGTAACGCATTGCCCTATGATTTTAGAACAGACTGCTCTGTAGAGTGCAATATAACCTCTTCGGAATCCGTAGAAGAATCATTTCCCCAATTACGAACTCTTGATAATTCCCACATTTTAAAAAATGCTGGACAAGTTTGATAGAGTTCTTCTCTTGTTCCTTCGGCAATTTTTTCTCCGTTTTCAAGATAAAGAATTCTGTCGACATATTCTAAAGTCGATAACTTATGAGCAATAATAATCTGCGTATAGCGACCTTTAAGTTCTCCTATAATTTCTTTGATGTAGTTTTCACTAATAGCATCGAGAGATGAAGTTGCTTCATCTAAAATCAATATAGAAGATTTTTTTAATAGAGCTCGAGCTATTGTAAGACGTTGTTGTTGGCCTCCAGAAAGATTTTTTCCAGATTCTTCGAGTAAACTGTGCACACCTTGGGGAAGCTTTTCAACAAATTCATAAGCGTGAGCTTGGCGTAAAGCTTCATATACCTCTTCTTCAGAAACATCACGACCACAGGTTAAATTATTCCAGACGGTATCATAGAAAAGAAACGGGGATTGTAAAACACAAGCCATCTGGTCTCTTAACGAAGTCTTGCTATAGCTTGTTATGGGTTTGGAGTCTATTAAGATTTGACCACCCTGAGTTTCATAAAGACGAGGAAGCAGTTTTGTTAATGTAGTTTTACCAGACCCTGTAGGACCAACAATACCAATAGCCTCTCCTCGTGATAAAGTGAAGCTTAAATTTTTTATTACACATTGATCTTTGTAATAACCAAAAGAAACGTTTCTAAATTCTAGAGAAGTTTTCAGTTCAAAAAAATCTTGAGTATTTTCAGTTTCAGATTGAAGATCTGGATGATCAAACACTTCATAAAACCGTTCTGCAGAAGCGCATCCCTTCATGATGTTAGTGTTTTCGTCTCCAAATTTCTTTATAGGATCATAAATAAGATAAAGAAGCCCACAAAAAACAATTAACTCCTCAGCAGGAATTGCAAACTGATACATTCCAACAATGATAACAAAGGCAAAAAATAGCGATGCTATAGAATGAAGAAGAGGACGTGGAAGCAAACCATAAGCAGCACTTTTTTCTTCAAGAGCTGAAATTTGATTGTTATGCTCGCAATATTTTTTAAAGGAAAAATTTTCAGTATTAAAAATCTTAACTGTAACAATTCCAGAAAGAAAATCTAGAAGAACCGAAGAGAAACTATCCTGACGTTTTTGAATACGTTTTGCTAACATTTTGATTTTTCTGGCAATAATTACGATCGGTAAAATAAAAATCGGAAAAGCAATACAAATAAGTAAAGAAAATTTCCAAGAAATAGATAAACAAACTACAAGTGCTAATATCAATGTGATTGGAGCTTGAATATAATTCAACATTAGGGAATTTACAGCTTGCGCTATGCATATAGAATCGCTAATTACACGATTACTCAAATTTCCCATGTCATGAGAATGAAAAAAAGTCATAGGAAGGCGTTGTAATGCCTTGAAGTAATCTTGACGTAAATCTCTACTCACACGAATAGATACAACTTGAGCAAGGAAACGTTGAAAAAATAACGTTATGGCTTTAAAAATTGCGACTATAAAAAGAAAAAGGGCAAGCCCTCGAAAGCTTGTTAAATCTATATGTTGAGAAACAAATCGGGAAAGTTTGCTAGTAAGGGACGCAGCTCTATTTCCATATTTATTAATGTAAGCATTTGCTTGAGCTGTCGTCATTTTCTCTGAAGAATCAGAAATAGCGGACCAGTTTTCTAAAACATCTTTCTGACTTAATTCCGAGACTCTAACGAGTTTCCCAGATTCACGACGTCCAAATAAGACAAAGGCATCAGGACCAGCCTTAGCAATAAATCCTAGAGAAAAAATCTCTGCTTGAGAGGAAATTGCTAATCCTAGAATAGCTAATAAAGAACATGCCAGAATGGTTAAGTGCTTTTTATGCCTCAGGACTGCTTTCAGAAGAAGTTTCATAGAGACCTATAGTTCGAAATTTCTGATAGCGTTTTTCTAACAATTCCTCTACGGATAAATTTTTTAATCGCAACCATTCCTGAATAATGAAGTTTTGAACATGAAGATATACCGTTGCTGGATCATGGTGGGCGCCACCAATAGGTTCTTTAATCACCGTATCTACAATAGCAAACTGCTTAAGATCTTCTCCATGCATTTTTAACATAGCTGCTGCTTCGCAATTTTTCTTAGGATCCTTCCAGAGAATAGAAGCACAACCTTCTGGGGAAATCACAGAATAATAAGAGTGTTCCAACATTGCTATGGAATCTCCTATAGCCATTCCTAAAGCACCTCCGGAGCAACCTTCACCAATAATAATAACTATAATAGGTGCTGCTAGCCTTGCAAGCTCAAAAAGATTCTGAGCAATAGCCCATCCCTGTCCACGTTCTTCTGCCGTCAACCCAGGATAAGCTCCTGGAGTATCTATTAAAAAAACTAAAGGGAATCCAAATTTTTGAGCAAGTTTTCCTAAACGCAGGGCTTTACGAAAACCTTCGGGACAAAGCATTCCAAAATTTCTATGAACACGAGATGAGGTATCACACCCTTTTTCTTGACCGACAAGGACAAAGCGTTGACCTTGAATCTTTGCTAATCCCCCAACAACTGCTGGATCATCACGAAATGTTCTATCACCTCGAAGTTCAACAAACTCCTCGCACATTCCTTCAATATAATTCACTGTTCGAGGACGAGAAGGATGGCGACAAATTTGGACTCTTTCCCACGGGGTCAAATCTGAATAAATTTTTTCTTTTAATTTATCTAATCGTCGTTCCAATTTCTGAATCTCTGAGGAGGATAACAAAGAATTTTTTTTATTTTTTTCTTTGAATTCAGCTATGGTTCGTTCGTATTCAACCACCTGTTTTTCGTGGGGAAGCAATTCCATAGGCTAATGCCCTCCTCTTAAAAAAAGGACTATTTTAATACAAATAATTCTTAAAAACAATTACAGATCTTATGTGTAAAAGAAATCAATCTCTATAATTAATATTCTTTTTCAAAAACAAGAAGAATTTCGTCGTCTCTATAGGGAATATTAATAAGGAAATTACTACCCCAAAACCGATCTTTCCCTTGTAAAGAAAAAATTTCCATACAAGGAGCTGCAGAAAAGACTCTCATAGATCCTTGATCACCCATAATAATAATATCATTTGTAGGGCCTTTATAAGAATCTAGGGAGCTCGAACGCAACCGAGGACCATTAACAACCTGACAATGTTTTCCATTACAAAATATGGAAAAGGTGGTTACTTGAGAAGGCTCTTGAAGAAAAGATCGGATTTGACACTGTTTTTCTGAAAAATTAATTTGATAACGAACTTTAATCCCTAAATAAGCATCTTGCAGAAAAGAAAATCTCGTCAAACGAGAACAAGGAACTGCGGTTGAGCTTAAAAAAGAAAACTCTATAGAAGACTCTCTTTCAAAATAAGAAAATTCTTTAGCTACACCACACAAGCCAAATCCCTGACAATCGCTGATATCTCCATAGCAAGGGCCATAAGCTACAATGCCAACATCTCCCCAAAGATACGATCCTATGCTACTCTTACATCCAGATGCAGAGACATAAGCTGAAGAGGAACAGTTTCGACTCATCCAAAATCCTATACCAAGATCTTTAAAAGAGCATTCAGAAAGCACTTGTTGATCTAATCGGTAGAGGAAAGACTTACTTAAAGTTGTCTTTTCCTGAAATGAGCGGGAATTTTCTTGACTCCAAAGAGAAGGAAAAACTGAACCCTCGTGATTAAAAACAGCTTGTTGAAAATCGGCCATTTTTCTAGCACAAGAAAGACTTTCATCATAAAATTCTGAAATTTGTAACAGCAGTAATCCAAGTTCAGAATGCTCTGCCGAATAAGGTAGCCCACCCCAAGGGAAACCACCATGAGAAAAAATCTTTACTGCGCCAGAAAGCTCTTGGCGCAACTTAAGGAAACTAAAACCAAGATCTTCCCCTTCTTCAAGAGCCATCAAAAGGTAAACAGCACGAGCAATATCATGAGCTTTAAGCAAAGGATGATAACGGAAAGACTTTAAGACGAATTGCCTTATATTTTTATCTTGACATGCACAAATAAAAAGCTTTAGCTGCAAGTCAAAGTTGGGACTAGGGAGAGCCTTGTTGTATTCTTGCAACTTAAGCTGTGGTCCCATTACTATTCACATTTTACCAGAAAGCATGCCTACAATAATAACAAAAAACTTTAGAGTCAAGCCTCCAAGCATACCTAGAGGCTATCCCTAAAGACTCTATAACAAGAGGTCGGCGTGGCGCTAAATTAGGATTATTTATTAGGAGTTTCAATCAAACGTTTCATTCTTTTTCCTGGAGTAAACTTTACAGCTTTTCTTGCAGGAATATGAATAGGCACAGCAGCATTCTTAGGATTACGACCAACTTTGGGCTTTCTTTCTACAACTTGCAGAACACCAAAATCTCTAAATTCTAACCGATCGCCTTTAACCAAAGCGTCAGTCATTTTATCTAAAAAATTTTGGATTACAGTACGAACATGATTAGGATGGATCTTATGATCCTGGGAAATCGTACTGATCAGTTTCTTTTTTGTCATGGTAGCCATTAGATGTTGCCTCCTATTAAAGTGCCCTAAAGGAATTTGAATAGCCCTAAATAATAAACTTTTGAAGTATAAGCTCATCATATCTATTCATCCATTGGATTCAAGATATTTTTTAAAAAAACACGCAATCGCAATAAAGTTATCGGAGGAATTTGGGAAGCTGCCTATTAAAAAATAAGAGCTTTTTCACTCTAGTGCCAAGAATTAATAAAAAAAGAAAACCACAAACCTAGTGTATCAAGTACAGCAATACGTGACTTCTTTAATTTAAGCTGTTACTATTGCCACTCTTGGGTCCTCGTAGCTCAGCAGGATAGAGCGGTTGCCTCCTAAGCAGCAGGCCATGCGTTCAAGTCGCATCGAGGACGTCTTTTATTGTAATTAAGATTTCGAAGAAGTTTTACGAATCTTTATTGAATCTGTTTTTTTTTGCTTAGAAAGAAAATTATGTATTCCCTCAGCAATTCCCTTAGCCAAATGCATTCGATAGCGCGCATCTAATAAAGACGTACGCTCTCGTGGATTTGATAAAAACCCTGTTTCCACTAAAATAGCCGGCATGGTTGTTTCTCGAATAACTGCAAAATTTCCAGTTCTTGTGCCTCGAGATTTTAATGAGCCATTTTTTTTCATAGCAGTTAAAACATCCTTTCCTAAAGTTTCTGACCTACAACTCCTGGATATAGAACTGTTTTTTCCATTATAAAAATACACTTCTGTTCCATAAGCTTCTGAATTAGAAGAATAGTTACAATGAATACTCACAAAAACATCAGCTTTTTCTTGATTTGCTAAAGCTACTCTTTTTGCTAAATCTACATAAACATCTGAAGATCGTGTTAAAACTGGTTTATAACCCATTCTCTTAAGATAACTTTGAACATAGAGAGATATAGATAACACTAAAGACTTTTCTTCGTAATGCAGCTCCTTACTCGCAGAGCCTTGATCTTTACCTCCATGCCCAGGATCTATAAAAATTACTTCACTACGACGTACTCTTTGAGGAGGATTAAGTTCTTGAGCCGAAAGAGGCAATGGTCCCCAAAAAAAAATACAAGAGATAAATAAAATAAGACGTTTAAACATAAGACGCTAGTACCTCTGAGACTATTTGCTTATCATTGAAACTAATTGTTTGATGTTTAAAAATTTGATAAGTTTCGTGACCCTTTCCTGCGATAAGGATAATATCTTCATTTGAAGCAAGAGATATGGCTTTAGAAATCGCCTGCTTTCTATCAACTTCCACACAATAATTTTTTGTTAAAAATCCTTGACAAATCTCTTTAATAATTTCTTCAGGATCCTCATTTCTAGGATTATCAGACGTCACTACAGAAAAACCAAAACGCTCAGCAACTTTTGCCATCATCCGCCGCTTAGAACGGTCTCTATCTCCGCCACAGCCAAATACGATAATTAATTTTCCTTTAGGAGAAAGTAGTTCTTGAAGAACACTCAAAACATTGCTTAAAGCATGTGGGGTATGAGCATAATCTATATACACAGGGCAATGCCCCATAAGAATAGGCTCTAACCGACCTTTGGGAAGCTGTACATTTTTAATAGCCTCTAAAAGTTCGGGCAAATTGCAGAACCCGCTTTCATGAATAGCAGCAATCGCAGCCAATGTATTGTAAACATTGTAACGTCCAATAAAAGCTGTATTACAAAAATATTTTTTTCTCTTGTGAAGAAGAGAATACCTAGTTCCTGATGAAGTAAGAAGAATCTCACAAGCTTGATAATCCGCATGTTCCTTTATCCCGTAGGTTACGTATCGAGATGAAGACATCTTACATAAACGAGTCGCGTAAAGACTATCAGCATTAATTACTGCCACTCCAGTTTGAGGAAGTATCTTAAATAGTTTTTCTTTAGCTTCTATATAATTTTTAAAAGACTTATGGAAATCTAAATGATCTAGCGAGATATTTGTAAATACTCCTACATTAAAATCAGTTTGAGCAACCCTGTCTAAAGCAAGACCAATAGAAGAAACTTCTATAGCAACAGCTTCTCGATGATTTTTCACCATCTCTGCAAAATACTTTTGTAATAAACATGCTGTGGGAGTTGTGAAATTATCATGAAAACTTTCATTACCCAAAAAATGTTCTATAGTCCCAACTAAACCAGAAGGCTTTTTACAATAATCAAGTAATACTTTTAAAAGATAAGTAACAGTTGTTTTTCCATTAGTTCCTGTAACACCAATAACATGTAGCTTTCTTGAGGGGTAACCATAAAACTTTGAAGCAAGCTCTGCTTCCAACTGTTCGACATTTGGGGTAATAATCTGAACAACAGAAAGAAAAGGATTATACAAAGAAGAAAGGATAGCAATAGCACCGTGATTTACAGCATCTGCAGCAAAATCATTTCCATCATACCGAGAACCTCGACAAGCAATAAAAATATCTCCGACACCAACGTATCGAGAATCTCGAGTAAAATTTCGCACTTCTAGAGTGGATACTTTTCCGTAAATTTTCGCAGAAATATCTTTGAGAAGTTCTTTTAAATTCATTCTTACTCTAGCAGCCTTGTACGAAAATAGTTCTTCACAGCAATGAAATACTCTCTTATTTGCTATACTGAAGATATTAAAAAATGATCATCACAATGGTAATAAAATAAAACTCAGATACGCCTTCAGCACAATCTGTTTTAGCATACTATAACCTACTTAGGTTACTCACAACATCTAAAACTATATAAAAATCATCTCTTACACTTCTATCAACAAAATAAAATCTCTTTATTGACTCTATGAATCAATGAGATTTCGAGCAATTCCACTCCTCATACAAAACTTTTAAATCTGCAACTTCCTTTCGATAATCATTTTTTTCTTTATCAGCAGAAACCCCTAAATACTTGAAAACCCGATCTCCTACACGAGAAAAAACAGGAGCAGCACACCTACCTCCCATATAATTCTTAGTTCCATCAGAACGAAAACCATACTCAGGCTCATCTATAGAAACAAGCATTACAAGAGGAGCACATTCACCAACCTGTCTTACAGGAGTTATCCCAATAAAAGAAGAAATGTGCCGTCGCTTGTCATACTTTCCTAAAACCATTTTTTCTGTAGTTCCTGTTTTTCCACCACTAGAATGGTGCTCTAATGCAGCTCGAAATCCTGTACCGCCAGGAAGCGTTGTAAACCTTATAGCACGAATAACTTCTTGAGTTACAGAAGATGATAACACTCTTTCTTTAGAAGACTTGGGAAGAATAAGCTCTTCTCCAGAAGGAGAAATGATTTTTTTTACAAGAGTAGGTCTCACAAGAAACCCTCCATTAGCGATAGCGGCATAAGCTCTTACAATTTGCAAACCAGAAACTAAAATATTGTAACCCATAGCCAAAGAATACGGGGTCGCTAAGGACCATTCTGGAACTCCATTAATATGAAAACGCTGAGGAGATGGAACTAATCCTGAAGTTTCTGCAGGAAGTTCTATCCCTGTTTTCCTACCAAATCCCAAAGCATGAAGTTTCTCTTGATACCAAAAGCTATCGAAAGAATGCATAATACGATCAGCAAGTTGCGCGACATAAACATTAGAAGACTTTTGTATTCCCATATACATGTTCATTCGACGGTTTGAAGTAAGATCTCGCAAAGGGGAATTTTGCCTTCCAGGGAACAAAGTTCTAGTAACATCTATTGGATCTTGTGGATCAAAAAGTTTTGGTAAAGCTTTTTGTTCTGCCTCTTCATTTGCTTGCAATGCTATAGCAACAGTTATCGGCTTCATAATCGACCCTGGCTCAAAAGCATCACTTACAGAAGAAACTTTCGTATGTTCTATGTACTCTTTATTATTGAAAAACTTTTTATAATCTGCAGGATCAAAAAAAGGATATTGAGCTAAAGCAAGAATTTCTCCTGTCTGAGAATTCATTAAAATTAACCTTCCTCCACAGGCATTAGCTTCAACAACACCTCTTTCAAGTTCTTGTTCGGCAATAGTTTGAATCGCAGGATCGATAGTTAAATAAATATCAGAACCATCTCTAGGGATCTTTACAACCCTATCAAGATCTAAGTGATTCAAAGGAGAACGAAGTAATTTACGTTCTCCAGGCTCTCCCTCAAGTAAATGATTAAAATATGCTTCCAACCCTCCTGTAGGAAATGCTCGTCCAGTTTTTTCATCTTTGACTTCTCT
This sequence comes from Chlamydia sp. 17-3921, assembly GCF_902705545.1. GTDB lineage: Bacteria > Chlamydiota > Chlamydiia > Chlamydiales > Chlamydiaceae > Chlamydia. The sequence goes on along the minus strand of NZ_CACSHH010000012.1, from coordinate 10,303 downwards.
AAGAGTATGAAGAACTTGACCTAAAAGTTTTCCAAAAGGATAAGAACGTTGATAATCTGTTATGAAAAATAGAGCATTCGAAGGCAACTTATACTTTGTTGCGTAGCTTTTCCACCAAATAAGAATCCGATCATGAAGAGGACGATTCAACCAAAGACAGAGTTTACGATAACGAGATTTTTTATCAAAATGCGAGCGAAGATTTTCATAACTCCCTTCCCCAACAAAACTCCAAATTTTCTGAGCGATGATATCTCGATGAGATTCAGGGATAACAACAGCGTCTAAACACAAATGAAACTTCGTGATATCAATAGCAAAGGGCTGAAGAACTTCAGTACCTCCTTTTCGCAATTGTGTATTACCAAAAAACGTCCCTCGAAGAAAAGGATCCTGCACACGAAATTCATGTTGTCCAATAGCCTCAGCTAACCAATGATCGCCTTCACAAATCTGAATTTTATAATAACGCAAAATAAGAAGGGAATAAATAGCCAGTAAGCCAAGAGATATAAATGTTAAGCGTTTACGATGATTCATAAAACATAATATGAACTCTCTCATCCTTAGGATATTCTAAATATTGATATTCAGGAAGATCTGCGATTTCCATTAGATGATCTGGTCTTTCGATTTTATTGATTAAAAAATTCAAAGCAACATTCTCTTGTTCTAACGTTCGTAAATTAGTCCAAAGACTTGGAATATCCAAACGAAGTTTCGTAATCATATTTTGTTTATTAATATAATTGTACAAAAGACAGCCAAAGCAGAAAAAACAACAAAATAATCGTAAAAAACGACTTTTATTCATAAAGGGACTTTGTACTTTTCAAAACAACGTAGTTTTGCTGAACGTGAACGAGGATTTTTCCGAATCTCTTGAAATGTTGGCATAATGACTTTCTTTGTCACGACTTTTCCAACACCAGAAACTTCTGCTTGTCTTAAAAAATTTTTTACAGGACGATCTTCTGAACTACAAAAAGAAATAATAATCAGTTTCCCTTGAGGTGCGAGCCAACGCATAGCAGACTCTAATAATATTTTCAATTGAGTGTTTTCATTGTTTACATAAACTCGTAAGGCTTGAAAAATTAACGTTAAAGAATGAATTTTTCTTCGCAAGCGATAAAAAGGGAAAACCTTGGACATTGCTTCTTTTAAATCTCGAACAGACTCTATACGTTTACGTTTACGGAAGTGAACTATAGCCTTCGCTGCCTTCTTCCACAAAGGTTCTTCTCCATAAATTCGAAAAATTTTCCCTAATTCCTCTTCTCTCAATGTATTTAAAACTTCACTTGCTGAAATTCCCTGAGTTGTATCCATACGCATGTCTAAAGGATGATCGTCTGCTTGAAAACTAAATCCTCGAGAAAAATCATTCAATTGCATAGAAGAGACCCCTAAATCGGCAAGCACTCCATCGTAAATACCATTTTCAAGAATGTTTGATAGATCTTGAAAAGAAGCATGTTTCAAATGTACACGTTCACCGAAAGGTGCTAAACGTTGCCGAGCCAAAGTTAAGGCAAAAGGATCTCGATCCGAAGCGTCATAAGAAACTATAGAAGGATAAGAAGAAAGAAAAGCGTTAGCATGACCTCCGGCACCGACTGTTACATCGCAAAAAACTCTTGGAGGATGTTCAGAGAACAAAGCCAAACACTCGTTCACTAAGACTGGGATATGGGGATAAGATTCTGTCATAAAATCTCTAAAAATCTTCGTTTTATTAAGATCAAAGAAAATATACACGATCCCAAAGAAAGACAAAAGACTTCACTAAAATGAGATACTTCTTTCTTAGAGTAAACTTCCCTATCAAGACTATTGACTTTTTCCTTAACGCTATTATGATCTAATAAGGGAATTATAGGCATTCATATGGTAGAAATTTTTAATTATAGTTCATCTGTATACGAAAAACATGCCTCCAATAATAAGCTTGTTAATGACTTCCGAAAGGAAGTTCATATGGAAAACATATCCATTCGGGATGTTGCAAAGCATGCCCAAATTCTGGATATGAATCCCAAGCCTTCAGCGTTAATTTCTCTATTACAGACGAACCATAAAACGCACTGGGCTTTTTTTGCTCCTCCTGCAAACTTTTATAAGCAACGATTTTCTACACCATATTTGACTCCTTCTCTTGGATCTCCAGACCAGCAAGATTCAGATATCGAAAAAATTTCAGCATACTTGAAGGTTCTCACACGAGGAAAATTTTCTTATCGTAGTCAAGTGACTCCCTTCTTTTCTCATAGAGATCAAAAAGAGGACCATAACCGTGATGAAGAAGATCTATTTGAAGAGGACGACGAAGACAAACGAATTTTAGAAGGAAAGGTTTTGCTCAAAGTGCTAGACCTAGGAATTAAATCTTCAAATATGATGATAGATTATATTATTTCTCGTATTTTTCAATTTGTTCAAGGCTAACCTATGTTAGATAATGAATGGAAAGCTATCTTAGGATGGGGAGATCAAGAGTTAGAAGAACTCAGAATCTCTGGATATTCTTTCTTAAGACAAGGTCATTACAATAAAGCGATACTTTTTTTTGAAGCTCTTGTCATCCTAGATCCCTTAAGTATCTATGACCATCAAACTCTAGGAGGCCTCTATTTACAAATAGGAGAAAATGCTAAGGCACTAGTAGTCTTAGACCAGGCTCTTCGCATGCAAGGAGATCATCTTGCAACACTTCTTAACAAAACGAAAGCATTATTTTGTCTAAAAAGAATAGATGAAGCTGCAGCAATCGCTCTTTATTTAACTTCCTGTCCTGATGCAACAATAGCTGATGATGCAGAAGCTTTATTGATGAGTTATACCCGCAAAACTGTAAAAAAAACTCCCTCTCTCGTTTAATAAAAATTCATTCTCACCGCAATATCACAATAAGAAAATGCCAAAAATGCTTTTGTTCTTTTCAGAAAAATTGTTGATTGCTTATCAACAGCAATGCTACATTGGCAATTTCCTCCTTTAGTAAAAGTAGATCGTCTGCTGTAATAAAGGTCTTACAAACGAAAGAGAGCAACATGCTAACATGTAACGATTGTAGCACTTGGGAACAGTTTGTAAACTATGTGAAAACGCGCTGTTCAAAAACAGCTTTCGAAAACTGGATTTCCCCTATTCAAGTAGTAGAAGAAACTCAAGATAAAATTTGTTTAGAAGTACCTAATATTTTTGTACAAAATTATCTTCTCGATAATTACAAGAAAGATCTATGCTCTTTTGTTCCTCTAGATGCTCATGGAGAACCAGCTTTAGAATTTATTGTTATAGAAACTAAAAAAGTTTCTGCTTCTGTAATTTCTATAGATATTGAAGATACCATTGTAGAACCTGTAGAAGAATCTAAAGAGTTCCAACTTAAACTTAATCCTTCTTATCGTTTTGATAATTTTATTGAGGGACCTTCCAACCAATTTGTAAAGTCGGCAGCTGTGGGAATTGCAGGAAAGCCAGGACGTTCTTACAATCCTTTATTCATTCATGGAGGTGTAGGTCTAGGAAAAACTCATCTTCTTCATGCTATAGGTCATTGTGTTCGAGAACAGCACAAAAATCTAAAAGTACATTGTATTACAACAGAAGCCTTTATTAATGATCTTGTTCACCATCTGAAGTCTAAATCTGTCGATAAAATGAAAAATTTTTATCGTTCTTTAGATCTCTTGCTTGTTGATGATATTCAATTTTTACAGAATCGTCAAAATTTTGAAGAAGAGTTTTGTAATACCTTTGAAACACTCATTAATGTTAGTAAACAAATCGTTATAACTAGTGATAAACCTCCAGGGCAATTAAGGCTCTCAGAACGCATTATTGCAAGAATGGAATGGGGACTTGTTGCTCATGTAGGCATTCCAGATCTAGAGACTCGTGTAGCGATTTTACAGCATAAAGCTGAACAAAAAGGTTTAATAATTCCTAATGAAATGGCATTTTATATTGCTGATCATATTTATGGTAACGTACGTCAACTAGAAGGAGCCATTAATAAGTTAACAGCTTATTGTCGCCTTTTTGGAAAAGAAATTACAGAAAATACTATTCACGACACATTAAAGGAGCTCTTTCGTTCTCCAACTAAACGAAAGGTTTCTGTAGAGAGTATTTTAAAAAGTGTTGCTATTGTATTTCAAGTCAAACCTCAAGATCTCAAAGAAAATTCTAGAGCTAAAGAGCTAGTCTTAGCACGTCAAGTTGCTATGTATCTTGCGAAAACTTTGATCACAGATTCTTTAGTTGCTATAGGCGCTGCTTTTGGTAAGACTCACTCTACAGTACTCTATGCATGTAAAACTATAGAGCACAAGCTAGAAGAAGATGAAGTTTTAAAACAGCAAATTAATCTCTGTAAAAATCATATTGTTGGCTAACCTAAGGAGATTCTATGTTCCGAAGAACAAGTAAAAGTCCTTTTGAGGATGTTCAAACATTGTATGAAGAAGAGAATTCTCCAAGATCTAACTATCAAGCATACTCTAGATCTGAGAGATTAGAAACTCCTCCGAGCCTCTTTGATACTCCTAAAATATCGGAAGCTCGTCCACTAGCGCATTTAGAAAATGCTTCCCCACAACAAGATTCCTGGTCAACCTCAACAACAGCGGATACTTTGCTTCCTTTTTCTGAAGAACCTGAAACTACTTTAGGAGAGGGAGTCACTTTTAAAGGAGAGCTTGCTTTTGATCGTCTATTACGCATTGATGGAACTTTTGAAGGAATTTTAGTCTCTAATGGAAAAATCATCGTAGGCCCCAAGGGAGTTGTTAAAGCCGATATCCAACTTCAAGAAGCCATTATTGAAGGGGTTGTTGAAGGAAATGTCACAGTTTCAGGAAAAGTAGAACTTCGAGGTGAAGCTATGGTAAAAGGAGACATTCAAGCAACAACTTTATCTGTTGACGAGGGCGTTCGTATTCTTGGTTACTTAGCTATATCAGGAACTAAAGATAGTCTTCAGAAAGAAAAAGACTCATAAGCATGAATGGACCCGGAACATGTTTTTCTAGAGTCTGACGAATACGATATGTTAGAGGATACGCAGAAAGAAAACATAGGGATTTTTCTTTCGGTAGGTTTTTCAGTATATATTTTTTTTTCCAAAGCCACATTTTTTTGTACTGCAGACGATCCTTGCATAGTTCTACGATAATTTCCTTTGGCATATCTATATATACAATGTAATCTAAACGGCTTTCTGAAAAAGTCCAATATTGTTTTATGCTTTTAACAAAAAAATTTATAGCAACAAGTTTGCCTTCAAGTGCTTGTCTATATAAAGAAAGGACTATTTCTGATGGAGAGAACAAATAAGTCGTACGAATCTTAAAAAATGTTGAGCACGAAGAACATACTTGGACTTCTTGATATGACAAAAAACCAAAGCAACGCAAACAACGCCTCTTTCCCTACAAAATGGAGCTTACTCAAACACTGCTGACAAATAAGCTCTCCTGGGGAACGACAGCCATAACATAAGTTAGGAAAAAGTAAGTTTGAAAAAAACGATTTTAACTCCAAAACCATAGAAAATTTCTATTCCTAAAATTCTTTGCAATTTGTTACGTTGTTGAACGTGTGAAAGCCTAGTTTTTTTTCTTACGCAATGCTTAAACGATTCATAAATACCCTCTGGAAAACTTGTCAAAAAGATAAATTCCAACGTTTTACTCCTATAGTAGATGCTATTGACACATTTTGTTATGAGCCTTTACACGAAATTACTTCACCGCCGTTTATCCGTGATGCTGTAGACGTCAAACGCTGGATGATGCTTGTTGTTATTTCTCTTCTTCCTGCAATATTTTTTGCCATATGGAACTCAGGACTCCAATCCATAGTTTATGGTTCTGGAAATCCTGAGCTCATGGAAACATTTTTGCAAATTTCTGGATTTCGTAGTTATCTTTCCTTTACTTTTTGTAATGTGAAAGCCCTTCCTATTTTATGGGCTGGCTGTAAAATTTTCCTTCCTCTTTTGATGATTAGCTATGGCGTCGGAGGATTCTGTGAAACTATCTTTGCTGTTGTTCGTAAACACAAAATTGCAGAAGGACTACTCGTTACAGGAATTCTTTATCCTTTAACACTACCACCAACAATCCCTTATTGGATGGCTGCTTTAGGCATTGCTTTTGGTGTAGTTATAGGTAAAGAGCTTTTCGGTGGAACAGGTATGAATATTTTAAATCCAGCCTTATCTGCTCGAGTATTTCTTTTCTTCACTTTCCCAGCAAAAATGAGTGGAGACGCTTGGGTCGGAAGTAATCCAATAAAGATTAAAGAAAGCCTTCTAAATATGAATTCTATGTTGGGAAAAACTTTTGTTGATGGTTTTTCGCAATCAACGTGTCTACAAACTCTTAATTCCACATTACCTGTAGTAAAGCGCGTTCATGCAGACGCTATTGCAGCAAATATTTTACAAATTCCAGATGTTCCTTGTCACGATGTTCTTCAAACTCAATTTTCTTTGTGGGCAGAGTCACATCCTGGAACTATTTTAGCAAATCTTACTTTCTCCCAACTTCAAGACTTTGTCACAAGCCCTATTAGCGAGGGAGGTTTAGGATTATTACCTACTCAATTTGATTCTGCATATGCGATTTCAGATGTAATTTATGGTATTGGTAAATTTTCTACAGGGAATCTTTTCTGGGGAAATATCATTGGTTCCTTAGGAGAAACCTCGACTTTTGCCTGTTTACTAGGTGCTATTTTCCTCATTGTGACAGGAATTGCTTCTTGGAGAACCATGGTTGCTTTAGGTGTTGGAGCTTTCCTTACTGCTTGGTTATTTAAAGTTATCAGCATTCTTATAGTCGGTAGTCATGGAGCCTGGGCTCCTGCACGTTTTTTCATTCCAGCATACCGACATTTGCTTCTTGGGGGGTTAGCATTTGGTTTAACTTTCATGGCAACAGATCCGGTGACCTCCCCAGCAATGAAGCTTAGTAAGTGGATTTATGGATTATTTATAGGTTTCATGACTATTGTAATTCGATTAATCAACCCAGCTTATCCTGAAGGAGTTATGCTCGCTATTCTTTTAGGAAATGTCTTTGCTCCTCTTTTTGATTATTTCTCTGTCAGAAAGTACAGAAAAAGGAGAATATAAATGTCTGAGGAATCTTCTCACTTTCTTGACAACCGCAAAAATCAAATATGGTATGTCATTACCTTTGTTTTAGGCTTAAGCCTATTTGCTAGTCTTCTACTATCTATTATTTATACCCTGCTTTCTCCTCTTCAAGAACAAGCTAAAACCTTCGATCGTAATAAACAGTTACTAATTGCAGCTCACATCTTGGATTTCGAAGGAAGATTTCAGCTTTACGAAAATGAAACTTGGGAAACAGCAATTTATGATAAAGATTCTCATCTTCTTAAAAAAAACCCGGGCAAGGCCTCAATAGCTTCAGGGATTGCCGTAGAATCCTATGTTCAGTACTTTGTACGTCCTCTTTTAGCAAATCGAAAAGGAGAGATTTTTTCTTTTGAAGATCTGAATTTTAACTCAGAAAAATTTCTAGAAAAGCTTCAAGAAGCTCCTGCACATCATCAAAAATTTCTTTTATTTTACGCTATTTTAAATAATACAGAACAAGCTGCAACAAAAACGAATTCCGAGATAGCAAAAGCTCCAGAAGAAATTAAAGCTCTGGTAATCCCCATTTCAGGATTTGGCCTTTGGGGGCCAATTGAAGGTTATCTTGGTATAGCTAATGATGGTAATACAGTACTAGGGACTACTTGGTATGAGCAAGGAGAAACTCCGGGATTAGGAGCAAATATTGCCAATCCTGAATGGCAAAAACAGTTCTATGGGAAAAAAGTATTTTTACAAACGAATTCAGAAACAATAAGTCTTTCTCAAGTTCCTTTAGGACTTGAGGTAATTAAAGGTTCTGTAAAATCTGAATTTGGGAATTCTCCCAAGTCTCTTTCTACAATTGATGGGATTTCGGGGGCAACTTTAACATGTAATGGGGTTACAGAAGCCTACATTCAATCTTTAGCCCCCTACCGATCTTTATTGATCTACTTTTCTAATCTCAAGGCCTCGGGTAAAAAATGACAGTAAAAAGGTCTTACAAAAGTTTTTTCTTTGATCCTCTATGGCATAGCAACCAAATTCTTGTAGCAATCCTTGGAATTTGCTCAGCATTAGCAGTAACAACGACCGTTAGCACTGCAATTACTATGGGTTTAGCTGTAAGCATTGTAACAGGAAGCTCTTCATTTTTTGTTTCTCTGCTACGCAAAGCTACACCTGATAGCGTGAGAATGATTACCCAACTTATCATTATTAGTTTATTTGTTATCGTTATAGATCAGTTTCTAAAAGCATTTTTATTTAACATTTCTAAAACTTTATCAGTCTTCGTTGGTTTAATCATTACAAACTGTATTGTTATGGGACGAGCAGAAAGTCTTGCTAGGCACTCTCCTCCAATTCCAGCATTTTTAGATGGTTTTTCTGCAGGATTAGGTTATGGCTGGGTTTTGGTATTTATAAGCATTATTAGAGAACTTTTTGGATCTGGGACCCTTCTGGGCTACCGTATTATCCCTTTGTGTTTGTATGCTTCTAATGCCAATCCTGATGGTTACCAAAATTTAAGTCTTATGGTCCTAGCTCCCTCAGCTTTTTTCTTATTAGGAATAATGATCTGGATTGTAAATATTTTGAGTTCCAAGAAAACAAAGAGGTAACACCATGTGGTTAGGACAGTATACTTGGCTCAATGTTTTTGGTATTTTATTGCAAGCAGCCTTCATCCAAAACATTCTTCTTTCAAACTTTCTTGGAATGTGTAGCTATCTTGCCTGCTCTTCTAAAGTTTCAACCGCAAATGGCTTAGGAATGTCTGTAGCCTTAGTTCTTACTGTTACAGGAAGTTTAAACTGGGTTATTCATCAATTTCTTACACGACCCCAAGCTCTGACTTGGATTTCTCCATCACTTTTTTCTTCTATAAATTTAGGATTCCTAGAACTCATTATTTTCATTGTTGTCATTGCCGCATTTACACAAATCTTAGAACTTTTTTTAGAGAAGGTTTCTAGAGAGCTCTATCTTTCTTTAGGGATATTTCTTCCTTTAATAGCTGTAAATTGTGCCATTCTTGGAGGAGTCTTGTTTGGAATCACAAGAAATTATCCATTTATTCCTATGGTAATTTTCTCTTTAGGAGCAGGCTGTGGCTGGTGGCTAGCAATAGTACTTCTAGCAACTATTAAAGAAAAGCTAGCCTACTCAGATATTCCGAAAAATCTTCAAGGAATAGGAATATCTTTCATTACAACAGGACTTATGGCTATGGCCTTTATGAGCCTTACAGGAATTGATATTGCACAGCCTTCTGCTAAAAAAACACCATTTTTTGAAGATAATGAGCAAACAGAAGCTGCTTCTCTAAAAGAAAAGAAGTCTACAGTACAAAAAGTGAAAGCAACTAAAAGCAGAAAAAGTAAGTTAGTAACTAAGATGCCTTCGACTCAATAACAGAGGCATTTTTTACCAATGCATTGTGACGAATAACATACTCTTTTTCTAACTGTTTTCCTGAAGGCAGTTGAAATAGAGCATGGGAGATTAAAAAGATCACGGCGCTCAATAGGGCACAACAAGCTAAAAATGACGCTATGCAAAGAGCCAGATGAGATGTATTGGAAATTCCAATACAAAGAACCGTAGCCATTAGGATTGTAATCAGTGTTAATAATAGGGTCATTACTCTATAAAAAATTCTTACATGTCCAGGCAATTTTGGTTGAGGAGAGTAATCAACAGATTGTCGCAAACGTGCTAGGGTTGTTAGTGTAAATTCGGAAGGTTTTTGAAAAGTCGGTTGTGTTATCATCTTTTGTTTCCGAGCATCTTAATATTTTGAGAAGAAGTTAATAGGAAGTATCTGTAACAAGCACAAGCCCATGCTATTAAAATTAAACAGAAGCTAACAATCCAAATCAATAATTGCATAGATATGGAAGAAACTGCAAACAGTCCAGAAGTTAATAGCCCTATAACGACTGTTGAAATTATCAGTGTAATGACATGAAGTTGTTTTATCCGATGGTTATGTGTGGAAACAGAAGTTTCAATTCGGATAAATGAGTCACTTGATATGACTGAAGACATGATATTATTTTAAGCTGAGATTTTTTAATTTTGTAGAGGAATTTTAATGATTTAAGGGTTAAAAAAAAACTCCCCTTACTAAAAATTATTCTTTTGAATCAAAAAAAAATTTTTTACTTGATAATACCA
>NZ_CACSHH010000011.1 GCF_902705545.1 Chlamydia sp. 17-3921 | reverse complement strand
CTTGATAATACCATAACTAATTTAAAGAATCTTTCTTTAGAAATTTCCCAATTTCTAAAGCTTCATTTAAACGCACAACAACTAGCCATCCATCTTCTTCTGGAGAAGAATTAATTGCAGCAGTATCTTCAATTAAAATTTGATTTATATCTATAACTTCTCCAGAAACAGGACTTAAAATCTCTATAGCAGACTTTGAAGACTCCATAATGACAAGAATCTCTCCTTCAGAACAACGACTTCCAACTGAAGGTAAGTCTACATGAAGAATCTTACCGAGGTTCTTCTGCATTTCTTCAGACAAACCTAAACGAACAATATCAGGGTGTATTGGCTGGATCCAAACATGATAGTCAGAGAACAACATTAATCAGCTCCTTATTCAATAAAACGTTGCATATAACTTCCAAAAAGTTCTTCATCCAGCTGACTTTTTAATAAAAAGAGTTTATCCACTCCTGCTGGGTGATCACATACAATATGGGATAAACATTGGTAATAGTAAGGTCCTTCGGTATCAAAAACTATGTCTGATAATTTTCCTATTTCTAACTGAGAAAGATCTTCGAAAGGTAAGGGAAGGTTTGGATCTCCACGATAAAAGACTTTTGAAATCTTTTCTAAATTCCAAGGCAAAGAACCCGCCTGATATGTTCCTGTCCTGTGTTCTTCTAATAAATTCCACAAGCGTCTTTGCCAAAGAGTAGCTTCATTTTCTTTGGGATACCGATTTCTTAGAGCAAGCTTAACACGTTCAACATGAGCCGTCAAATCGTGAGAAGACACCAACTTCATGGCCAATTCTTTTTTCAGGACTTCTCGATAAGGAAGAACTTCTTCTGTTGCACAGCACATATCTACATGAAAAGAGTAATAGCGTTCTTTATCTTGGCTATAAATTTCAATAATTTCATTTTCACATAAAAGTTGTGCCAACTCTTCGCTATCTAAAATACCATCAAGAACACTATCCTTCCCCGTGGAGAGAAAAATTTCTCGACTTTCTTTAGGACACTCTTTAAGTCCTTCTAAAATTCTTTCTGGATAAGCTCTTAAGATTGCTTTTCTTGTGAAAGCATAGATTTTATTGCGTATAGAGGATTTTAACTGTTGAAAATCTTTATGTGATTTGCAAGTCTCTGCTTTTGGGAACTCTTGAAGAATCTCGTGAAAATGATCGGGGTTTTGTTGCCATTGAAGAACTTCCATCATAGGCACTTTGGCTTCTAAGTCTTGTAAAAGAAGAGTTCTATATTGAATAGAAAACCTACGACCAATCAAGCGAGGCTCTTTTGCTTTTATCATTTTTATTGGCAATAAAAAATGAGGAACATCAAGAGGATTTTTCACTGGAGATCCGACAAGATGTAAGTACGTTTCGAAAGCTACTAAATCCTGCTGTGTTTTAAATTGATATTCTTTAGGAAGACGGAATAACTCCAGATGGGAAGCATCTCTTCCCATAGTGAAAAACTCATTTAAAGGGCGATAATCAAACGATACACCACCCCGCATTTGAAGAAAGGCTCTTTTACACAAAAGAATATCACGATACATTTTGAAAAATTGAGCTTCTGATACACCTAAAAATTGAAAATATGAGGAAACAAACTGATTAAAATTTATGGAAAGCCCTACATGTTTATTTAATTTTGTAAAGGCCTGCTTTGCTTTGTCATAGAAGTCTTCTCTAGCTTCTTGAAGAGAAGGATAGGCTATATCTTTTTTCTTCTCATCAATGAAACGAATCAAAGCCTCAACTGCAGCAGACACATAAGGCTCACCAAGCCAATCTTGGAGATTATTATAACTAAACAAACGAAGATTTTTACCTTGGAATAAAGTTTGGTCTTGAGGTAGGACAAACATTTGTCTACGATACTCTAACATTTGTTTGAGAACATAATGAGGAAACTTACGTTCTTCTAAAAATAATTTTATTCTAGCAGCAAAACCTTCAGATGAAACAGGGTTTTCTATAGCTTGAAAAGCTTTGAAAGCCTCAAACAAACTTGGAGCTGAAGATTTCCAAACTTCTTCAGAAGATATAAATGGAGCATCAAATCGCCGATAAGGTTGGTAGTTTTTCTCTTGAGAGAAGGCAGGAAAACCTTGAGCATAGACTTTGAAGAAAAGCTGTTCTCCTAATTTTGTTGTTAAGAAACGTTCTGTTATCAATCCCTCATTTATAAAATTCCATTCACGAAAATTTCCGGTAAAGGGATATGCTTCATTTGCGAAAAATTTTTTAAAAGCTGAAAATTCGTGTTCAAAGTATTTCTTTCCAGATGCTGTAGTGAACACGATATTTCGAGATCGAGCCTCCCTATTAGAGACTCCTCCTGAATAGCGTCCCCAACCTATACCAAGACCAGAAACACAAACACTGATAACGACAATGCTTATAAATTTTTTCTGATGTTTATAAAAAAATCCTAACAAGGACTCACCCTGAACATAGATAATGAAGACTCAGTGTAAACGATAATAAAGAAAAAAACCAAGAGGGATCCCGTTAAGATAGAAAGAACTTAAAAAGTATGTGTCCTAATAACAACTAGCTAACAAGGCATGAAACTAATTTGTAAATGTCCAACAACATGGTGCACAGGATGGAAATACCAGGAGAAAATATCTTCTTCAGAAATTTTCCTAGAAAGTTTTTTATCTTTTTTAAATACTTTTTGAGCTTTTTCAACAACTTCTGGAGAATGGATAACTACAATACTTTCATAATCAAAAACATCACTTTTCATACCAAAATTATAGCTTCCTATAACAAAAGTTGACTCATCTATAATCATACATTTCTTATGTAATTGCGTTTCGCGAACTGCAAATTCATAAAAAGAAACCTTTGGATACGCTTTTTTCCCTATCCAAAAAGGCTTTTTCCATAAAGAAGAGTAATTTCCAAAGCTAACAGCAAAATAATTCATCCGATTTCCCCAAGCATAAGCTCCTGTCATGCTTGGACTCAACTCATGACACCCATTAGTAACAACTTCTAGACTAACACTTCGAGATTCTACAGCATCAATAAAGCTCTGAACGATCTCTTTCTTAGGAACAAAATACATATGTGCAAGTTGTAAAGAAAACTGTGCTGAGCGAATTAACCGTAAATATTCTTCCGTAATAGGGTTTGGCTGCCCTTCGTGGGGACCACTAAAAATAATTCGTATTTGTGAAGGCTGAACACTAACAACTTCTGGATTCTGATCAAAAGCTGCGCAACTAGTTGCTGAAGCCTGTTCCTCTGTTAGCTCAGGACAAAATCCTGCAAAGGTTTCGGGATCATCTTCAAACCAAAGATGATTTGCAAAATGTTCCCACATCTGAAAATACTTATGATATTCTTCTCTCAAACGCCTTCCTAAAGAAACAGAACAAAAGGTTACATCTTGATCTCTGAATGCTAGGGGTCTTCGTAAACCGCTTACAGTGATCCTTGGAGAATCTGTTTCCTCTGGATCATGATCTCCAGGAGTACACATGAAATCCTCAAAATTACTTCCTCCTAAAATGAAATATTTCCCATCTACCAAAGAAAGTTTAACATGCATTTCCATAACATTGGGTTTCAAAAAGCTAGTAGAAGAAGGGCATCCTGTATAAACATAGAAAAATCTTTCAGGCCAAGATTCTTTCATCTTGGAGAGAATTTGGCGATCTTCAGCATCAATAAAAGTCGGTTGAACGATAAGATAGGTTTTCAGTAATGGTGCTTGCTGCATACGTCGATTTAGACGGGAAAGCATTTCCTTGAGCATCTTTCCTCCAGTCATACAAGGACACAGCTCTACATAGTAATTTGCAGAATCTATGCTTTGCATGAATAGCTCGAATGCCTCTAAACCATGATCATGGATTAAAACTTCTACAGGTTCTTCTCCAGAAAATAACAGTTCTTTTGTAAAAACTGTCTTCTGTTCTATTACAAGAAAGAGCGTAATAAAAAAAAATAAATACAAACGAAATTTATTCATATATTCTCATTACAAATAATTTGAATAAACGATTCCTTTATATCCTTTCGAGCAGCGCTGAGATCCTGAGAAGAAGCTTCTATCCCTAAGGGGAAAAAAGCGTGTCTTTCTATCTCATCAGTAACCTCTTGGAAAACTTCAGAGAGGAGAAATCGCTTATAGAACTCTCTTGAATTTCCAGATAAAAATAATGATCCTTGATGCAAAAAGCCTTGCTGTACCTTACGTTGAGCAGCACCACCAACTTTTCTGAATCCTAACAACACGTCATACTTCGAAGTTTTCGCCATACAAAAATTTCCAGATTTCTTTTGCGAACAAGATTCTTCTTGCTCAGCTAAAGATCCCGATATATGAAAAACTTTATGAAGAACTTTGAGAACCAAACTATTTACTCTAAGATAATTTTCCAATACATTGTGAGAGAAGCCTGGAAAAGAAGAAGACATTAGCAAGGAAAAAGCGTAGTCTCTATTATGAAAAATAAAGCCGCCACCTGTAGGACGCTTTGAAGCATCCAACCCCAAAGAAAGGAAATCTTCGACAAGAAATTTTTTTGGCTGCATAAAATGTCCATAGGTCAAAGGCAAAGAACTTTCCCATTCATAAAGATGCAATATCAATTCACCATCTTTCAGCTCATTTAATAAACGTTCGTCTTTGGCCATATGAGCTCCTGCAGAACCTTTTCCTGAATCCACAATTCGAATTTTCATAAAATAAACTTTATTAAAAAAATATCTTCCCATTAAGAATTGAAGATATTGTAGCATATTCAGAAGTTTGTGTACTACTTTCCAACAGTCTTATAAAGTTCAGAGTTTTTTTGATTAGATCGAAAAGTTGCATCATTATTTTAAATTTCGTATATGCTTTGCTTAAGGAAAGTTCTATCCGATCTTTTAGGTTTTTATGTTTGAGAAGTTTACTAACAGAGCTAAACAAGTCATTAAGTTGGCCAAGAAAGAAGCCCAGCGTCTAAATCATAACTATCTAGGTACGGAGCACATTCTACTAGGTCTGCTTAAATTAGGCCAAGGCGTAGCTGTCAATGTATTGCGTAATCTTGGAATAGATTTTGACATTGCTAGACAAGAAGTTGAACGATTGATTGGTTATGGACCTGAGATCCAAATCTATGGGGATCCTGCTCTAACAGGAAGAGTAAAAAAATCTTTTGAATCTGCAAATGAAGAAGCGGGAATCTTAGAACATAATTATGTTGGAACAGAACATCTGCTTTTGGGAATTTTAAATCAAACTGACGGTGTTGCACTTCAAGTATTAGAAAATCTTCGTATAGATCCTAGAGAAGTAAGAAAAGAAATCCTCAAAGAACTTGAAACATTCAATCTGCAACTTCCCCCATCTTCATCATCTTCTTCTCGAGGGAGTTCCTCGTCATCACCATCTTCTTCAAAGTCGTCTTTAGGTCATGGTTTGGGCTCAGATAAAAATGAAAAGCTATCAGCTTTGAAAGCTTATGGTTACGACTTAACCGAGATGTTTCGTGAATCGAAATTAGATCCTGTTATTGGACGCTCTTCTGAAGTAGAAAGGCTGATACTTATTCTCTGCCGCAGAAGAAAAAACAACCCAGTTTTGATAGGAGAAGCTGGTGTAGGGAAAACAGCAATTGTTGAAGGACTTGCTCAAAAGATCATCTCTAAAGAGGTTCCTGAAGCTTTACGTAAAAAACGTTTGATTACTTTGGATTTAGCTTTAATGATTGCTGGAACAAAATATCGTGGGCAGTTTGAAGAACGCATTAAAGCTGTCATGGATGAGGTTCGTAAGCACGGAAATATCCTTCTCTTTATTGATGAGCTTCACACAATTGTAGGAGCTGGGGCTGCTGAAGGAGCTATTGACGCTTCGAATATCTTGAAGCCAGCTCTTGCTCGCGGGGAGATTCAATGTATTGGAGCAACAACCATTGATGAATATCGTAGGCACATAGAAAAGGATGCTGCTTTGGAGCGTCGTTTTCAAAAAATTATAGTTCAGCCTCCTAGCATAGATGAGACCATAGATATCTTACGTGGATTAAAGAAAAAATACGAAGAACATCATAACGTATTCATTACCGAAGAAGCTCTAAAAGCTGCTGCAACTCTATCAGATCAATATGTTCATGGAAGGTTTCTACCAGATAAAGCTATTGATTTATTGGATGAGGCGGGAGCTCGTGTTCGAGTCAATACTATGGGTCAACCTACTGAATTGATGAAACTTGAGACAGAAATAGAAAATGCTCGAGTTGCCAAGGAACAAGCAATCGGCACTCAAGAATACGAGAAAGCAGCAAGTCTTCGTGATGAAGAGAAGAAGTTACGAGAAAAATTACAAAATATGAAGCAGGAGTGGGAAAATCACAAAGAAGAGCATCAAGTTCCTGTTGATGAAGAAGCTGTTGCCTTGGTTGTCTCCTTGCAAACAGGTGTTCCTTCTGCGAGACTAACAGAAGCTGAAAGTGAGAAGCTTCTAAAACTTGAAGACACACTTCAGAAGAAAGTCATAGGTCAGAATGAGGCTGTTGCTAGTATTTGTAGAGCAATTCGTCGTTCTAGAACAGGAATCAAAGATCCAAATCGTCCCACAGGATCTTTTCTATTTCTTGGTCCAACAGGTGTAGGGAAAACTTTATTGGCACAACAAATCGCAATAGAAATGTTTGGTGGTGAAGACGCTCTTATTCAGGTCGATATGTCTGAATATATGGAAAAATTTGCTGCCACGAAAATGATGGGGTCTCCTCCAGGCTATGTTGGTCATGAAGAAGGTGGTCATCTGACGGAACAAGTTCGTCGACGTCCTTACTGCGTCGTTCTTTTCGATGAAATAGAAAAAGCACACCCAGATATTATGGATTTGATGCTTCAAATTTTAGAGCAAGGCCGCCTTACTGATTCTTTTGGAAGAAAAATTGACTTCCGTCATGCGATTATCATCATGACTTCAAATTTAGGAGCAGATCTTATTAAGAAAAATGGTGAAATCGGTTTTGGTTTTAGATCTCCTATGGACTATAAGGTCATTCAAGAAAAAATAGAAAATGCTGTGAAGAAACATCTAAAACCAGAATTCATTAATCGTTTAGATGAAAGTGTTATTTTCCGACCTTTAGAAAAGGACTCTCTATCCCAAATTATTCATTTAGAAATTAGCAAGCTTGATACTCGTTTGAAAAACTATCAGATGGCACTGAACATTCCAGATTCTGTTATTTCTTTCCTGGTCGCTAAAGGACATTCTCCGGAAATGGGAGCACGCCCTCTACGTCGAGTTATAGAACAATACCTTGAAGATCCTTTAGCCGAGCTTTTGCTCAAAGAATCTTGTCGTCAAGAAGCTCGAAAACTCCGAGCAACTTTAGTTGAGGATCGTGTGGCTTTTGAAAAAGAAGAGGATCTTCAAGTAAAAGAGGCTTCAGTCTCTATACAGAATGCGGACTCATAGGAATATCAATCACACCACTTCCTAGACAACGATCTCCTTGATAAAAGGCGATCGTTTGTCCTGGAGTAACAGCCTTTACAGGTTGTACAAAACGTACACTGACTCGATCTTCGGAGACGAGATTCACAACACATTGTTCATCTTCAGAACGATAGCGAATTTGTGCTGAACAAGTATGTAATTCTCGAGGATTAACAAACCAATTTAATTCTTTTGCAAATAATTCCAGTCTGTATAACGAAGGGTGATCCTCTCCACGGACGATATAAACTATATTATGTTTCATATCCTTTCCGACTACATAACAAGGCTTTTCAGAACCACCGAGATCAAGACCTCGCCGTTGACCTATAGTATAATAATGGGCTCCTTCGTGTTCTCCGACAATAGCTTTAGTATCCCAGTCAATAATATCACCCTTTTTATTGGGAATAAATTGTTCTAAAAATTCTTTAAATGGGCGCTCTCCAATAAAACAAATTCCGGTACTATCTTTTTTTCTTGCAGTAGAGAGACCAGCTTCTTCTGCAATCGCTCGAACCTCAGATTTTTTCATATCTCCTAAGGGGAACAACACATTACTTAGTGCTTCCTTTGGTGTTCCGGAAAGGAAATAGCTTTGGTCTTTTTCTCGATCAAATCCCCGCAACAAACAAACTCCAGAAGCATCTGAATACGAACGACAATAATGCCCTGTTGCAAGAAAATCTCCTCCGATCTCTTGGACTTTTTTTTGTAACAAACGAAATTTTATCTCTCTATTGCACAAGACATCTGGATTAGGAGTGAACCCTAAAGAATATTCTCTCACGAAACGAGAAAAAACAAGATCTTGATATTCTTGAATAAAAGATACTGTATAGTACGGAATCTTTAGCTGAGAACAAACTTTCTCAACGTCTTCGTAGTCTTGAGCAGAGTGGCAAACATCACCTTGGGCCTTTTCTTCCCAATTTTTCATGAACAACCCGATGACATTATAGGAAGTATAATTTTTCAATATATAAGCAACGACAGAAGAATCAACTCCTCCGGACATAGCAACAACAACAGTTTGACTCATAAAACAATTAAAAAAACAATTTGAATAGATATAGTAGCTTATTAATTGAAATAAAAAAACTAGTTCCTTAAGTTTACCCCTATAAATAATCAAGAAATTACTTGTGACAACTAGTGTATCGTTAGACTATACTCTGACATCAATTCCCTCAGAAAACTCCGAGTTATTTACTATAAATAAGGGTACTGCAACCATTCAAAAAAAGGTTGATATTCTAGTAAATAAATCCCTAAACACCTACGCATTTGCTATAGCTCTTCTAATTCTTATCGCTATTGGAAGCATAGTAATTTTATGTTTCGGATATTATACACAAAGTATCTTAGAAATTATTTCAGGAGTTATCCTTACAATTATTGCTATTACCTGTATCGTAATTTTTGCAAGTCTTATTGAATGGGTAAATATTTTTCCTTCAGAGGCAGAACGAACATTAACTCTGGTAAAAAGCCAAACAACACCTTCTCTTTCTATGCAGCTCGTTCAGGATGCTCAAAAATGTTTGTATTCGGCAGCATTAGAATTAGACCAAGAAATAAAAATTGAAAAAGAAGTTCACCCATCTATAGAAACATCAGTCAAGTAGAGAAAGATAAGCTTAAGAAAACACGATGGTACGGAATTTCCTGAAAGAAAGTAATAAATTATTGTGACCTCTGCCCTAATACCTTCCTTAGAAATATCCCAAACACAAAATCAACAAATAGAAGAGCTATTTTTATATACTCCTAATAAAATTACGACTCCAGTTCCATGGGAAACTTGTAGAAAGCTTTTCGTAACACGATCTATTGTATGCTTTACTTTAACAATACTTTTAGCTTTAGGAGCAACTGCACTCGCTAGCTATGCTATTTTAAATTATAACTGGAGTTTATTCAGCATTAGCGTGGCTATTATATTACTCTCTATTATCGTCGCGCTATTTCTTGCTTTTCCTATAAAAAATAAGATTTATGGAATCACGCTAATTGATGAAATTTCTCAAGATATTAATAACATAGGAAAACAACGTATTCTATCTTATGGAGAAATGTTCAAACAAATCAAACTCATACAAATTCCTGAACTTAATCGTCTTCATCAAAAACTTTGTGAGAAAATTATAAAAAATAGAAAAAAGAAAGAGAGTTTAGAGAAGACGAAGCATTTAAATAATCAATTACAAAAAATATCTCCCTCTGAAAAAGAGTCTACGCAACTTTCTTCTACTATACTATCAATGGTTGTCCCAATCAAAACTGAAAAGACTCAATCAAATGTTTCCTCTTCCAATCTTGAAAATAAGAATTGTAATGACGAAGATTATACTTGGATGGACAATATCTTCGATAATGAGTAATAAAATAAAAAACTCTTCTTCAAAGCTACAGTTCTTACATTTACATACAAGTATCTTAAATACCTCGCTTAAGAAGCACAAAAACTGCTAGAAAATGTTTTCAATAAGAAAAAATAAATAAACTTAAAAAGTGAGTGAGATTAGGAGAAGTTAGCTTCTTTCTAATGCTTGAATAAGCTCATCTTGTATTTTCTGAGCAGAATCCATGATTTCTTTGGTTTGCTCAAGAAGGTTTATGAAGTCTTGATAAAGCGACATCATGTCATTCTGCGTTACTTCAAAATTCGACCATAAATACTTTTGCTCTTCTTCTGCCAATTGAATTGCACTTGAAATCTGGTCATATTGCTTCAAAATCTCCTGGATACGCCTATCTGTATTGACAATTTCCCCAGAAAGAAGTTCTGCAACTGTATAGTCTATATCAGAATCCTCCATACGTAATTGTTGTAACAGTCTTCTCAATTCGCTAAATAAAGAACCTAATTTCTCAGGATTTTTTGCAAGGGTTTGTCTTATAAGGGCATATTTCTCATTTATATTTGCATGTTTAGCAGCGTTCTGCTTCTCTTTATTAAGAGTAAATTGAAGAGATACAAGCAGCTGATTTTGTAAATCTGAAATTACTTTCAGCTTATTAATATCTAAAGATTCTTTTAATTCTTCAATCTGTTCTTTTTTATTACGATTTGTTTTACTTAAAAAGAGTTTTAAAACATGTGCACTTGAAGCAACAACAACGGCACCCCCTAAAGCTACAGCTAAAAGAAGGGGAAGCAAGAAAATTCCCCCAGAGACAAATGCTGCAGTAAGAACCACAGTAGAAATTGCTCCAATAACTAATATTGTTACAACAGCGACATAAATTTTCTGCATATTCTTACTTAATGCAGGAATTTTCACAGATAGCACTCCGCCAGCAGAAGACAGTCCATCTATAATACGTGAACATACATCCACAAGATGGAAGTTTCTACTTTCAACTCCAGGGATGTTCAAGGATTTGTGTTGCAGATTTTCTTCTGAAAGGAGTTGTCTTCTAGATTCAAGAAGTTCCACACATAATTTATGATTACTTATAACTTCTTCAGCAAGTTCATAGAGGGAAGTATGTTCATCCAAAAGAATTTCTTCCATTACATCTTTCCGATTCAAAACTTCGGAAATAGAACTTTGAGAGCGGGGAGTTTCAAAAAGTTCTTCAGAATCTGATCCAATTTCTAGATGTGTATTTTTCTCTAAGATTTTTGGTTTTGAAGGAACTAAAATGTTTCTAGATAGATCTGAATCATCTAAACGAATTTGTTTTAGAATAGACTTTGTATGAGAATTTATAAAAAAATCAAAATTCGCAAAAAGATGTTTTATTTGATCATAAAGTGGCCATGAATCCTTTACATCAAAATTCAATCTAGGGTTAAGTGCTTGAATATCCTTACGACGTTGAGTCTCTTGCTTCAAGAGTCTTTGACTATGAAGGTTCTTTCGATTAGCGAGTTCCCTTTTAACCAAAGAAACTACAGCTCCTGCTAAAATTGAGATCCCCACTCCCAAAAGTACAGCTCCGCCTATAGCAAGCCCTCCAGGAAAACCAAAAGCAATTCCAACAATAAGTGTTATTGCAGAAATAATAGCAAAAATTCCGAGCACTATTCCTGTAATCTCTAAAACCTTAGTGATTTTGGGATGCTTATCACTAAAAGATGGAATCTTAATAGGATTAAGTTGGGGTGTTTTTGAATTAAGATTTACATGAGGCATAAACATACAAAAGAATATTATACAAAGTTAATTATATAGTTAAGAAGAGCTATATAAAAATTATTTTGAATAAATCTTCATAAACAAAGATAAAAATTGACAAATTACTCGAAACTTTCTCAGTTTTTTTTAATTTAGATAAAATCTTCTGTAAAAAATCTAAGAAACTGCTGTCGAGACTGTTCCTGTCGTTCCAGTAGGTGTTGTAGGTGTTGCAGGTACCCTAGGATCATCAGTAGCGCTAGAAATAATTAAGGCTCCAATAATCATAGCGATTACAGTAACAACCATAGTACATACAGAAATGCTTGTATGAGCTCTGCGTTTTGAAATGCAAGAGGAACATGGCCAATCTGTTTCTGAAGAGTCGCAACGATGCTGTTTAGCATCAAGATAGGATTCTATATTAGTGTTTCCCCCACCTAAAGCTGTCTTATAGTAATTTGTTGGCTGCTGATCTTTCTTAGAGGTTTTTTGTTTAGAAACTTCAGACTGAGATACATTAGAAGATTTTTCTCCTTTGGCAGCTACAGCAGCCTCAGCTTTTTTCTCTCTTCGAGAGTAGGAAGACTTCTGTGCACGAATTTGTGGGTGAACAGAAGCATTACGCTTTTCTTTAATAGAAACAGCTTTCTCAACATTATAACGCAACGTAGATGTCACACTACCATCTCTAACGATCTTAGTATTTTCTTGAGATTCTAAAACTTGCCTTGCAGACTTTCTTCTGCTAGACCTACGTTCTTTTGTTAACTCTTCTAGAAGACGAGTTTTCTGAGCTTGTTCTACAACAGTAGGGTCTGGTCGAACAAGAATAGGTAAAGCAGCTCCTTTCGCTAATTCTCTTAGAGGAGTGTCTTCTATCTTATTATGCACAATGACTTTTTCTTCAAAACATTCGTCATCATTAATATTATTTTGAATAGCTATTTGAGAAGATTCCTTGGAATCTGAGATCTCTTGGGGCGCTACACAAAACTTTCTAGAATCAACTTCAGATGTTTTAACAAGAGTTTGAGAAAGATTCAAAGAAGATTCTGGACGCGTAGCAAACTTTTTCTTAGAAGAAACTGTTGAAGCTTCTTTTCCTGAGCAAAATTCATCAGCAAGTTCTTGAAACAAGCTTACTGTAGATTTACGATCCATTATTTTTTCGCGCTGAGACGTTCTTTTTTCATTTTTAGCGACATAAATTCTAGGTTTAGAAAAGTTTTTTATAATTGCACTAGGATTAAAAACTTTTTTGTGTGCATATCCATCGGTCTTCTTAGAAGATGCTATACGCTTCTGTCTTAACTTATGTTTTTTCTTCTCACCAAAGGTTTTATTAATCTTTTTAGAATCCGTGGGATGGATACAAGAGGTATGAAGTCCTATGGTGGATCTAGAGCTAGCATAACCCACATCATGAGAAAACGTTAAAAAGATTGAGAGCAAAGCCAATTGCGAGATACGTTTAGAACTCATCATGTTGGTACAATCTCCTAGAGAAGCCTATGAGATCACCATAGCAACAATAGGATTTTTTTCACAACTTGGACTTGAAAATCTTTTATAAGCTTTCAATATTAATGAGTTTGTGATTCCCACTCTTTAATATAAGTTAAGAGTTGATCTTTACTGGGAGAGTCTCTAAAAAAGTTTCTTGCTTCTAAAGACATTCCTAAATGAACAATTTTATTAATCAGATTTAAATGGCTTTTATCTTGACAGGCAAAAAGAAAGAAAAGAACGTTTACAGGTTTTCCATCCAAAGCTCCAAAATCAATAGGTTCTAAAAGAAACACGGGAATAACGACATCGTAATAAGCATTAAGAAGAAAATCCTTTGCATGAGGTAAAGCGAGTCCTTCTCCAATCCCCGTAGACATCAAATTCTCTCTATAAGAAAGCATTTCAAAAAGAACGGTGGCATCTAGCTGAAATTTTTCTGCCATATAATTTGCGACATAATGTAAAATCTCTTCTTTAGTTTTTACGGAGACGTTGCTAAGTACCCCTCCACGATAAATAGCTTTATATAAGCTATACTTTAAAGAAAGATCTCGGGACCCAATATCATTGAGATGCTCCGAACTATCCATAAACATGGATTGATTATGTAAAATCCAGTCTTCTATCTCTTCACGATTAAAACGCAGTTCATTATTCATGCTGTAGCTAGGAATAGAGCCCTCTGCCAACCACTGACGAACAGTGTGTTCAGAGACATCTAACAAACAAGCAACTTCTTCTAACTTTAGATCCATAACAACTATACCCCTATAAATACGCTCAAGACTTCTTCTACAGTTTTTGCTTTCAGAAGTCGTTGTCTTCGACATTCATCTCTCAAAGTATGAGTCAATGTAGATAATAACTTAAGATACTCGGAAGGGGCGTTGTCTGGTCCTCCAATTAAAAAAATAAGACGAACTAAAGCTCCATCTATGGAATCCCAGAGAATACCTTGAGAGTGAATTCCTATAGCGATGAAGAACTCAGAACGACCGTCTAATTTTCCGTGGGGGATGGCAACTCCCATACCAATCCCTGTAGACATAATATTTTCACGTTTCACTAGGGCTTGAAAGAAAGCAGTTTTATTTTCAAGTAATCCAAAAGAGTCTACAAGCTCGGTAAGTTCATGAAGAATTTCATCACGAGAGCACTTCTCTAAAAAGAGGATTAGTTTTGGAGATAGCAAAGAAGATAATGAGAATTCTTGCTGTTTTTCACAATAGACAGGCATATTAGTTTTCTCCTGTATGCCCAAAACCTCTCGCACCCCTAACAGTCGCACTCAAGCTTTCATCTTGATTAATAGCAACAAATTTTGCTTGTACTACAGAAGCGACTACAGCCTGAGCTATACGCATCTTTGGCTCAATGATAAACGTACTCTCACCTAAATTAATTAAGATAATACAGATTTCTCCTCGATAATCAGAATCTATAGTTCCCGGAGAGTTTAAGACCGTGATACCATGTTTTAAAGCAAGACCACTTCTTGGACGAACTTGCAATTCATAACCTAAAGGAATTTCAACTTTCAATCCCGTAGGAACAAGAACTCGCTGTCCAGGCAATAAAGCAATAGGTTCTTTAATATTTGCCTTTAAATCTGCGCCAGCGGCGCCTTCTGTTGCATACTCAGGAAAACATTCCTGAGACTCTAACTCACAAAAAACAGTCATACGGGTAACGCTATCGTTATCAGGCGCAGCATGGTGCTTTATTCACTATCATCTGTCAATAAAAAAAATTCTTTAAGCCTCTTAGAAAGATCTCTTGGAGTCTTATCTTTGCCTCCAGTGTATTCTTGAGCAGAAAAGTAATCAAGCAAAGTCTGCAAGGAGTTTTTTAACTCTTTTCTATCGACAATCATATCAATCATACCATGTTCCAGTAGGAATTCAGATTTTTGAGCTCCTTCTGGAAGATCTTCACCTATGACTTGAGCGACAACTCGAGGTCCGGCAAAACAAATTAATGCCTTGGGTTCTGCAATAATTATATCCCCCAAAGCAGCAAAAGACGCTGTTACACCCCCAGAGGTTGGATTGGTCAATACAGAAATGTAGGGTAACCCAACTTCATGCAACTTAGCTAAAGCTGCTGAAGTTTTAGCCATTTGCATTAAAGAAAATACTGATTCCTGCATTCGAGCTCCTCCAGAAGCGCAAACAATAATAACAGGAAGCCGGGATTGAATAGCTCCTTCAATAAGCCGTGTAAGCTTTTCTCCCACGACAGCTCCCATAGAACCAGCCATAAAATTAAAGTCCATAACAGCGAGAGCAACGGGATGCTGACCAATAGTACAAACGCCGACAAAAGCTCCTTCACTCTGTGAATTGTTTTTTCTAGCTTTTTCTAAACGATTTGCATAGGTATCAGTGTCAGAAAAATTTAAAGGATCTTGAGATTTAAGATTGGTGTATAGTGCGCGCCAAGAATCCTTGTCTGCGAGCAATTGGATTCTTTCAACTGCAGTAATGCGGTAGTGGTACGAACACTTAGGACAGCAGTTATAATTTTGACCCAACTCATTCGCATGAATCATCTCATGGCAATGGGTACATTTTAACCACCCACTGAAACCGTCTGCTTTAATCTTTTGCACTTTTATCTTGGGTTTGTCATAAGAAAATAAACGCACAAGTCACCTGGCTTAAGATTTGTAATGAGCAATTTTAAATTAAAGTTATTAATTTTTCAATTAAAATTGCTCTATACAACTATTTAAAAATGAATTATTTCTTAAAATGAACTATTTCATTAAATCTACTTTCAATATATTCCCAATTAATTATCTGAGGAATAGCCTTTAAATAATCCATTCTAGCATTCTTGTATTGGAGATAGTATGCATGTTCCCAGACATCTACTCCAAAAATGGGGAGTTTTCCTGTTGTAGCCTCTAGGGGATCTTGATTTACTGTGGCTTGTATCATAAGCTCTCGTTTTTGAGGACAAAAACTTAACCATGTCCAACCTGACCCTTGAATTGCAACAGAAAAATCTATAAAAATTTTTAGAAAATTATCTAACGTTCCCCAGGTTTTTTCTATCTCCTTAAGAAGTTCATGTTTCGGAGGCTGTCCCCCACCTAAACTAGGGGGTGCAAGCATTTCCCAGAACAAGGAATGATTAATATGTCCCCCACCGTTAAAACGCAAGCTAGGCTCTAAAGCAATCAACTGAGTGAGGTTTTGTTGAGTTTCTACGGTATCAAGCTTTTTAAGAGCTTGATTTAAATTATTTACATACGCCTGATGATGTTTTTGGTGATGTAAAAGCATGATCTCCGCGTTAATTACAGGCTCTAAAGCAGCATAATCATAGGGAAGGTCTGGTAATGTATAAGGAATGTGATTCATAAAATGAGTCCTTTCTTCGTATTGATCTTATAGAACTTTCCGCGGCAAGCTCCGGGAAATTTCGAACGTACTGAAGCATACTTTTTCGGGGGCTAGTTCTAAGCCCTAAAGCAACCTTTTATGAGGCATCCTCCTTTAAGGTTAAGACTTTGAATTGAGTCTAGATAGCTTAACGATATTCTCTCAAGGGGAATCGCATACTAGAGAGAAGAAAATATTTTTTTAAAATCTAAAACAAAACTATCTAGCAAAGCGAAGCTTTCTTTTTCTCTTTGCAACTGAATAGCCTTGTCTACAGACGGTTCATCATAATGTTGCAGAATTTCAAAATAAAACTTTATTTTTGATTCTGTTCCTGAAGGTCTTACAATTAATTTACTTCCTTTGGAAAAGTAGTAACATAGCATAGACATTTTTGGAAAATCTAAGACATAAGAAGTATCTGAGATTAAATTGATACCAATACGCCGATTATAGTTTTCGAAACTTACTAATTCTTCTTTTTGTAAAGAAGGGAAATGTACTCCCAAGCTTTCCATATGCTTGAGTTTTTCTTTCATATGAGATTCTTCTTCCTGGAGAAATTCTATGGATTCTGTTTTATTCAGAAAATATCCATGGGCTTCATAAAGTTCTAAAATTGCATGGCGCAAAGTTTTTCCTAATAATTTTTGCTGTAAAGAGGCCTCTGCGATTAATGCAGAAGAAATAATAGCATCCTTATCTTCAACTTGATTGCCATAAAGGTAGCCATATGACTCTTCTGCGCCAAAAATAAAATTAAAAGGAGTATTTCGCCAAGCCTCAATCTTTTCTCCGATATATTTAAATCCAGTTCCAACATTTATAAGATCTGCCCCATAGTAATGAGTAATTGCAGTTAAAAGTTCTGTAGTTACAAGGCTTTTTACTACCTTATCGTTCGTAGTTAAGGGAGCTTTTTTAGATCGAGCCTTTAAAATATGATCCGCAAGCAAACATGCAATTTGATTTCCACTAAAACGATAAGGCCCCTCTTCTTCTAAACTGACAATTCCAACACGATCCGCATCTGGATCCGTGGCAATCAAAATGTCATCTCGATTTGCTATAAGCTGATTAATCCCAAGAGTTAGAGCTTCAGGATCTTCAGGATTTGGTAAACGCACCGTAGAAAAATTTCCATCAGGAATAGATTGTTCCTCAACAAGTTTCACTGAAGAATATCCCCAATTGTTTAAAACTTTGGGGATCATAGAAGTCCCCGTTCCATGTAAAGGAGTATAAGAAAGATGTAAAGTTCCTCCCGAAATGCGGTTGTCATTAGGATATAGCTGTAAAAATTTTACAGTATCTATATAGGCATCTTCATATTCTTTGCCGATCATATGAATACGAGGATCTTCTATAGAATTTACAGAAAGGATTTCCTCTACACCAGCACATTCCAAAATAATTTCTGCATCTAAAGGAGGGCGGACCTGGCCACCTGAAGCCATATACACTTTATAACCATTGTATTCAGGAGGATTATGAGAAGCTGTGATCATCACACCAGCGACAGCTTTCTTCTTACGAACAGTGAAAGAAACTAAAGCTAGGGGTTCAGGATTTTTAAAAAGAAAAACATGAATTCCATTTCCAGAAAAAACTTTAGCTGTTTCATGAGCAAACTCTTCGGAATGATGTCGTGTATCATAGCCTACAACAACTTTAAGAATACCTTTAGAGACATCATAATGACGATGCAACATCTGAGACAAACCTTGGGTTGTTCGGCGAACAGTAAAAGCGTTCATCCTATTTGTGCCGACTCCCATAAGACTACGAAGTCCTCCAGTTCCAAAAACTAAAGTTTCTCCGAAAAGCTCTTTCAATTGATCGGGATTTTCTTGCAACAATAGAATTATAAAGTCCTTCTCCTCTTGAGAGGAACTTCCAGATAACCAATTTAAAATATTTTTTGCTGTAGTTACATCATAAAGAGCTTTTATACGTTGCTGTAGCTGCTTCATTAAGGGGGGTCCTCATATCGGAGACTTTTGAGGATTTCATAAACATAAACGATCTTGAGTGGCAAGCAATTTCTCACAAGCTACTATAACGAACACGACTAAAAAACAGGACAGCCTATTGAAGAAAAGGCTAGGAATAAGCCACTAGTTTTGGGTTCTAACTCATAAAGAGAAGAAGGGTATGGACCTATAAAAAAAACCCCAACTCCACAACTCTTCCCGGAAAGAGATAAGAAAAGCTGGCAATCTTCTTCTCCATCAGGAATAGGCTCTCCAGGGAAAACCCAAAGATCCCTAACCAAAGACAACTTTGGACGATGAACGAGTTCTGCGGCAAATTGTGAAAGACGCCGTTTCTGAACCACAGATACAATCTCTGGGACAGAACGAAACACGTTTTCTCTCCAACGCACGTGATTTGTATTTTTTGATAGCTCGTTTACAAACTTTCGAATTGTTGTTTCTAATAAAAAACAATCTTTAAGAGGTACCAACGCTTCAAATAAAATAGACCCGTGATTTTGGAAATGGCGCAAGTGCTCGAGGTGTAAAACAAACCTCATACTTATCCAAATAAGGTGATAAAATCTAAAAGTACTATAGACTTTAAGCCTTTTTCCACCTATAAAAAACCTCTTAAATTAGTCAATAATAGCTCAATACAAAAGCTCATGAATACCATGATTAATATTAAAGAAATCGAATCCAAATTAAAATTTACTTTTACCCAACCTCAGCTCTTAATCACAGCTTTTACTCACCCTTCTTATCGAAATGAATCCTCATCTCTGATTAAAGACAATGAAAGGTTAGAATTCCTTGGGGACGCTGTTTTATGTTTAATTGTTACTGAGCACCTATTTCTTTTATTCCCAACATTAGAGGAGGGGGTGCTATCTACAGCACGTTCAGCCCTTATTAACACAAAAGCATGTAGCGGTTATGCCGAAGCACTAGGGATCTGTTCCCATCTCCTCCTAGGAAAAGGAGAAAAACTACAGAAAGAGCGCGGAAAGCTTTCTTCCCAAGCAAACTTATTTGAATCGATTTTGGGAGCTATTTACCTCGATGGAGGACTATCTCCTGCTCGTCAGCTTGCAGTTCCTCTTCTTCCATCCAAAGAGAAAATCCAACCTTTAATGTCTGGTAATCCTAAAAACTGTCTACAACAATTTACTCAAAAACATCTAAGAACTCTTCCAAATTATCAAGCAAAACTCCACACTCACAATAACGAAATGACAGGTTATCATGTTCAAGTTTTTATCCATGATGAACTCTGGGGAGAAGGTTTTGCCACCTCAAAAAAAGAAGCAGAAAAATTAGCAGCTCAACAAGCCTTAGAAATACATGGCAACAAAAATTAAAACTCAATGGACTTGTAACACATGTGGAGCAAGTACTCTAAAATGGCAAGGACAATGTCCCGACTGCTTAAACTGGAATACTCTTATTGAAGAGCGGGTAGTCTCTACTCGTCGAGACTCTTCTTCAATATCTGAAATCTCAGCAGTCTCCTTAAGTGCTGTTGAGCTTCAAGAGGAGGAACGTGTATTCATAGACAGAGCAGGTTGGGATAGGATTTTTGGTGGAGGGGTAGTTCGAGGAAGTATCTCACTCCTTGGAGGAGATCCTGGTATTGGGAAGTCTACTTTGCTCTTACAAATCTCAGGAAGACTGGCATCTCAAGGACTAAAAGTTCTTTATGTTTGTGGAGAAGAGTCTGTAACTCAAACATCTTTACGTGCTAGACGTTTAAAAATAGTAAATTCTCTGATCTATCTTTATCCAGAAACAAACTTAGAAAACATCAAACAACAGATATCTCTTTTATCTCCCGATGTCCTGATCATTGATTCTATTCAAATTATGTTTAATCCTTTATTGAACTCTTCTCCAGGATCTGTAGCACAAGTTCGAGAAGTTACTGCTGAGCTTATGCGTATAGCAAAACAATCCCATATTACAACATTTGTCATTGGCCATGTTACGAAATCAGGAGAAATTGCTGGACCTCGAGTTTTGGAGCATCTTGTCGATACAGTTTTGTACTTCGAAGGGAATTCTCAAATGAATTATAGAATGGTTCGCTCCGTTAAAAATCGTTTCGGCCCGACTAACGAACTTCTTATTCTTTCTATGCATACTGATGGTTTAAAGGAGGTCTTGAATCCTTCAGGACTTTTCCTACAAGAGAAGTCTGTAGCAACTACTGGTTCTATTATTACTCCAATTGTTGAGGGTTCAGGAACTTTGCTCATAGAACTACAAGCTCTAGTTTCTTCTTCCCCTTTTACAAATCCAATTCGAAAGACTTCGGGTTTTGATCCCAACCGATTTTCTCTTCTCTTAGCAGTATTAGAAAAACGTGTGCGAGTAAAACTTTTCACTATGGACGTCTTCTTATCGATTACTGGGGGATTAAAAATTACAGAACCTGCGGCAGATCTCGGAGTTTTACTTGCTGTAATTTCTTCTTTACACAACACACTTCCCCCTAAAGACTTTACTTTTATTGGAGAGGTTGGTTTAGGAGGAGAAATTCGACACGTCACCCATTTAGAACGCCGTCTCAAAGAAAGTAAATTGATGGGTTTTAAGGGAGCTGTTATTCCTGAAGGGCAGATTTCGGGTCTCCCGAAAGAAAATTCTGAAAACTTCGTAATACAAGGAGTGAAAACAATACAAGATGCCATCCTCCTCCTCAGCTAATTCTCTATTTCAAGATTTACGTGCAGGAAAAGCTTCTTTAAAGATAGCCTCTCGAAGCTCTGCTTTAGCAAAAGCCCAAGTATACGAGTGTGTAGATTTATTAAAGAAACATTATCCTGCACTGCGCTTTGAACTTATAACAACGACAACAAAAGGAGATCGGGATAAGAAAACATCTTTACGTCTAGTAGAAAACTCAAATTTTTTTACTAAAGATGTTGATGATCTTGTTTCCCAAGGAAAATGTCACATAGCTATCCACTCTGCTAAAGATCTTCCAGCTATTTCAAATCTTCCTATAGTTGCTATAACACAAAGTCTTCATCCTGCAGATCTTTTAATCTATGCAAATCGCCATGAAGGGTACCCCCCTCCCTCTCTAAATCTTCGTCTTGGCAGCTCTTCCATACGTCGAGCAGAAACCCTAAAAAAACTTTTTCCTTTAGGACAAGTTTTGGATATTCGAGGGACTATCGAGGAGCGCTTACAACAACTTGAAGACGGTAAATATGATGCCATAGTCCTAGCGAAAGCTGCGGCTTTAAGACTTCATTTGACTTTCAGTTGTAGCCAAGAACTCCCTCCTCCCTATCATCCCCTTCAAGGTTGCCTTGCCATTACTGCTCGCTATTCTCTAGATCTATGGACTTCTTTTCTTTCTCCACTTCACAACACATATTATTCAAATCTATTTTTGAAAAAAATCGTTTTAAATATATCTAATTAATAGTATTATAATTGTGTTTAAAAACTAAATTAGATGCGCGGATAATATGTTAATTCCAAGTCATAATCACGCTATTTCTCAAGATCGCACTCAACAAGTTGAGTCAAAAAGCATTTCTATTCCATATTCTATGAAACCACCGAGTGGATGTAAATTTATTCCACTAACCCTTCCCCTGGTAGGACTAGTTTATGCAGTATGTTTATACCGAAAAGCAAAACAAGATCTCAAAATAATTTCTTCTGAGCTTGGTTATACACCACAAGCTACGTGTCACAATAAGCAGTGCAAAATTCTTGCCAAAGATCGATTTGCTCCTGTAGTTGTTGCAGTTTTTGGAGGACTTGGTCTGCTTCTTCCAGTTCTCCTCATTATTACTCTTGTTAATATGATTAAAGCATTAATCTGTCACTGCCGTACTCACTGCGGATTTTCTAAACAAACTAAACCACATAAATCATAACAGTTCTTCAAGGTTGGTTTTTAATATTTTTTGAAGCCTAAAGAAGATATTTTCTCTTATTATAAATATTTTTTCGCAAACTACAATTAGTTACATGCGTAATGATAATAAATTAGGATTTGCACTGTACCCACCGTTATGCAAACAAACCTAAATTTATTTGATATGAATACTTTAATCTCCCTTAAGACTATAAAATTTCTTCTTTCAAATTAAGATAAATAAAATGCTTTCTTAAGTATTTTTGCGAAAATTATTAAAAATACTTTCTATATTCTAGAATAAGTAAATTAAAAGAATTTTTTTGAAATCCCTATTTAAAATCATTCTCTGTAGCGATTTCATCGCTTCTTTGTGTGCGAGTTTATCCTGACAAAATCTTGATTAAAAAAATTTTTTAACATATCATTTTTTGCGATTTAAAAATTTTTTTGACAAAGACAGCCGTGCCAATTATCACACTTCCAGCTCATCAACATACTTTTCTTGACGGATCAAAACAATATGTTGAGGAGATGAATATATCAATTTATGGCTACTATGAGTATCATGAGTTCTTTCGATTAATTCCAGTATTTGGCCTGTTTTACTCAGTATACCTTCTAGTGCAAGCTATCGAGGAAAGTAGAAGATTGAATAAAAGCATGCCCTATAAACCTACAGAGGTTTGTAAAAACAAACTCTGTTCTTCAATTCCTATTAAACGCTATGCAGAAGCATGTTTGGCATTTTGGGGAGGTTTAGGAGTCTTACTTACTGTCCATCTTATCCATTTGATCATTCTCACCATCTTAAAAATTTTTAGAGCACTATTTAGAATTACCTGTCACTGCTGTTTAAGTTGCTGCTAAATACCCCCAGAGACCTATCTGAAGCAATTTAAACCTTTCTCGACAAAAAATTATTGATTCCCTACCTTCCTTCTTCAATTTAAAAAAGGAATCTAAGGAAATCTTATGTTAACAGTTGTTCTTCCAGCACATATGCATACACATCCAAATGGAAGTAATTCCTCTGTAGAGAAAGTCTCTATTAAAGTCTGGAGTTATCCTAAACATCACAACATCATGCGGACTATTCCGTTATTTGGTTTATTTTATGCTGTCTATCTTTGCATACAAGCAAGAAAAGAAAATAAGTTCATCCGCAGCCAACTCCCCTACACACCAACAGACAATTGTGAAAACCCAGTATGTGCTGAAATTTTAAACCAACGTTTTGGAGAGGCAGTTTTAGCCTTTTGCGGAGGTTTTGGTGTTCTCTGTTTTATTTATTTTTTATATAAAATTATTCTTGTAGTGAGTCGTATTTTGAAAAGTTTCTGTTGCTGTTGTTTCAAAGAAACAAAAGAAAAAACTAAAGAACCATACCTAGAGATGTCTATTTTATAAAATTTTTATTTAAAATTTATAATACTTAAATCTTTTTCTTAATTTTAAATATTAGAAAAAGATGTGGAAGTGTTTTTTGCATTTCCTAAACATGCTGAGCTTTCCAATTTTATAGGAAACTTTTTGTATACAGGCTAGTAGATGCGACTATTTTTGAAATCATGTAATATAAAACTAATAAGCCCTAAGTGGCTGTCTGCTTTTTACTAGGCTTTTTTAATATAAAGTCTTCTGTTCGAAACTTTTAGGAAACAAAAATGACTTACACACCCTATCAAGTCTCCTCAAGGAAATATCGTCCTCAAACTTTTGTGGAGATTCTAGGTCAGGATTCCATTGTTACTGTATTAAAAAATGCACTACTTTTGAAACGTTCAGCACATGCTTATATTTTTTCAGGAATTCGAGGCACAGGAAAAACAACACTAGCAAGAATTTTTGCTAAAGCCCTTAATTGTTCAAAGCTCGATTCTCAAGGAGAACCTTGTAACATTTGTTCTTCTTGTAGAGAAATCACTTCAGGATCTTCTTTAGATGTTATTGAAATTGACGGAGCTTCTCATAGAGGCATAGAAGATATTCGACAAATTAACGAAACTATGGTCTTTGCTCCAGCAAAATCGTCATGTAAAATTTATATCATAGACGAAGTACATATGTTAACAAAAGAAGCATTCAATGCTTTGTTAAAAACACTAGAGGAGCCTCCCCAACATGTAAAATTTTTTTTAGCAACAACAGAAATTCATAAGATTCCTAATACGATTTTAAGTCGTTGCCAAAAAATGCACCTTAAAAGAATTCCTGACACCATAATTGTAAAAAAACTTTTTACTATGGCTAAAGATCATGCTTTAACAATTTCTGAAGAAGCTCTTCTTCCCATAGCTCGATCCGCTCAAGGAAGTCTTCGTGATGCGGAATCACTTTTTGACTATGTTATAGCATTATTACCAAATGAAATAACTCCACAAACTGTAGCCGACGCCCTAGGTATTGCATCTTTCGACACATTACAAGCTCTCGATATAGCTATCCGTACAGGAAATTATCTAAAAGCTCTGCAACCAATAACACTGCTCATTAATTCTGGAGTGGCTCCTATAACATTTCTTCATGACTTAACCTTATTTTATCGAGATCTTCTTCTTTCTCAAAACCAGCCCAACACATCTTTCAAAGATCAAACAACAATACAATATGATTCAGAACAACTTTTAGAAGTCATTGATTTTCTTGGAGAGTCAGCAAAACACATTCAACATACAATCTTTGAAAAGACATTTTTAGAAACCGTAATTATTCATCTCATAAGAATTTTTCATAGACCCTCTCTCTCTAAACTCATCTCTACAATACAAGACACACAGAGATTAACTTGTCAGGAAGCAGATACTTCTAAAAATACTTCACCTTCAAGCTCTCTTTTTTCAGAGAACCACTATCAAGAACAAAGTTTTCTATCTCATCCAACAGCAGAGATTTTACCTCAACAAGAGATGAAAGAAAGTAAACCAGAAAAAAAAACACCTTCAATATTGGAATCAGCAAAAATAGATACACTACTACAATTTTCTGCTGTAGAATTTTCAGGAATTTTAACTAAGGAATAATCATATGGGCAGCGGATATGCAAAAAAGAAAAAAGAAGCTAAAATGATGGAACAACATTTTGCGGAGATGGAAGCTGCTTTGTTACAAAAGCGCTACACAGGTCAAGCAGGAAATGGTCTTGTTTCTATAGTGATCAATGGAAAGTACGATATTATTTCAGTAAAAGTACAACCCAAATGCTTAGACCCTGAAGATTCTGAAATCGTTGAAGATTTATTTCGGGCAGCTTTTCAAAATGCTAAACAACAACTTGATGAAGAAATGTCTACAATGCGTTCTACTATGGCATTTTAAGCTAATAAAAGTTTAACTTCCTCGCAAGTTTTTGCTCGAAATAGTCTATCAGCAAACTCTAAACACAGATTCATATCTAGACCAGCAAGACACTGTCGTAATTCAGAAATTATAGGTATAGCTACAGATAATTCTTGAACCCCCAATCCCACGAATAGGGGAGCTAATTGCAATTGCCCTGCGGCTTCACCACATATACTTACGGGAATATTTTTTTGTTTAGCAAAGAATGTTACATGTCGGATCATACGTATGACCGCGGGAGATAAGTCTACGTCTAGATATGAAGGTAGAGAAGCGTCTCTAGATACTCCTAAAGTATACTGAGTCAAATCATTTGTCCCAATTGTAACAAAATCACATTCATCGAGAATTTCTTCTATCAGCCAAACTGCGGAAGGCAACTCTATCATACTTCCCCAAAGAAGATTTTTCATATGGGATGTGGTGCCTTGTTCTTGAGCAATCTTAAAGCAAAATTCTTTAATTTTTAAAATCTCTACAACATCAGACACTCCTGGAAGGAGAATTTTCATTACGTTATTTTCCGAAGCTTCTAAAATAGCTCCCAATTGATCTGTTAAAATTTTCGGGGATGTTAGTAAATAGCGAACAGATCGTTCACAGGATCTTTGGTCTCCTGGACAAGGTTTATCCTGACAAAAATCGAATAAACGCAAAACAGAAGGCTTACTTCGTTTTGAAAAACTTGCTAACTGCTTATACACCGCCACTTGTTCCTGAACTGAAGGTATACGCCTCAAGGCTAGGGCTAAAAACTCCGATCGAAATAATCCAATAGAAATCTCTGGGGAATATTCAGCCAAAATGGAAAGATCTTGCAAACTTCCTGCATGTGAAGCTACCGATGTGGGAATTGGTACTGTAGAAACTGACGACAGCAAGGGTTTAGCAGCTACAGTATAACTTTTTTGTTCATAGCGGTTTTGTAATGTT
Organism: Chlamydia sp. 17-3921; assembly: GCF_902705545.1. Taxonomy (GTDB): domain Bacteria; phylum Chlamydiota; class Chlamydiia; order Chlamydiales; family Chlamydiaceae; genus Chlamydia. Next base: position 3,399 of record NZ_CACSHH010000011.1, on the reverse strand, counting down.
TTAGGTTTAGGATTAAAGATTAACTCACCACGAATCCCATCTACTAAGACAAGCTTACCACTATACTCTTTAGCTTGTTCCCAAAGTTCTTCAGGAAGATTTGCCAAATAAGGAATATTTTTTGCTCGAGAAACTATTGCAGTGTGAGATGTTACAGCTCCTATTAAAGAAACAAATCCACGAATATAGGCGGGATTCGCACTAGCAACTTCTGAAGGAGTAAGTTCTTTAGCAAAAACGATAATATTTTGATCTGATTCCCCCAAAGAACTTTTATGCTGACAGCAAAGATGTCCAATCACACGATTTGAAATATCATGAATATCTTGAACACGATCTACAACAACAGAAGAATTCTGAGCTGCCGACAAAGATTCTTCGATTTTTCCCATTACTGAAGAAAAGACATACTCAGCATTTTTTCGATCCTTACGAATTGTATTAACAACTTCTTCTGTTAGCAAAGGATCTTTGATAATTTCCAAGTGTGCTTGTAAAATGGAAGAAACTTCGCAAAGCTCTTGTTTTCCTACGATTTCTTGTTCTAAAGCAGCAATATCTGATTTAGAACGATTCAAAGCCTTATAATAACGATGTATTTCATGCTCGACTTCTTCTTGAGGCAGAGTGAGCTCACGAATATGTAAAGGCGAAGTCTCCAAAAAAAAAGCTTTTCCCAAAGCAATTCCAGGAACTATGGCTTTTCCTGAAATCCGCCATTCTTCAACGCTATCTTTCAAAGACTTAGGGGCGCACATTTATAACTCTCCAAAGCCAGTTTCAAAAGCATTTTGTAATTTTTCCAAAATACGCTGAACATCTTGGATATCTTGACCTCGAACAGAAACAAGTACCTCGCCTCCCTGAGGGGCTCCCAGCATCAAAATACTCATAATACTCTTTGCGTTAATTGTTTTCTTATCAAAAGAGAAACTAACTTCACACTTTTCCCCATCGAGTAAACGAACTATCGTTCCTGCGGGACGCACATGAATTCCTGAAAGATTTCTAACAGTACAGATTACTGATCTCTCACTTATATTTTCAAACGTCGAATCGGTATTTTCATAATCTGTATACAATAGACTGTGTTGAATATTTTTATCTGTCATACACATTTTCGCTATGCAAATAAGCCTCTAACCAAGATAAGAAAGAAGGGAAGAATCCAGTTTTAAGTTGTAAAACCTCTAAATTTTCTATCCCAAAACAATCACGCTCTTGTTCACCGATTATAATACTCGGAGAAGAAAAATTCCCGCAAATCTCTGGATCTAAAAGAAAACATTGGTATGTTAAAGGCTCTTCATAACCATAAAAAGGAAATAGTCCCAAAGAGCAACAATCATTTTCAGGATAAATGTAGCCTAATTTTACTAGTTGTTGTCGTAATTTTTGCTGAACTTTTGCTAAAGAACGATACGAAAGAATACCTTCGTCTTCCAATTTACTAAACCCATTGTGTACAGAAAAGAAACGCCGATAATGATCATCTCTTAATAGAGGAAAGCTTCGCTCATCTAAATCCATCAAGGGGGGTTCTCCCTGAAAGCAACAACGTTCTTCTTGAAATATATAGAGCATCTTCACATCAAAAGGTCCTTGAGCAGTCCGACAAAGATAGACCTCCAAAGTTTCTAATAGAGAAAAAAAACGACAAATACCGGGAAATTCCTTATTCTCAAAAGCTAAAATAGAACTCCAGTACTCCAAAAAAAAATCTAAGCGATCTTGTTTTGCTAACCCCATCAATTCAAACCAACCTCGAGGTAAACGAGGGGCTATCTGTGAAACATCATTCCAAGACATTTCTTTGCGAAGCTGCTCTACAGAAAGAACTTCTAAAAGAGGAACATTGAGGGTTTCCGAAGTTAAACTATATGCGAACTTTCTCATTCCCATTCCCTAAAATTCTAAAATCCTGGACAACTTACGGAAAAACTAAGTGTCAAAACTTTCAACAGAAACATCCCTTATTTCTGTGTGCTCTTTACTGGCTAGCTGGAACAATAGCTCGAACCTATCCTGATTGTGGAGCTTTGATTCTTTTATTTTTGTGTCCTTTCTTTTCTTACAATCTAAAAGAAAGGACGCTTCAAGGTTTATGTTGGCTTATTCCTTTATTAATAACTCCACCGGTTCAAAGTTTTCATGAAGGATTTGTCTCAGGAACCTTCAGAATACATCATGCTTGTCAAGAGAATGTCTACTATGGGGAAGCCTTGAATCTTTATACTCTTTGTGGAAAAACTCTTTATAATCTTCCTTGCAAAATCTTATCGAAATCTTACTTAGAACCAAAACGCACTTATCTACTAAAAGGGACATTACATCATACACCCCAAATTATTTTTAAGTCTAATGCTAGCAACCACGAACTCTCTAAACCCAAACCTCTTACTATAAAAGAAAGATTAAGAAAGCTCTGCTTTCTTCGCCTACAAAACCGATTCTCTAAAGAAAATTCTAAGGCTTTTGTCTTAAGTCTCATTCTTGGTTTCCCACTTCCTAAAGATCTGAGTTTATTATTTCGATCAAAAGGGCTTTCTCATCTTTTTGCTATTTCTGGATGGCATTTTTCCCTATTTGCTTCTGTCTTAGAATTATTCTTATCTATTTTTACCTTAAAAACTAAAAAATTTATAAGTTTCGTAGTGCTGACTCTCTTAATGAGTGTATTGCCTTTTTCGCCCTCCGTATGGCGAGCTTGGATTTCAATATCTTTATTTTGCCTTTCCCCTTATTTTTTAGGATCTTGTTCAGGACTTAATCGCTTAGGGCTTGGCTTTCTTATATGTTCTCAATTTTTTCCTATTATATCTCCAGCTTTTGCTTTAAGTTTTCTTGCAACCTTAGGAATACAACTTTTCTTTTTTCCAATATATTCCTTCCTCTATACCCCCTGGACTATTTTGTTCTCTCCATTTTGGTTACGCCCTATTCGTTACCTCTTAAGTGTAATTTCTGTATCACTGTCTGTGCAAATTTTTCTTTTTTTACCTCTAATACAATTTTTTGGAAGTTTTGTTCTTGACGGACTTATCTATAATTTATTTTTTCCTTTACTACTTCTTCCATTGATTGTTCTTATTTTGAGTTCTATAATCATTCCTTTACTTGTTCCTTTTACAGAAACCATTATTTCCTGGTTGCTCGCACATCCATGGCTTCACAGAACAGAGATCCTCTCACCTTTATCTTTTTCTTCTCCTCTATCTCCTAGATTTTTGACCCTTATTTCGCTAACTCTATTCATTCTTGGAGTATTTTTAACAAAAACGACTTCTACAAAATCGAAAGATTCTTTCTCAGCCTTTATTCATAATTTCTAACGTCAATAATCTTATTTTATGATAAAAACTTTCATGAAGATTAGATATCTACCTATCAAAGAAAATC
>NZ_CACSHH010000010.1 GCF_902705545.1 Chlamydia sp. 17-3921 | reverse complement strand
AATTAACTCTTTTAATTATAAATTACTATGCACTGAATTAAAATAACACTTTGTAAGTGTAGTTTATAGAAACTTTTATTACAAAGAGATACACAAAACAAAGATTCTTGATTCCTAGATAACAATCCCCTACACTGTCTTTACTTAAGGAAGAGTGGCAGAGTGGTCGAATGCGTCTGATTCGAAATCAGAAGTTCTCTTACAGGAACCGGGGGTTCGAATCCCTTCTCTTCCGAAAATCTAAGACAGAGATGTATTTAAGCATTTTGACAACTAAAGGGATTATAACAAAATCCTGTGAATGAAGCATTCTTTCCAACTCTAAGTTAGAGCATACAAAAGTCCAATTAAAGAAGATTTACAATTGCCGGCAAGCTTTTTCACAGAGCTTAACGTGTCGTATTTTGATCTACAAAAATAGCTATAAAGAATTCAAAAAAGACAAACAAAGTCATTTTCATAAGACGAATTATTTGCTACAACTCTCGTGAAAAATTCATTCTTGCAAAACTTATTCATGAGAAGATAAGAGAATTTTTGTTTAAACCAAAAGTTTTTAATACTTCAAAAAAAGGCCTTAAACACTCTCTCAGGGGGACAGAGAGAATATCTAAGGCTGAATTGAAAAAAATCTAACTTAGATGAAAACCTAATACTTCTTGTGCTATTGCATATCAAAGACTAACTAACGAAACCTATTATTCTTGAGATGCAGCTTGTAGAGAAAGCGTATGTAGAAGAAAACAAGCTTTCGCATCAGGATAATATACTAAACCTAAAAATTCCATCTTTTGCTTCGCATATGTAAAACCTATAGCTTTTATAAGATGTGGACTATCACTCATACTTGATAGCACGTTTTTCTCTAAAAACGTTCTTCTATAAAAATTTACATATAGAGCAAAAAAATTGAGAATAAACTTCAGGTAAAGAAGTTTCTAAATTCTTATGCAAAAACATACCTATAGCAACTAACTCTTCTTCCACTTTTTAATAACTTTGAACTCATCTGAAAAATTTTGAATTACCTTTTGAAAATATTTTTCAAACTATACAAGTTTTCTCAAACACACAAGATCCATTTGAATCTTACTGTTGCTTAATGCAGCACATCCGACAATAATCATCACAAAACAAAGCGTTGCACCTTTTGTAAATCGAAATATGGACTACCTGGAGAAGATTTCAGCACAAGATTGTAAATTTTTTACAAAAAAGTAAATAAAAAAGTTTAAAACACATCAGATTCGCAAAAAAAAATCTAAATTCATTCTTCAGAAAAAATTTTTCTTGCAAAAATTTTCAAGACAAAATCGCATGTAAAGCATTCTGGAAGTCACTTTATCCTATTCCTCTATCAATTTAAGAAGCTCTGAATCATCGCGACGAGTTGCAAAATTTCCTCCTTATCTATAAAATGTGCCACCAACAAGTCGTTGTTTATCAATATCTTGTGTTTTTAATCCTCTAAACGGAGAAAATACTTATGTGCTTGCCTTGTCCTTGTTCTTTTAGTGCTCGTGTAACAACAGGAGGACCAGGAGATGATGGGAACGAAAATGTTCCTCTAAATCAACAGGGCGCTCCCGTAATAACGCAACAGCCAGCAAGGGGAGAGAAAGGCAAAGCAACAGTAGATTTCATTATTAAGGTAGGAGGCGGTGATTTCTTAGAGACCATACAAAACTCAGGACAGGTATTAACAAGTTTTCTTGACAACCAACATACTCAAAAAGCGCTTACGTCTTGCGATCGAAGATGTACTCCTTGGTGTAAAGAACACTGCCCAGAATGTTGTAGTTGGTTATTGAGCTGTTGCTTCGATTGTTGTATCAACGGAGAAGAACACTTTGATCCTAAAGCAGCACACGACTTTGTCAAAGAAATGAAGGAGAAGTACGGCCCTATTTGTGTAGGTATGGCTCTAGGGAACGGAGGAGGAGAAGTTCTTCTTCAAAACATCGGCCCCGATGGCTCAGTTGATCATGATAAAAAAAGTGATTTTGAAAATAGGTGTATCCAATGTAGTAAAGAGTTAGGCAAACGATTGGGATGTGAAATCAGTAGAGAACTTTTCGAAACAGCTAATAATCCTCAGAATTGTCCTGGAATAAACTCCATTCTAGTACAAAGATTAACGGAATTGGTAGAGGCTAAACATGAAGGGAAAGGCATTCCAGTAGCTCAAAATCTTCCTACATTTTGGGTGTTGCATGACAATATAGAAGAAGATGAAGGCGGGGGGGGGGGCGCTACTGGAGGAGAAGGAGGTGTTGCCACTAAACAAGCTGTACGCTTAAATTTTGCTTGTTTAGAAAGACGACTCCAATCCGCATGGGGTTCTAAGCTTGGTAAGCAGTATAGAGGGCCTTTAGGTGATCATTCCGAAGAAGTCTGCAATTTATTGAAAGCACTTCTAGCTAAATTACTAGGAAACAATCCTGAACTTTTCTCTATGCAAGGATCTGGCTGTTGCCTCGATAAGGGACTCTATCTTCAATTAATTTGTCTCTGTGTCATGGGTGTAGGTTTCATTCCTTTAAATAAACGGAACCCTGCTGAACTGCCATTTGACCCAATGGATCCAAGCAATCCATGGTCTGCAGTATTAGATCAACTCTGGGGCACATTCACAGAAACAGATAACTCAAAAATATTTCCTTACGTTCAGACCGATGAAACTGATGGAGGAAATAATGATGAAGAAGAAGGATGGGATCCTGGCGATCAAGAAGATCTTCTCAAATTATCCCAAAAAGTCCAAAGCAGCTGCTTCTTAGGTTAAATGTGATTATGTTTTAAGGAGAGAAACTCTCTCCTTAAAACATAAACTTTTCTTGTCCATTTCACAACACCTTCTTAATAAAAGATATATCTCCTTTCATAAAAATTAATCTCGTTCAGTTTTTGTATTTTGTAAGTAAGATTCTTTGCAGATAAACTGCTTACTAATAAGCTTTTCATAATTCACAAAACAATTTTAAGTTGTGCAAAATTAGAATCTCAAAACTCTTAAATAAAGAAAAAAGAGAACAAGTTGGTTTTCTGAAAACCAAAAAAACTTGTAAAAACAACTATAAATGCAATTTTACCGTGGCTAGTTTCTAACAGAATGGAAAAACCTATCTTACTAAAAAGAAAATCATTAAAAGATAGAAAATAAAGATCCGAGCCACCATAAAGTGACACCACAGAGAACGAATAGTCCTGCCCAACCAAGATGAGCCCAAGAACGGATAGCCTTTTCTGGAGAGTTCCTCCCTCCCATAGATTCCAAATCTAAAAGCATCTCCATATTATGTTCCGAGAACTCTTGTAAAATTTTCAGAACATATGGATGGTCTTGAAGAATTTGATCACCATTTAATCCAAGGTATAGAGCATATTTTTTTATGAATCCCTGAGCATATATCGGAGAGATAAGCTTACCCAAATGCCCTTTCTCAATCGCTTCTAAACAAGAGGAACGGATAGAAGTTGCAGCCTCCACATCTTTCAAAGATAAAGCCTGCTCTTCACGGCGAGAGCGAAAGACATCTCCTAAATGCACAAGCTCTTTATGAATATGTTCTGTCATAAGGATGTTTTACCTTCAGATAAGCTTTCATTTCTTAATTTCGGTAAGTTCTTCTTTCCAAAAGAACACAAGGAGTTTTTAAACAGCCAATACCTCTGTATCGAGACTACTTCAAGAATATACATGAATAATGTTTAATTTGTATCTGGAAATCATTGGTGTGTATATTGTATGCTAAGGTAACGCTGAGGTCCTATTACAAATGTCTTCACCTTTCGTAACGACTTTGTCTCCAGAATCTCAAACTAAACTTAAAGAAAAACTAGAAGAAAAAAGTTTTATTTTTTCTTATCCCCAAAATACCATATTTCAAGCAAAGTCTCCGACAGTAACCTGTACTTTGTATTCTTCTGGAAAACTTGTAATTCAAGGAAAAGGTTCACAAGAATTCGTTGAGTTTATATTGGAACCCGAAGTCCTCCATTCGATATCTTGTCCTACCTTAAGACAAGATCTTCGACCTCGTATTGGAGTAGATGAATCTGGAAAGGGAGATTTTTTTGGTCCCCTATGTGTAGCGGGTGTTTATGCTTCAGATGCTATGGTTCTAAAAAAGCTTTATAAAACAAACATTCAAGATTCTAAAACACTTCGCGATACTACAATTTTATCTCTTGCGAAAACTATACGCTCTTTATGTACTTATGACGTTCTAATTTTATATCCTGAAAAGTATAACGAACTTTATGGAAAATTTCACAATCTTAACGCTTTACTCGCTTGGGGACACGCATCTATTATAGACCACTTAGCTCCTTACCCCGCTAAGGAAGTCTTTGCCATTTCAGATCAATTTGCAGCTTCAAAACACACTCTTCTTAAAGCTCTAAAAAAGAAAAATTCAGATATTTTCCTCATACAAAAGCCTAGAGCAGAACAGGACATTGTAGTTGCTGCAGCGTCTATTCTTGCTCGAGAAGCTTTTATTACCTCTATAAAAAAACTTGAAAATCTCCATAAAATTCAGCTTCCAAAAGGGGCTAGTTCTCGCGTTAAAGATGTAGGTAGAGCTATTTTGAAAGCTCAAGGTGAAGAGGTTTTAAAAAAACTTTGCAAAGCTCATTTTAAAACTTTCTCAGAAATCTGTGCTGAGAAAATTTGATCTTCTACACAACAAATATACTCCTTAAATAGCTTCTTAAGAAGTTAAGCGCTGATATCCTTCACAGGAAATTATTAGATGGTAATGTGGCTATCCAGTATACTTTTATTTTTATCCTTAGAAAAAGCAGCAGGCCTTTCCTGAGAATCTTTCCGTTAAAGATAACGACGACATATGTTCAAGCTACTATTTCAACTCATTACGTTTGCAGGACACGTTCTTTCCACACCGATTTTTATTCTTCAAGATGCTTTAGGAATCGACCCTAAATCTTGTGAAACCTCTCCCCCCAAAGCAATCTCTTGTCAAACTCAATATCTACAAGTCAATAATGCCAACTTCAAACATCTTAAAGAGCAAACTTTAGGTTATCGTCAATATGATGCAACAATACTTTGTACTCTTCCTATAACAATGCAATCGGGGCTTCTTATGTCTACGGGCTATGTTGGAGCTAATATTCTTTGGAACAGCTTGTCAACTTTTCCTATCGAAGACCCGAAAACCTTAGGATTCACAACATTTCAGGATAAATCTTATTACAATTACATTTTGCTTTCTGTGGGAGCATACACTCTCTCCATGAAAAATTGGCAATGGTCTGTTATGTTTTCAGGACTCCTAGATCCAGAAAATTTTAAAGTAGGTTATGGACTCTATCAAGGGATTCTTTCTGGAAAATATCAAGCAACAGACAAGCTCTCAGCTGTATTTGGAGTTATTAATGAAACAGGGCTTCATCAAGAAAAAGCATGGCCTCTAATTGGAGTAACATACAAATTTAACGAAAATCTTACTTTAAATTCCATCTATCCTACGAATTTTTCGTTAGAATATCACTGTACTCCCGTATGTGATCTTGGAGTTTCCTATCGTCTTACGCGCTTTCGTAAGAAACTACCTAAAAATAATTTTTCTTCTTCTTTAGGGATTTTTGAATATCAAGGTCGAGCTATAGAAGCAAACGTGAAACTTACTCCTTGGCCGGGAAGCTTCATCCGAGGCTTTTACGGATGGTCTTTAGGAAGTGATATCTCTCTTGCAGATGACCATAACAATAATAAAAATACTTATCCCTTCAAAACCTCGGCATTTTTCGGAGGATCCGCAAAAATTGCTTTCTAAGTCTTTAAAAAGTAAGGCTTTGAAGCAGGAAATTCTGATTGTATAAAAATACTTGGAAACTTAAAATCCTCACGTAAAATCTGTATTTTAGGTGGATATGAGTTCTTGCACTACTTGTAAAAACGGTGCTAGTCTTTATCTTGATCATCTTTTTCCTGAACGTCTGATAGCCAATAAATCCCAGAAATGCACAGCACGTTACCCTAAGATTGCTATGATCATTGAGGTTTTAGCTTCAGTAATCTTAGGAAGCTTTAAGATCTTAACCATTCCTATGGTAGCAGCTTCTGTCGTTGTTCTTATTCCGATACAAGCTATGATTAAATGTATCTATAAAAGAAGCTGCAAGGAGGCTCTTCCCTATTTAGCAGCTTGGGGAATCAACCTACTCGTTATAGCTCTACTCGTTGTATCGATTTTCGCTATGATCTCTGTTCCTCCAGAAGCAGTATTTTTTGTTATCTGCCTTGGAGTTTCTCTTGGAGCAAGCGCAACACTCCTTCAAGTCCACAAACGTCTTTTTCCACCTGAGTATCAACGTCCTACTACAAAAGATTTACCTACCACGTAGTTTTAACAGCTCTTATTCAGACGTTTTTTAAGAATTTTAAAAAAATTTATAATTTTTATAATTAAGATCTTTAAATTTTTTAAAAAAAATAAAGTTGACCTAACTAAATAATAATAAGATTTATACTAAAGCAAGAAATATGTATATCTAATACAACTAAATAAGAGAGTTTTCAAATATATGAGCAATCCTATTAATAAGTTGGACCAAGCTCGGACTTCTTCTCCGATTCCCTCACAACAACCACCTAGAGCAAAATCAGGGCTTGTAGAACGCTTGAAAACTCAACCTGCAGGACTATTTCGTAGATTTATAACGCTTCCTGATCGCAATCCCAAAATGCGTTATGTTTTTGATCTTACCATTATTGCCATTGCGATCATTTCTATTATTTCAATTCTTGCAGTTTCCCAAGGACAAGGTCTCCTTCTTTACGGGTTGATTCCTGGTTTCGTAATTGGAGCCTTAGGAATTACCCTACTAATCTCTGACGTAGTCTCTACACCAAGAGCTAAAAAAATTGCTGATACGTTAACTGCAGTTTTATTACCGATTATCGTTCTTGGGATAGCCACAGCACTAATCGCTTCGGCGTATTTCAGTGCTGGAGGCACAGCCTTACTCTTTGCCAACCCACAATTTATTATGGGAGTGATTACAATTGGGCTATTCTTTATGTCGTTAAGCAAAGTTACTTGCGCTCATATCAAACGAGAACTTATAGATACTAAAGATAAAACAACTACAGTTTCTGAAGTGATTACCCCATCTCCAAGTCCTAAAGACGCTAAAAAGGTAGCAAGAGAAACTAAAAAATTGCTTTCACACACCGCTAAAAAACAACGATCAGAAACAGAAGTCCGCAAACACACAAGACTTAAAAAAAACCGCAAGCAATCTCAAGGGACAATTCCCCAAGAAAGACCCCCTTCTTCTGACTCATCTTCAAGTAGCAGTTCTTCAACTCCCCCACCTGTTCCTCCTAGAGGAATTCACACTCTAGGGTCAAAAAAAACTGTACTTCCAACATCATCAACACAGCAAAGCACAACACTTAGTTCCACTACAGAAAGCACATTCCAACCTATAGATCCAGCTCCAATAAAGACTCCTGCAACAATAATTATGACACCTGTTCCGATTTATCCTTCAGGAGGACCTACTTCACAAAAACAACCGTCGTCTCATGCGCTTCGCACATCTCGTATTAGTCCTACAAAAAACGATTCTAGAGATAAAAATACTAAAGACGACAAGCAGCAACAACAACAAGATCAAGGTGAAAGCTCTTCAGACAGGGAAGATAAAAACAAGAAACATGGAAAGCCAAAGCCTTCTCTTTCTTATGACAAAAAGAAGAATCCTTTTGATTCTGAATTTGAAGACGAATAAAAAAAGCTCAAAACAATCAGATTATGAGCTTTTTCTTTCCTATTAAAGCTCTTTATTCATCTCAAGAAGAATAAGCTCATTGACCTTTTGTGGAGGTGCTTTTCCTGATGTGCGTTTCATGATCTGCCCAACCATGAAGCTTAAAGCTTTAACTTTACCACTCTTGTAATCCGCAACAGATTCTGGATTACTTGTAACAACATCGAACACTATTTTACGTAAGGCGTTCTCATCTGTCATCGGCAACATCTCAGGGTTTTCCTCTAAGATTTCAGAAAAAGTTTTCTGTGGCGAAGATAGCATAATGTCTGCAATGTCTTTAGCTATTTTTCCTGTAAGCATTCCTTTATCAATAGCATTCACAAGTTGTGCTATACTTTCAGGAAGAATTCCAGATGTCGGTAACTTAATACCTAGATTCTTACAACGCCCACCAAATTCTACAGTTATCCAATTTGAAAGAGCTCGATAATTTTGACAACTCTTACAAGCGGTCTCAAAAAACATTGCTGTAGGCTTGTCACTAATTAAAATCGCAGCAATATCCTCAGCAAGAGCATAGTCTATCAAATAACGCTGATATTTATCATACGGAAGCTCTGGAAGTTCAGCTCTTACAGATTCAATATAATCTTCTGTTAGCTGTAAGGTTGGAAGATCTGGTTCTGGAAAGTATTTATAATCTTCGGCACGTTCTTTTAAACGCATTAAAACAGTTTTCTTTTTTTCTGGATCCCAACGATATGTTGCTGCAGGTATAACAATATTAGGAGCTTCGTGTGACCGAGAAAGATATTCATCTACTTGGCGAATCTTCTCTGCTTCTAAAGCCTGAGCCATGAAAGCAAAAGAATTCATATTTTTTATTTCAATCTTGTTACGAAGCTCGATACTTCCTTTAGGACGAACAGAGATGTTTACGTCAAAACGTACAGACCCTTCTTCCATATTACAATCGGAGATTCCAAGATAATCTATCAAAGATACAAGAGCTGTTGCATATGCAACCGCATCTTCAGCACAAAACATACAGGGTTTCGAAACGATTTCTATTAGAGGAACACCAGCACGGTTATAATCCACACCAGCGAATTCTCCAAAATGCTTCAACATACCAGCATCATCTTCGAGATGAGTTTGAGCAAGCTCAAAATAACGCTCTTCTCCTGAGACAAAAGCTTTTATTCTACCCCCACGCACAATAGGATGGTCAAATTGTGTAATTTGAAAATTTCTAGGGCTATCAGGATAAAAATAAGACTTACGATCAAAACGGCTAAAAAAAGCGACTTCTCCTTGTACAGCACAGCCAAAAAGTACAGCCTTTCGAACTGCAGTTTTGTTCAATACGGGAAGAGATCCTGGTAATCCTATACATACGGGAGAAATATTCGTGTTGGGCTCATCTCCAAAACGATTCAAAGCAGTACTGAATAATTTTGATTGAGTATTAAGCTCTACGTGAACCTCTAATCCTATCACAGATTCCCAATCTGCATAAATATCACTACTCATGCTATCCCTCCTTCATCTAACCAGTGTCCGAAGCCATCAGGATATAAATTTTTAATTTTAGAATGCTCTTGAAAACTATAACCAACCTGACACACTTGTATATCTTTGCTATGTTGGCCTATGATCTGCAATCCTAAAGGAAGTCCTTCTCGAGAAAATCCAGAGGGAACTGCAATAGCTGGAAGATAAGCCAAATTCATAGCTACAGTATAGATATCCTGTAAGTATAGTGATAAAGGATCTAAGATTTCTTCAGGTTCAAAGGCAGGACAAGAACAAACAGGAAGTGCTATAACTTCGCACTTTTCAAATGCAGCTAAAAAAGTCTGAATGATTTTCGCTCGTATAGTTGTTGCTTTTTTGTAATATATACTTTGCCTTTCTGCAGAAAGTACGTAATTCCCAAGGAGAATTCTTCGTATAACCTCTTTTCCAAAACCTTCAGCTCGGGAGTACTCATAAACTTCATGCATATTGGACCGCTTGGAGCGATAGCCATAACGGATCCCATCAAATCTTGCAAGATTGGTAGTAGCTTCTGCAGAAGCAATTATGTAGTATATAGGTACTGCATGACGTAAGATGTCTAAATCTATATTTACAATGCGACTTCCCTCTAGTTCAAGAATTGCCAAAGAATCAAAGAAGTTTTTCTTAACATCTTCACGAAGTCCTTCTAAAAAATTTAAAGGCACACCAATCAATTTAGGAACTTCTTTGGATAAACCTTCAACAAAAGATCCCAAAAAGAGTTTTCGAGAAGTTGCATCTCTGGGATCATGACATCCTAAGACATCCATAGCTAAAGCAATATCTTCAACAACGGTTGCCATAGGACCAATTTGATCTAAAGAAGATCCAAAAGCAACAAGACCATAACGAGATACTCCACCGTAAGAAGGCTTAAAGCCAACAACACCACAAAATGCAGCCGGCTGACGAATAGAACCTCCTGTATCAGATCCTAAAGTAAGAGAACAAAATCTTGCCGCTACTGCTGCTGCAGATCCTCCTGAAGATCCTCCAGGAACCCGAGAATAATCCCAGGGATTATGGGTAGGATGGAATGCAGAATAGCGTGTTGTAGATCCCATAGCAAACTCATCCATATTGAGTTTGCCTAAAATAATTCCATCTTCGGCTTCGATTTTCTCTATAACTGTAGCATCAAAAGGAGCTTGATAATTTTCCAGCATGCGAGATGCACATGTGGTTTTCAATCCTTTAATATGAATGTTATCCTTTATTCCGATAGGAACACCAGCAAGTTTTCCAAGGGGTTCTCCACGAGCGCGCTTAGCATCTACGCTTTCAGCTTTCTCTAAAGCGCGCTCTTCACAAAAGGAAATAAAAGCACCGACTTCACTATCTCTTTCTCGAATATGGGAAAAACACTGTTGCGTTATTTTAAATGCAGATTGTTTCCCAGAAACAACAGCTTCTCTTAGTTCTATAGCACTATTTCGATACATAAACTCCTCTTGCCTAGACTATTTCATCACTGTTGGGACTTTCACTAGCCCCCCTAAAGATTCAGGAACATTATACAAAAACTCTTGGCGAGAAAAGCTTTGATCTACGATATCTTCTCGAAGATCCTCAGGACCGACAACATAAGTCAACAATTCTTCAGAACTTATATCAGCAACTTCGATTTCTAAAGTAGCTTCCATAGTTCCAATGATTTCATTCAAAGAGTCTGAATATTCTTGAGCCAACTCATCACTTAACTGTAAAGCGGAACTTTTTGCTAAAAGTAAAACTTCTTGCTTATCTACATAAGATTGCTGCGCCATAATATTAAAATCCTAAATTATCATTTAAAAGACGAAAACACGAGAGTTAGCATCAAAACCAAACTTTGCTATTAAACTTAACTCTTTGTATGCAAAAAGTCAACGCTACCCCCTTGAGAGAAAAGACATTCGTATTTGAAAAAAAAAGTTTTTTAAATTAAAAAAAAGACTAAAAGATGGAATTAAGTATACATCACTTAGGAGAAAAGCAATGCTAGGCAAACTCGTTCGAGGAATTTCCTCTCTTATAGTTGTTCTTTCTGCATTGAATGTGGGAATTATAGGAGTCACGCATCATCAAGTAAACATTATGGCGAGATTGGGAATAGAAGGAACTTCTTCTATTGGACGATTTGTCTTTATCATTATTGGAATTGCTGGACTCATTTGTTTGATAAGCTTCTTCCGTTGTTGTAAAAAGTCTCATTGTCATAGTGAAAGTTCTTCTAAGAGCTGCTGCCATCACGTTCATTCCGATAAAGAATAATCTCTTTATTGTCTTTAGAGATTTTGTTCCAAGATTCAGTGCGTTATAATGTTCTCGCCATAATAATTTTTATGGCGAGGTATGATAAGTTTTTTGTGTTTTGCTTTAATAAAACACTGACTGATCGTAAATTCCTTTCTTCGTTGTTTTCAAATGTAAAGCTATTTCTTGATTTTTTCTGACTTCTTCCTTATTTATTATAACAATTTTTAATTACACAAGCTTAGAATATGAGACGTCCTTTCCATTGGTTTTTAGTTTCTTCTGCACTTTCTTTATCTTCATGGAGTCTATTTGCCGTAGATCTCTCAACGGGATTTGAAGGATCAGCCTCGGGAGAACCAGATTTTCCTAGTAAAAAAACTACTGATGCGGAAGGCACGACTTATACTCTTACAAGCGACGTGATCTTTAAAAATATTCCTCCTCAAACAGGCCACACAGCAGCTAAAACCTGTTTCAGCAATACAGCTGGCAAATTAACTTTTGTTGGAGCAGGTTTTTCGTTAATTTTTGAATCCGTAAACCTTATGGGCTGTCATGGCGCCGCTATTTCAAATGATACAAGTACATCCACAGAATCTCCAACTCAAGCTACGCCTCTAACTTTTTCAGGTTTTTCTACTCTTTCATTCATTAAATCTCCATCAAGCGAAGCAGCTGCGGGATTGGGCATGGGAGCTGTTTTTGTTGCAAATAGAGCAGATGGTGATGCGATTTTTTCTGAAAATGCATTCGTTACTTTCAAAAGCAACAGCAATACAGAAAAAGGAGGTGCAATCTGTTCTCATACTCTCAATATGAGTAAAACAAAGAACAAGCTTACCTTTGAAGACAACAAAGCAAAAACTGGTGGGGCCGTATATGTTTCTGGAGGAAAACTTTCTCTTTCAGAAAATACTTCTGTTGTCTTTAGCAGCAACAAAAGTAGCAACAAAGCAGTTTCTACTGCTACATCAGAGCCAAGCGATACACCAACATCTGATACTTCTAGTACTGATACTTCTAATACTGAAGTATCACAACCTTCTTCCTCCCCAGAAGGAACGGCTTCAGTAGTAACAATGCTTCATAGGAAAGCTATGTTCCTTGATTGGAGGAGCATATCAGCAACTGGCGACACAACAGTAGTAGAAAAAGCAACAGAAGAAACAGAAGTCGCAGACACAACAACTCCACCAAACCTTGATGGTTGTGGAGGTGCTTTATGCTGTTATGAAGAAAATACAACGGAAAATACAACGGATAAAACTCAAACGGGAGTTGTACTTTCTAAAAACCAAAGTATAACATTTGATAACAACTCTGCAACAGCATCGGGAGGAGCTATTTATGGCACCAAATTCTCCGCAACAGAGAACGGAACAATAACATTCTCAAATAACACAGCTACAACTTCTGGCGGAGCTATTTATGTAAAAGATTGTACGATCTCTGCAGGAGGCACAACAACCTTCTTAAAGAATAGTGCAAGTCAAGGAGGAGCTATTGCCATTGCCAATGGAGGAACTCTTACTCTATCAGCAATAGGTGGGGACATTATCTTCGAAGGCAATACTATAAAAACAGCTGATGGAACAATAGTTCCCAATGCAATTCACTTAGGTGACAACTCTACTATGACCCTACAGGCTGATCATGGTCATACAATTTATTTTTATGATCCCATTACGATAGCCAAATCTACAACTACAGAAATAGCACCAAAAATTATAATCAATGCTCCAACTCCAATAGTTCCTGCAGAAGCAAATAGTGTTACTCCAGTTGTAAATGCGAGTATTCTTTTTGACTCTGCAAGCTCCTCAATACTACCTTACATGTCAGCATCTACAACAGGAACAGAGACTCCACATACAGGAACGATTGTTTTTTCTGGAGAAAAGCTTACTGAAGAATTATTAAAAAATCCTACAGGTGCTACTAGTAACTTAGAACAGGATGTGGAATTAAAAAACGGAAGTCTTGTAATAAAAGACGGTGCAGGCTTATCCGTTAAATCTCTAAAACAAAATCCTGATTCTATAATTCTTATGGATACAGGAACAACCTTAGAGACTACGTCTACAGATGGCGGAAATTTAGAAATTACTAATCTCTCTGTAAACATAGATACAATCAATCCCACAAGTAAACCTATCAAAATTGCAGTAAATAACTCTTCTGGAAAACTTACTCTTACAGGAAGTCTGAAATATCATAATAATATGGGATCTTACGAGAACCCCGCTCTTGGTCACGACTTTAGCATTCCTATTTTCGATCTTTCTGCAGGAACTGGAGGAAGCGTTGACGTTTCAGGTTTTAGCATGACTCCCTCTGGAGATCTTCCTTCATCTTCAGGATATCAAGGTCAATGGGTTCTTGTACCAACTGTCACTTCAGAAGGTAAAACAGTACTCACTGCTAAATGGGAATCTGCAGGATATATTCCTCTTCCAGAACGCCATGCTTTCTTAGTTCCAAACTCTTTATGGAACATCACACAAGATACCCTGGCAATTCAAAACATAATTGCAACAAACATAAATAATGCTGCACCTAACAACATATGGATTGCGGGAACGTCCAATTTCTTCCATCGAAACCGTAAAGCGAGTGTCGGCAGCGGCTTTAGACATATTGTTGGGGGTTATGTTATTGGAGGAGGTATAGATATCCCTTCAGGAAATATTATGGGAATCGCAGTATCTCAACTTTTTGGGAAATCTAAAGATTACTCAATTTCTGATATCAAATCTCGAGTCTATTCAGGGACTTTTTATGCACAACATACGCAATCCGTGACTCTTCCAGAGTTTTTGCGTAATCACGCATTTTCTAGAGTCCTTCCTCTATTCCCCAAAGAGACTTTAGTCATTATGAAAGCTCATGTAACCTATGCACGAGCTAATAATGATATGGAAACTCGATATGTCAATGCGCAGCATGGCAAAAGTACATGGGACAATCATTGTATAGCTTTCGAATCTTCCAACTACATGCCGATTAAAGCTGACAATCATTACATCACCTATTCTCCATTTGTAAAACTTCAATTTGTTTACGCAAATCAGATCGGCTTTGAAGAAGTTGCAGAAGCAACAAACATTCGTAATTTCTCAAGCAGCCATTTGATAAAACTCTCTCTCCCTATAGGAATTATGTTAGAGAAGCATACGGAATCCTCTCCACATGCTTTCGACCTTACACTTATTTATAATGCTGATCTCTATCGGGATACACCTGAATGCCACACATCTATGCCTGCTACTGGAGTTTCTTGGATGACATTTGCAACAAATCTTGCAAGACAGGGCTTCCAAGCTCAAGTTTCTTCTCACCATAGATTAGGAAGACATCTTGAAGTTTCTATATGTGGAGGTGCTGAAATTCGTTCTTCTTCAAGGAGTTATAATGCAGATTGCAAAGCAAGATATTTCTTTTAGGGTTGAGACTTAGGTAAAGGAAAAATTTTCTCCTATAAATTGCATCAAAGCTTTGTTTCTTGATTTCTTTTTTTCTTTGTAGTATCGGCTCGAGTAATTCTTTAGTTTCAAAAAAAGCATATTACAGATGAAGCCCTCAAGCTCTTGGTTATTTTTTTCTCCTGCTCTATTTTTTTTCTCTCTAAATTTTTCTGCTCAAGCAGCTAATGTCGATCTAAAAGAAAGCTTTGATGGAACAGAAAACACCATCTATTCTCCAAAAGAAACTAGTGATGCAGAAGGGACTACCTATACTCTTCTTAACGATATTTCTATCTACTCTGCAGGTATTCCGACTCCGCTAGAAAAAAGCTGCTTCAACGATACAGCTGGACACCTTTCCTTCCTAGGACAAGGCCACTCCTTAATTTTCAACACTATTGATGCTGGAGCCCATCCTACAGCAATCAAGACTACAACAGACAAAAACTTAACTCTTTCGGGATTTTATAGTCTTACTTTTAAAAATGCTCCTGCTAGCACAGTGACCACAGGCTCGGGAGCTGCTACTTCCGGAGGGGGATTAACAATTTCTAAAGTAGATCATTTCCTTGCATTAAACAATTTTTCTACAAACGACGGTGGAGCTTTTAAAGCCAAATACTTCTCTTTATCAGGCACAAAAGGAAACATAACGTTTCAAGGAAATACCTCCGATAAACAAGGCGGAGCTGTATCAAGTGAAACGACATTGACTCTTCAAGAAAATTTAGGTTCGTTAATCTTTACTAACAATTCTGCCAAGGAATCTGGAGGTGGTGCTCTATCTTCTAAAGGATCCACTGATATCGAGCGTAATGGTCAAATCTTTTTTATCAATAACTCTACAACAGGAGAAAATGCTCATGGTGGAGCTATAAATAGTTTTGCGAATGGATCCACACTCAATCCAGAACTTAAGTTTGAAGAAAATGCTTCTATCAACTTTAGTTACAATTCTGCCGAAGGCAATGGGGGAGCTATTTATGCCAAAAAACTATTCCTCATCGCAAATGGTCCAACAGAATTCCTTTTCAATAAAAGTGGAAGTACAACGAATCCTGGAAAAGGCGGTGCTATTGCGATTGCACCAAAAGGTTCTCTTGTACTTTCTGCAGATAAAGGAGATATTTCCTTTCTAGGCAACACGATAATCGTTGATGCAACAAATGTAAAAAGAAGCGCTATAAACCTAGAGGATGATGCTACAATTAGCATGATGGCAGCATCTGCGGGAAACAACATTTTCTTTTATGATCCTATAACCCATAGTACAACACCTACTTCTCCCCCAGTACCACAGCCTCAACCACAGCCAACTGTAACAGCCTCGGCACCAGCCTCAGTTCCAACCACAACTCCTCCTTCTACACTGTTATTAAATCCTTCTGATGCTGATGGAACAATATACACAGGATCTATAGTTTTCTCTGGGGAAAAGCTCAATGCAGAAGAAACTGCAGTAGTAGAAAATCTGGTATCAACTATCAAATCTCCTGTAAAACTAGCTAATGGAAAGTTAGTTCTTAAAAAAGGTGTCACAGTTAAGTTGAGTAGTCTCACCCAGGATGAGCAAGCAACTGTTGTTATGGATACGGGAACAACGTTAGAAGCTACAAGTGATGACATTTCCTTAAATCGCCTCAACATCAATCTATCCTCTTTAAGTAATGGCAAAAAGGCTACAGTTAAAACTCCGGAAAATAAAAATATCACAATAACTGGCCCTGTAGGACTTGTAGATGAATATGGTGATTTCTATGAAGATCATACTCTAAGAAATCCTCAAATGTTCTCTCTTCTTGAAGTCTCTACAAGCGGAACAGGAGTCGCTTCTGTAGCGGCGATTCCTCTAACAACAAGCTTGGATCCCTCAACACATTATGGTTATCAAGGTTACTGGTCTTTAGACTGGACGACAACGGGAACAACAAAATCTGCCACTGTTTCTTGGACTAAAACGGGTTACACTCCCAATTCGGAAAGAAACACTTCTTTAGTTCCCAATAGCCTTTGGGGAAACGTTATAGATATGCGCTCTATTCATGGTCTTATGAAAAACCATACTCAGCATACCTATTTACCACAAAGTGTTTGGATTTCAGGAATTACGAATTTCTATCATCAAGACAGAAGAAGATCGAGGCAAGGTTTTCGACATTTAAGTGGAGGTTATGCTTTAGGTGGAAATAAAATCATGCCATCTGATGACCTCCTATCAGTTGCTTTCTGTCAACTCTCAGGAAGAGATAAGGATCATGTGGTTACCAAAAATCATTCTGATACCTATGGTGCAACGCTCTATTACCAACACACAACTCCCTTATTCAACATTTTAAATACCCTCTGGGGAAAAGCCCAAACAACACCAAAAATTCTCTCTACAGCGCCGCAAAAACAGAATGTGATTCTCAATGCTCATCTTACCTATACACATACCGACAACCATATGAAAACGCATTATACGCGTTATTCTACAGCACATGGATCTTGGAGAAACAACAACTTCGGAATAGAAGTCGGCGCAAATCTAGCTCCAAAATCTCTATCTTCATCTTGGCAAATAGATTATTCTCCATTCGTCAATGCTCAGTATATCTATGGCCGCCAACAACGCTTTCAAGAACGAGCTTCTGCAGAAAGCCGAGGCTTTGAACCCAGCAAGCTAGTGAACTTCTCCATTCCTATGGGAATGAGATTTGAAAGACAATCTAAAATCTCTTCAAGCAAACAATCTCTAGCGTTGACATATTCCATAGATGCCTATCGTCAAAACCCCGACAACTTCACCACCTTATTAGTAAGCCGGGATAGCTGGGAAACTTTGGGAGCTAATCCTGCAAGACAAACAATTTCTACTCAAATTACAAATCATTCTCGCTTTAATCCTTTTCTAGAGATGTTTTGTCAATTTGCTTTTGAATTCCGTGGTTCTTCTCGTCTCTATAACTTTGATATAGGAACAAGTTTTGTATTTTAATAATTCTTCCCAATTCAACTTGGGAAGAATTCTAAACATCTTACTTCTACCTTTCTCCCTTGATTTCTTTATTTTATTGATGTATTCGATCAAATATCTTTTGAAACTACCCATAGTATTCTGTCATGAAAACCTCGTTTTATTGGTTTTTAATCTCTTCAACTACAGCTCTCTCTTTTTCCTTTAATTTCTCAGCATTTGCAGCAACTAACGATCTTACTGCAAAACATAGCTTCAAAGGACCCGAAGTATTCTCTCCTATGCAA
Source organism: Chlamydia sp. 17-3921 (assembly GCF_902705545.1). Classification (GTDB taxonomy): domain Bacteria; phylum Chlamydiota; class Chlamydiia; order Chlamydiales; family Chlamydiaceae; genus Chlamydia. The sequence continues at coordinate 14,130 of NZ_CACSHH010000010.1, read as the reverse complement.
TTGTCTGATGCAAATGGGAATACCCTAAGGCTTTTAGAGAACGTTTCCATTTCTGACGCAGGAAATCCAACCCCACTCACAGGAAGTTGTTTCAAAGCAACAGCAGGAGATCTAATTTTCATTGGCAACGGATATTCTCTAAGTTTTGATACTATCAATGCTAACTCTACAGAAGGAGCTGCTATTAGCAATACGGCTACAGGAAAAATCTTAAAACTGTCAGATTTTTCTGATTTATTTTTTGTTGATTCTCCTACTACAGGAGGAAAAGGGGCTGTTAAAGCTACAGGCCCTGCTCTCTTTCAAAAAAATAAAAATGTAGTTTTTGACAAAAATGCAACCACAGAAAGTGGCGGAGCCCTCAATGCTAATACTATAACATTTTGTGGCAACACAGCTCTTTCATTTCAAAAGAACTCTGCAACAACAAATGGTGGAGCTCTCTATACTACGGGAGAAGCAAAAATTGGTGATACACAAGGGTCTGCTACTTTCATAGGAAATTCTGCAGCATTAGGTGGAGCTCTTTACTGTGAGGGCAATGGCTTTATTACAAATAATTATGTAGTAAGCTTTGAGGGAAACACCACAACAGGAACTACAGGAAACGGTGGAGCTATTTATTGCAGCAAGGCTGCAACCACTACTGTACCCGCAACACCTGCCCCAATTCTTACTCTTTCAGGGAACCAACACCTAACATTCTCTTCTAACTCTTCCACAAGCAATGGTGGAGCCATTTATACGAATCAACTAGTTTTATCAGCTCAAGGCCCTACCTTATTCAAAAACAATTCCGTAACGAATAGTACTTCAGCTAAAGGTGGCGCAATCGCAATCGCGGATTCTGGTAAGTTAAGTCTTTCTGCAGATGCTGGAAATATTACCTTTTCCGAGAACAAACTCATAACAGGAACAGACCCCACAAAAACAATAACAAGAAATGCTCTCGATATGGGAAATTCTGCAATATTCTCAAAATTACGGGCATCTGCTGGAAATGCGATCTTTTTCTATGACCCTATAACAACTTCTTCAACAACAGCAGCAACAGAAACATTGGAAATTAATGCTGCAGATACTCCTTGGAATCCCACCTATCAAGGATCTATAGTTTTCTCTGGAGAGCAACTGAACGCAGAAGAAGCCTTAAAAGAAGTAAATCTTAAATCAACAATTAAACAACCTGTGGCACTGGTCGGTGGAAGCTTAGTTCTTAAAAATGGAGCTATACTTGTAACAAGTAGCTTTCAGCAACATGAAACTACCTCTCTTATTATGGATACAGGTACAACGTTAGAAAGCGAAGGGAATTTAAGCGTTTCAAATCTTACAATCAATGTAGGTTCATTAGATACGACAAAAAAAGCAACATTGAAAGCTCCTACAACAAGCAACATAAATCTATCAGGACGTCTTACTCTTATTGATGCTTCGGGACAAGCCTACGAAAATTTAACATTCGATCAAAACAAAGTTTTTTCTTTCTTACAGCTTTCAACAACTCTTACCAATATCCATACAGAAAATTTGGATCCAACTCTCTTTAATCCTGAATCACACTACGGTTATCAAGGAAAGTGGTCTGTATCTTGGACAGAAGCAACAGATTCAAAAACAGCAACGTTAACATGGGAAAAAACAGGCTATATTCCCAATCCGGAAAGAGTAACTTCTCTGGTTCCTAATATCCTTTGGGGATCATGCATCGATATTCGTGCTTTTCAACAAGTTGTAAAAACAAGTTTCCACGAGGGGAAAAACCCTTGGAGTCTCTGGGGAGCTGGACTTGCGAACTTTCTTCATAAAGATTCTACTCTCACTAATCGAGGATACCAACATACAAGTTCTGGCTATGTAATAGGAACATCTAAACTCCTCTCTTCGAAAGATATTATTAGCCTCGCCTTTTGTCAGCTCTACGGAAATGACAGAGATCATTTTTTAGCAAAAAATTACTCTACAATTTATGCAGGCTCTTTGTACTTCCAGCATGCAGGCTATCTCTATCATCCTTTTTGGTTCTTCTTTGATAATCAATTTGCTAAAGAAAACGTTCACGATTTCATTTTTGAAGCTCAAGTCAGCTATAGTTACACAAATAACGACATGACTACCCGCTATACTTTTGTTCCTGAAGAGGTAAAAAGTAGTTGGAGCAATGACTGCTTTGCAGCGGAACTTATCGGTACCATGCCGTTTTATTTTTCCAAGGGATTCAAAAGCTTTTATAGTATAGCTCCTATCCTCAAAGCAGAAGTTGTTTGCGCTCATCAAAAAGAATTCAAAGAGCTTGGTAATAACGCTCGATCTTTTGATAGCTCTAATCTTATTAATGTCTCTCTTCCTATTGGTATAACTTTTGAGAGCAAAATGACCAGAGCAACGTTAAACACAACATTTATGTATACTCCAGATATTTATCGTAAGAATCCCTATAGCATGACAACACTTTTAATGAATGATGCTACTTGGAAAACACTGGGAACAAATCTTTCAAGACAAGCTGTTATTTCTCGAACAGAAGCACACTATGCCGCAACACCAAATCTTGTAATGTTTAGTAAGTTTGCTTTTGAATTACGAGGCTCTTCAAGAAGCTACAACATCAATCTTGGAAGTAAAGTCTTATTCTAAAAGAAAAAAAATTCATCTACTCTTTTTGATAGACTTTTTTTCACATTTACCTTATCGGCAAAATAACCTTAATGTATTAGAGAAATCGTTATGAAATGTTCCCTGTATTGGCTGTTAATCTCCTCAGCTATAGCTCTCCCACTTTCAAACTTTTCAGTATTTGCAGAAACTATCCCTTTAGGTCCAACAGACAGTTATAACGGAGATGCAAATAGCACATTCACTCCCAAAAGCACAACAAAAGCAGAAGGAACAACATATTCTCTTACTGGCGATATGTCTATTTCTAATGCAGGTAAAGGAACAGCTCTCACAACATCTTGTTTTAAAGAAGCTTCTGGAGATTTAACTTTTGACGGCAATGGTCACTCCATGTCATTTAACACTATTGATGCAGGAGCCAATCCCGGTGCCATCGACGTATCGACAGCAGATAAGTCTTTGACTCTAGAAGGATTCCATAACCTTTCTTTCGTATTATCTCCTGCAACCACCGTAACAACTGGTAAGGGGGCTATTATCTCTAAAGGAGCAACAAATCTTAAAGATAGCCACATTATAGTTTTCTCTAATAATTTCTCTGCAGAAGATGGCGGAGCTATTTCCACAAAAACATTAGAATTAACAGGGAATACAGGTTCTATTTCTTTTCTTCAAAACTCTGCAACAACAGCCAAAAAAGGAGGAGCGCTTTTTTGCTCCAGCACTTCTAACATTTCATCGAACTTAGGTGTAATTTCCTTTATAAGTAATATTGGAGATACTTCAGGAGGTGCTATTTGTGCAGAAGGCAACTGCACTATTGCAGGGAATAAAATTGTCCTTTTTGATGGGAACACAGCAAAAGGGACAACAGGAAATGGCGGAGCCATTTGCTGTACCAAGACGAATGGAGGAACAGATCCGACTCTTTCTATCACAGGAAATTCAAAAATTTCTTTCACAAACAATATAGCAAAAGGTAGTGGTGGAGCACTTTACGCAAAAAAACTCTCTCTATCTTCTGGAGAAGGAGATGGTATTCTTTTTTCTAATAACTCTGCAGAAAACACAACCTCTCCCAAGGGAGGAGCTATAGCCATTGCTAATGATGGGGAAATTAGTATTTCCGCAGACAACAGTAATATTACCTTCAATGACAATAAAGTTATTAATAATGGAACAGCTACAAGAAGCTCTGTTGATTTAGGGAGTAATGCTAAATTCTTAACTCTTAGAGCAACTTCCGGAAATTCTATTTTCTTCTATGATCCTGTTACAGGAGAAGGAACAGCATCGAGTGCCTTAAACATTAATGAGACCCCCGCTGACTCTTCTACAACATATGGAGGATCCATTGTTTTCTCTGGAGAAAGGCTCTCTGAAACAGAAAAATCTACAGAGGGTAATCGCAAATCAACATTTAAACAACCTGTCACTTTAAAGGGTGGAACACTTATTTTGAAAGATGGTGTCACTGTTGATACGAATAAATTCGATCAAGAAGCGACATCTACTCTTCTTATGGACGTTGGAACTACTCTATCAGCAAGCACAGAAGGAGTCACTGTTAAAAATTTAGCCATTAACATGGATTCCCTAAATAATGGCCAAGCTACACTTTCTGCAACAGCAACAGATAAAGTAGTCTCTCTCTCAGGTCCTATTACTCTAATGGATAATCAAGGGAATTCTTATGAAAACCATGATTTAAGAAATCCACAAACTTATGGTTTTGTAAAATTATCCTCTAAAAATACACCAACAACTTCTGAAGTTCCTGAATCTCCTACCCTGGAAACTCCAACGCATTATGGTTATCAAGGAACTTGGGCAACTACTTGGGTAGATAGTGATACTACTACATCAGATCCTAAAACAAAAACAGCAACTATAGCTTGGACAAAAACAGGTTATATTCCAAATCCAGAAAGAAGAGGAAACTTAGTTCCCAATAGCCTTTGGGGATCTTTTGTTGACATTCGAGCTATTCAAGATGTCATGAACAGAAGCACCTATGCAATTAACGAAGAACGAGGTATTTGGGGATCAGGAATTGCCAACTTCTTCAATAGAAATAACACTCCATCCCAACAAGGATTCCGTTATAAATCTTCAGGCTATATCATTGGAGCTACTACACCTACAGTATCTGAAGACATCTTTAATGTAGCTTTTTGCCAGCTCTTTGGAAGAAATAAAGATCGTTTAGTTACAAAAGACCAAACTACAGCTTATGCTGGAGCTATAAACTTTCAGCATATAGGTCGTATGGACTATATCACAAACTTACTTCCTGAAGGATACTATAGCTCTTTGGAACCACTATCTTTAGTGTTCAACGCACAACTAATTTATTGTCATACCACTAATGATATGAAAACTTCCTATACAACTTTACCCGAAGTTGAAAGTAGTTGGAATAGTGATGGCTTTGGTATTGAAATTGGAGGACTTGTTCCTGTTCCAACACAACATACGCGATGGTTAAATTCTTTCTCTCCATTTATGAAAATACAGTTAACTTACGCTCATCAAGAAGACTTTAAAGAAACCAGTACAGAAGCTCGTTCTTTCGAAAGCAGTAATCTCTTTAATCTTGCTGTACCTGTCGGTGTAAGACTTGAAAAACTTCTGAATAATGAAACAGCTTCTTACGATCTTACTGTTGCTTATGTTCCTGATATTGTTCGTAATAATCCAAACACTAAAACAACTCTTTTGATTAGTGGAGATTCTTGGAGAGCTCTTGGAACAAATCTTGCACGGCAAACTCTGCTCCTCCGAGCAGGAAATCACTTTGCATTCACACCTAAAGTTGAAATGTTTAGCCAGTTTGCTTATGAACTTCGAGGCTCTTCAAGAAGCTATAACATAGATCTTGGAGGAAAAATCCGGTTCTAAACTAAATTATAAGCTTTCTAAATATCTTGTTTTTTGCAAGCAGGATGTTTTTAATGAGCAACCAGCCGAAAAGTAGATTCTTGATTTCTTTGTTTCTTTTTTGTTATGAGAGCAAAAGTTCCTAACTTAAAAGATTTCTTGATATGAAAAATTTTCTTTCCTGGCTGGTAATATCTTCAGCTTTAACGACATCGACCTCTTTTTATGCTCTTTTAGCCTCGGATAAAACTTTGGCTCCGAATGATAGCATAGATGGGAAGACAAATACTGATACCAATTCCTTTTCTGGGAAAACAGATACTGATGCGACAACCTATTCTCTCTCTGGAAATGTTCATTTTATCAATTTAGGAGCAACAACACCTCTTACTCAGAGTTGTTTTTCTAATGCTACAGAAAGCCTAAGCTTTTTAGGAAATCGCCACTCTTTACTATTTAGTGATATTCAATCCAGCAAAGAAGGAGCTGCAATAAATGTTACAGCTGCTAATAAATATTTAGTTTTTTCTGGATTTTCTCAACTTTCTTTTCTTAGAACACCTCCATCAACAAGTTCTTCTGCAGGGAAAGGTGCTATTAAATGCGGAGGAAACCTAGATTTAGAAAATACTACCGAAATCTTATTTATGGAAAATTATTCCTCAGAAGATGGCGGGGCAATCTCAACTAAAAAACTATCTTTAACTGGCAATTCTGCAATTTCATTTATCAAAAACTCTGCAGCTACACAGAAAAAAGGTGGCGCCATTTATGCTACTGGAGATGTAAATATCACATCCAATATAGGAACCTTATCCTTTACTAATAACCACGCAGGAACAGAAGGTGGAGCTATCTATACTAGTGCAAACTGTTCTATAACTAAAAATAAAAGTGTCTCATTTGATTCCAATCAAGCTGTAGATGCTGGAAGTGGTAAAGGTGGAGCAATTTCTTGTTCAAGCACTACAGAAGGAACTACCCCGGTTCTCACACTTACAGGAAATGGAAATCTTACTTTTACAAACAATCTCGCCAATTCTAGTGGTGGAGCTATCTATACAAACAAATTAGTTTTAGCTTCAGCACCAGGTCTTGGAGTTTTCTTTACCAAAAATACTGTTATTGGAACTTCTCCTAAAGGAGGAGCTATTGCCATTGCTAGTGGTGGAGAACTCAGTCTCTCAGCAGAAGGTAGTGATATCATCTTTGATGGAAATCTTACGAATACTTCTGGAGATACCTCTATATCATCAAAAAGAAATTCTATTGATCTAGGATCTGGAGCAAAAATTACAGCCTTACGTGCTGTTACAGGAAACAGCATTTTCTTTTTTGATCCTGTGACTACGTCAGAAGCAGCAGCTTCTGCTCCAGCATCACCATCTGCTCCAGCATCGCCATCATCTACTTCATCATCAACAGTACGTACTAAATTCACAGCTTCAACGACAACCACAACGACAACCACTACTACACCGGAACCTCTAAATATTAACGAAACGGATGCGACAACAGGAAAAGTCTTTAGGGGAACGATTGTTTTTTCTGGAGAAACACTCTCTACAACAGAAAAAACTGATCCCAGCAACTCGAAATCTTCGTTTGTTCATCCTGTAGTATTAAAAAATGGAACTCTTGCTTTAAGAGATGGCGTTACCTTTGAAGTCCATAAATTCACACAGGAATCTTCCTCTCAACTTCTTATGGATGTGGGGACAAAATTAACTTCAACAAAAGAAGATATTGTTGTTAATAATCTCGCAATTAATCTCGATTCTATCTCAGGAACACAACGTGCTACAATAGAAACTACTGCTACAGGAAAAACTATTACTCTTTCAGGTCCTATTATTTTAACCGATAAAGATGGTAATGCTTATGAAAATCATTCTCTGAATACTTCTCAAGTTTTTAACCTTATAGAACTCGTTACCCCAACAGCAATTCCCTCAACGAACCTTCCTATAGTTGTTCCAGATACTGCAGATGCTAACCATTACGGGAACCAAGGAAACTGGTCTGTTGTTTGGGACACTGCCACACCTACTGGAGGAACAACAAGCAAAACAACCGCCACAGTTACTTGGACAAAAACAGGTTATATTCCAAATCCAGAAAGAAGAGCTTCTTTAGTTCCTAATACTTTATGGGGAGCTTTTATGGATATGCGTGCACTACATCAGATGATGGAAGTTTGTACTACTGGCGTAGAACATCGTCAAGGCTTCTGGGTTTCAAGTATAGCCAACTTTTTCCATAAAGATAAGTCTGAAACCAACAAAAGATACCGCCATATAGCTGCTGGATTTACTTTAGCAGGAAGCGCTCGCACGCCAAAAGATGATGCGTTTACTTTGGCGTTCTGTCAACTTTATCTTAAGGACAAAGACTATAATGTTACTAAAAATAAAGCTCAGACTTATGCTGGATTATTATTCTTCCAACATACCCATACTGCACGCCCCCGAGATTTCTTTACTTTAGGAAGATCCAAACTCCCTACAGCATTCACATCTCAGCTCCCTGAAGAGATCCCTATGGAAATGGATGTACAGATTACTTTTGGACATACCAATAACACGATGAAAACCCGTTATACAAACTATCCTGAAGCAGAAGGATCTTGGAGTAACGAATTCATTTCTGGAGAAATTAGCGCAAGCTTACCCAGAACTCTAATGAATCCTTTACCTTTTCTAACAAAATTCTCCCCTCTAATCAAAGTTCACATGGCCTATGCTCAACAATCTAATTTTTCGGAAACTACAGTTGAATCCAGATCATTTGGAAGCAGTAAATTGTTAAATTTATCCATTCCTGTGGGAATAAAATTAGAAAAAGATTACCAAAATTCTAAAGGAGCTTACGATCTTTCAGTATTTTATATTCCCGACGTTTATCGACACAGTCCTCACTGTCGAGCAACACTCATGATTACCGGCGACTCCTGGGAAACATATGCAACAAATCCTGCACGACAAGCTCTTCTTATTCGTGGAGCAAACAACTATATCCTTGATTCCCGATGGGAATTATTTGGACATGGCTCAGCAGAAATTCGAGATTCTTCTCGAAACTATAGTATTGATATAGGAAGTAAGTTTCGCTTCTAACACCTTCTTCAAGCCACTGGTAGACTCTATATCTACTAGTGGTTTCTTTTCTGTATTTCTCTTGATTTCTTTCTTCTCTCTTGATTAAAGTTTCTATTTTTAAGTTTAATTAAAATCAAAATATGGTTACTTTCCGTTATTCCTGTATTATCTTTGCTCTAGCTTCATCTCTAAACGCTTCTGCAAGCGTTATTTACCTTTCAGAACAAGACAACTATCTCCCATCTCCAAAAGTCTCCATAGATACAGGGGGAACCTCATATGTTCTTTCAGGAAATGTAAATATTTTAAATGCAAAATTCCCTTTCGATAAAATTGGAAATTGCTTTACCAATAAAGAAGGAAATCTTGCTTTTATTGGAAACAATTACTCTTTATATTTTGATAATATCCAATCCAATGCCCTAGGAGCAGCTATTAGCAACCTAGCTCCTGGCCATAGCTTGACTCTATCAGGATTTACAAATATTGCTTTTATCTGTACTCCTTCAGCAACATCGACAGGACAAGGAGCCCTCTATAGTATAGGGTCCATCTTGTTACAAAATAATAACCACCTTCTATTCTCCGATAACTTTTCAACTGGAAATGGCGGAGCTATTTACTGTCCCCATCTTTTAGGCTCTAAAGAAGCTATTCCTACAGTAATCTTATCAGGAAATGATCTTATTACTTTCTCCAACAATACATCGCAAGGCAATGGTGGTGCTATCTATGCACACAAGTTAGTACTCTCTTCAGGATTATCTACTCTTTTTAAAAACAATCATGCCCATCATGATGTTAATCCCGCTGGAGGAGCCATAGCCATAGCCTCGGGAGGAACTCTTTCTTTATCTGCAGACTTCGGAAATATTATCTTCGAAGGAAATACCATCTCTTCACAATCTAAAATTGTTAGAAACTCTGTAGATCTCCGTGGAGGGGCGCATATTCTACAATTACGAGCTACTGAAGGAAATCATATCTCTTTTTACGATCCTTTGAAGCAATTTGGAGCGGTAAACCAAGAGCTCGTAATGAATGCTTCAGAAGGACTTAAAGCTTACAAAGGAACGCTTCGTTTTTCTGGAGCTTTTTTCCCAAATCAAGATAAAACACCAGAAAATCTCACTTCCGTGTTTAAACAGAATGTTCGTTTAGCAGCAGGAATCTTAGCTCTAGAATCCGATGCAATTGTTCAAATGCCCTCCTTCTCTCAAGATGAAGATTCTATAGTTCGTATGGATAGGAGTACGACTTTAAAATGTGATGGGAACGCAACTATAACAAACCTTCATTTAAATCTTACTGACGCGAATCCAAAGCAAGCGGCTTGCGTTGTAACAAATACAGAAGAAGGAAAAATCAATTTAAAAGGTCCAATAATATTACGAAATTCAAGAAAAGATTTTTATGAGCATCCTGACCTTAAACAAGGTTTCGTTATAGAAGCTCTTGAATTGAAAGCTAAAAACCTCAAAAACATTACCGTTTCAGAAGAAGCTTATCTTTCTACTCGAAATCAAGAGTTTCATCATGGCTATCAGGGAAAATGGAGTATTAAATGGGATGAGTTTGCCAATTCAGAAGCCAGCTCTTTTGCTTCTAAAAAAGCTTCTCTTACTTGGGAGCCGACAGGATATCTTTTGAATCCTGAGCGCTTAGGAACTTTAGTTCCAACAAGTCTGTGGGACTCTGCAACCAACATGCAGGCTGTGCACACTATTCTAGAATCAAGCATAGAAAATTCTCGTTCATCAACAGGAGCTTGGATTGCTGGACTCGCAAACTATTTTGAACAATGTAACGAAAATAAAGAATGCTTACATAGACATCAAAGTTCTGGTGGCATGCTTGGATTAAATATCCGACTTTTTTCAGCAAACCTTTTAGGAATAGCTGGAGGAAAGATTTACGGAAAATCTCAAGACGCTGCAATTTCTCAAAATGTTTTTACAACGCAATTTGGCACTCTATATACACAAATTACAGATGAAACAACTCTTGCAGCTTTATGTTCTGCAAAGCTAGGTTATAGCATCACAACAAACACTTTAAAAACAGATTATACTTTCACGAACAGTCAAGAAAGTGAATGGTCTAGCACTTGTTGGTCTGGAGAATTTGCTACAGGAGTTCCTATTATAGGAGGACATCCTCGATCTACTTGTAGAATTACACCTTTTATAAAGCTTCAAGGAGTTTATGTTGACCAATCTTCATTTCAAGAAATGGGAAATGAAGCACGAGATTTTGGAGCTACAAACCTTGTTAGTATTTGGATCCCTACAGGAATTAAATTTGAAAGACATGGATATAAAACAGCAAATTCTATAAATCTCTCAGTTGCTTATATTCCTAATATTTTTCATAAACAAACCAAAAGCTCCGTAACTCTTCTTTCTAACGGAATCTCTTGGGAAACTCAAGCGCGAGATTTTGAACCTCAGGTTATTCTTATACAGTTCTCAAATCACTACGTTCTCTTTCACAGTATAGAACTTTTTGGAAATGCTACATGTGAGTTAGGCTATCTATCTCAAAAATATAACGGCTCTGTAGGTACAAAGATACGCTTCTAAGAAGCTTGTTTAATAAATTTAAAGAACCAAAACCAACAATATTATTACTGGACATGTCCTTACTTCTCTTGTCATCTTATACATAAACTCAGACTTGAAAATACTGATTTATCAAGCCAATACCTCCTGCTATAGGAGGAAGTTAAGCCACAAAATGACCAAGACACTTGAATTAGAAGACAGGCTATCCAAACAAATAAAAGATTAAATTTTCTTAAAAAAGATGAGCACAAACAGTCTTTCAATTTGAATAATTATCAACCAATGGAAGAACAAACTCCCTTACAATACTATAAAAGCTTTTCAAAGAGGTTAGATCATGAAAATTATAACAAATTTTATGTCCTCAAAAATATGTTGTGAAAAACTTTCAATATCTTCTTTCAAAGAAAAATTAACATTTCATCAAAATCGCAACTCTTCAATTATAATTCATGTTTCTTTGTTTTTCCTAGGAATGCTTCTTATGATAGCTAGCGTTTTATGTGCTGTAGTCCTTTACCTCCCAGAGGTAATCTGGGCTGGAGTATTTGTTGCAGGCGTAATTTTCACTATGTTAGCTTTTGGCTTAAATCTCTGTGCTATGAAGAATTTTTATGCTCATATAGAATCTACAACAAATAAAATTTGTAATTTGGAGAATGCTTGTAATGAACTCATAGAAGAAAAAGTTGCTATTACAGAATTTTACCAAAAGCTATTAGAGGCACAGAATTTAAGTGAAACGCAAAATAATAAAGAGTCTATCTCCAGCTAAAAAACTCTCAAAAATGTTTCCCTTGTAGTATTTACACTACGTCAACGGTAAGGCTATTTATTCTCCGATTACCTTTAGTTCTAGCTTATTTAGCATTAAAGTAATGAGAATTTTTAGACAATCGTTCATCAATACATTCGGCCTCTACCTATAAGTAAAAAACAAAAGCTATAAAAATAATCTCCGACATAAATACTGACGAGACTATACTTCTCCTTCGAAAGAAATAACCAAATAGAAAAATTTTATGAAAACATCTTACGTCCCCCCCCCCCCCCAACAAATGAAGGGGTAGTTTCAACAGAAGTTATCCAGACACGGCCACTTTCGTGTCTTCAAAAGTGCACCACTTCTAAAATTACTTTTTTAGTTCTTTTTGTTTTGGGACTTGCCTGTATAATCGCCGGATTTCTAGGGGCAGTTCTTCAATTTCTTTCATACCCAATATTTCTAGGTCTCTTTGCTGCAGGAGGAGCCTTAATTCTTTTAGCTCTTTGCTTTGCTTTATGTGCCACTACTAAAGGAATAGCACTTCGTTTACCATTAAAATCACTTGCTATTCAGGAAGAAAATCTCTTGGTGCACTCTCGATATAATGGGTTATTAAAAAAATATAATGAGTTAGTTGCAGAATATAATGAACTCTTAGACGACCAGAAACTCTTAGAAGATCGTTATAATGAAGTTATAGAAAGACTTGAATCTCTTAATACAACTTACCAAGACTTACTCTCAAAATATGCCGATTCCTATATAGTAGCCGAACAAGATTCAGAAGGAGAAGAGAAGAAGCAAGAAATAGAGGCAGAAAGAGAACGTTTAAAATTATTACGTAACGATTTCGAGAACAAGCTTCTTCTGATAAAGAAAGAACTTGCAGAAGCTATCACACAACGAAAGGAATCAAAACAGCAAGAAGGCCTCCTTATAGAAAAAAAACAAAATATAGAGAAAAAAAGAAAAGATTTGAAAAAAGAATGTCGACAGCTTGAAAAAGAGATCGAAAACACATCTCGAAAAGAACAAGACCTCAAAAACCAAGAACAACAATGTATAAAAACCCAACAAGCTCTAGAGCAGGAAAAAGAAAAATTAGAAGAAACGCTTCCAACTCTTGATGATCTTCCTCTATGCAAGGAAGGGACTGAAGAAGATCTTGAGAAAATTAAAGCAGAGCTCCTACAACTCCAAAATTCTTTAAAAGAAAAGCAAGACGAACAGAAACACGTTCAACAGGAAAGAGAAAATCACGAACAGAAAAAAAATCAAATCAAAGTAGATCTCAAGGCCTTAAAACAAGAACTTCTAGCACTTCAACAAACTCTAGATGAAGAAAAAAAGAAAAAGGAGCAGATTCAACAACGTATAGAGAATAAAATACAAGAATTACAAGATCTTTCGACAAAGGATAAACAAGCAATACAACAACAAGAACAACTGCTTTTAGACAAAGAAAACAAAGAAAGCGAGCGTATGTCTCAAAGTAAAGCACAGCAAAGCGTAGAACATCAAAAGCTGGCTCTCACTTTAAAAAATTTACAGAAAGAACTCCAACAAGAAAAAGCAGAAAAAAAACGCTTACAAAAAGAAAAAAAAGAATTAGAGAATTTAAAAAAATCTCTAAAACAACAAATCTTGAAGCTAGAAGAAACTGTCGGATCACTACAAAATCAAAATAAAAAACTAGAACAGAAATTGAATCTATCAAATATGCAAAAACAGCAACTAGAACAGTCTCTGCAGAAAAAAAAGAGTCATGTTCAAAGCGAGACTAAATTACAAGAAGAGCCTAAATTAATAGAAACACCGAAACCTCCTATAAAGTCGGGGGAAAAGTCGGGGGAGAAAAAACCAACTCCAGAAAAAGAACCAAATAAATTAAAAAGGAATTTTCTTTCTCTGATTAAAAAAAAGAAAAAGCCTTAGACTTTTCTAGTTTTTAGAAAGCCTGATCTCTTCTGAAAGAAAAAGAAATCATAAAGTTTGTACAGAGTTTCTTTTCAAGAATATGATTTCTCGAGTATTATCTATCTCATCATTTTTTCCGAGGGGTTGAAAAATTTTGATTTTCAATCTCTCACTCTCCCTCTGTAGCTCTCCTTAGAGAGAAAAAATACAACAGGATACAGTTATGACAACCTCGCCAATCAACTCTTATTACGATGAGAGTGAAAGTTACGAAGCATCTTACGAT
>NZ_CACSHH010000009.1 GCF_902705545.1 Chlamydia sp. 17-3921 | reverse complement strand
ATAAAGAACAATCTAAAATTAAGTTAGTTATAAATGAAAGATCCTAAGCTGATCTCTAATCATCAGGAGTAAAATCGATAACTTCATCCATGAAGTCCATAAAGCCATCATCAAATAGAACCTCGTTGCCGGAAGCAATCCCGTCTACAAGAATATCACACGACAAATCCTGCGTTTCCCGATCTTTAGAACCATAAATATACCTTTGACGGTCCTTCTGCCGATTACGAATCTTTATGAGTTCTTCATGAAGCCAGTGTACAAGCTTCTGCAGAAGTATTGCGCCTCCTAAAGAGAGGAATACACCACCTAAAGCTAGAAATCCAGGAATCACAGGAGCAAATATAGGAACTAAAGAAAGAAGCATAATACCAACCCCCACACCAATAAGAATCCCCCCAACAATAGAACTACTTGCCTCCCCACCTTTTTCAAAAGCATGAACCTCTTCACGAATAGCGCGTTCTGTTTCTAAAACAGACTTTTTATAAACAACTTCCCAAGCCTTGTTAAATTCCTTTGTTGTATAGGTCACACCAACCTTTTCTAAACTCTTACGAACATGTCTTTTATCTCTAAGCTCTTTCCAACGTAACTTACTGATATGTAAGCGAGATTTCAGTTGAAAAGCATAGTAAGACAATCCTGACGACACTATAGGAAGAGTTGTGGATGCTACTGCAGATCCGACAGTAACAACCAAAAGAGCTTGAACTCCTACAAGTCCTCCAAGTCCTGATGCAAGTAAAGCTGCAAAAGCAGCTAAAAATAACAGAGTTGTAAGAGCGAAAATTACTTTTTGCCGTGTTGTTAAAGAAAATTTCTGATTAATTTCTGCATTAGAAATTCTATTAAGACTCTCGCTTATGTTTACATATTCCCTGGGAATTCCGGCATTCTCTTCTTCCTCTTCTATAGAAATTATTTTTGGAGCTTTTTTATTTTCTTGAGTTTTCTGTACATTTTCGGATTGCTTATTCCCTTGAGAACGAATATCTTTTAGGGATGTTTCTACTAATAGATCCCTTTTTACTTGAGCATCTAAAAAATTCTTCCACTGACTTAAGCTACTCCTTAATATAGTCTTTAAAACCGTAGAGATTCCAATAGAGATAAGTGGAGGAGCAAAAATTATAGCAATCATAGCTGGAGTTCCTGAAAGCATAACAGATCCTACAACAGCAAGAAGCACCCCAAGAACGACTAAACCAACCCCTATAATTCCCAAACTTAAAGAAATATGCTGAAGTTTTTTCGCTTCAACTAAAGTTTCCTGAGGACTTAAAGCTTCTCCCCTAGCAACCTTTTCAGAACGAGCGAACCTCATATAAATAAAGTGAGAAAGACTGGTAAAAACCGACTGTCCTCCTTTGCTATATGCGCTAGATCCTAAGTTTCCGATAAGATTTCCATACCCTCCAGGAACAAAACTCGATCCTAATTTTAAAGCTAAACCAAATCCAGAAAACCCTATACCGACAGCTAAAGCACTGCGAAGGCGGGTTTTTTCTTTCATTCTAGGAGCAATCAAATCACGAACAATATACACAAGGTTCTTCATTACAGAAAAACCTCCCAATCCTACACCAGACAATGCTATTCCTAATAAAATACTTTGAGGAACTCCTGGAGCAAGGACTGTAAGAGCAACGACGACAACAGTTATCGCTACAGCTAAAACTATGAATCCCGCCAGAATTCCCACAGAGTGGGTAAATGTTTTCTTTTCAATCTCTGTGTTTTCAATTTTTGAGGGAAGAACAGAAATAATATTAGAAGCTTTGTCTACTGAAGAGGTTATCTGGCTAGCCTGTACCGAATGCAGAGGATCTTGTCCTCCGGGGTTGTTATGTATACTGGGGATCGATGACATGAAAGTTTAAAAAAAAATAAAAACTATTTTTATTATAAAATACAGTCGGCCATATAATCTATGATCCCTGTTATCAAGTAATCTGTAACAATATCTCTTAGAGCTATTTATTAATGATTCTTATTAAGAAAATTGTACTTTAAAAATCATAGTTGCTAAAGGAGGAAGCTCGATATCTATCCCCCAAATCTCCCCATGATCCTGACAAAGAATGGGCTGTCTCCTTCCTTTTCCTGATCCACCAAAAACCACATCATCTGTATTCAAAAGCAAAGAGCAACTCTTAATACTCTGACATCGAAGAACATATGAAGGAAAACAGCCCGCACTAAAATGATGAATACAAAGGAGAGCCGTTGAATGCTCTCCTTTAGCAAAACGGTAATACGCAATGACATTGTTATTGGAATCCTGGAAATCTATCCAACGGAAAGATTCATGGTTTTCATCTCCTGCCCATAGATAAGGAGAACGAATGTAAAGAAAGTTCATTTCTGAGACACAATATTGTAAGGTTTTATGCTCAAGATTCTCTAAGAGGTCCCAATCTAAGGAACGATCTGGAGACCATTCGTTTCTTTGTCCAAATTCTCCTCCCATAAAGATAAGTTTTTTCCCTGGCTGACATAACTGATAACTTAATAATAATCTAAGATGAGCAAAGCTTTCCCAAAAATCTCCAGGCATTTTTCTGAGTAAACTTCCTTTACCATGAACAACTTCATCATGAGAAAATGGTAGAAGGAAACGTTCGTTAAAAGCATACCACAAACTAAAAGTTAGTTTTCCTTGATGATAGGAGCGATGCACAGGATCTCTTGTAAAATAATAAAACGTATCGTGCATCCATCCTAAATTCCATTTATAATCAAAACCTAGTCCCCCACGATCAACACATTCCGTAACCTTAGGGAAAGCCGTAGATTCTTCTGCAAATGTCAATACTCCAGGATAGTATTGATGAATGATAGAGTTTAGGTGTTTAAAAAACTCAATAACATCAAGATTTTCTTTTCCTCCAAATTTATTTGGAGACCACTCTCCAGGCTCTCTTCCGTAGTCTAAATAGAGCATAGAAGCAACTGCATCTACACGTAGACCATCTATATGCATTTTGTCTATCCAATATAGAGCACTTCCTATTAAAAAATTCACCACCTCTTTAGAGGAAAAATCAAAAGTATAGGTACTCCAATGAGGATGAAGAGGGGAAGCGTTCCCTAAAAACTCATAAAGAGGCTCACCATCAAAATCTGCTAAAGCAAAAGAATCTGTAGGAAAATGGCCAGGAACCCAATCTAAGATAATTCCGATATGTTCATTATGCAAATAATCAACAAAGTACTGAAAATCCTCTAGAGAACCATAACGATGTGTTGGGGCATAATAACCTGTAACCTGATAACCCCAAGATTCATTTAAAGGATGTTCCGTAATCGGTAAGAGCTCTACAAAAGTATAATGCATTTGTTTACAGTATGCTGCGAGTTTTGGAGCAAGTTCACGATAACCCAGAGGCCTATCCTCATGCCATAACCAAGATCCCAGGTGTATTTCGTAAATCATTATAGGACGATCTTGATTCTTATTTCTCTGTTGCATCCAGAGATTATCACTCCATACATACCTTTCAGAATTCGCAACAACAGCAACTCCTTGAGGAGGAGGTCCAAAGTACTTTCCATAAGGATCTGTTTTGATAACAATTTCTCCGGAAGCTGTTACGATTTCCCATTTATAGTGAGTTCCTTCTTCTAATCCAGGAATAAAAAGTTCCCAAACTCCTCCTTCAGAAAGTTTTCTTAAAGGATTAACTAAGCCGTTCCAGAAATTAAAATCACCAATAACAGAGACTCTTTGAGCATGAGGAGCCCAGACAACAAAGAGCACGCCAAAAATTCCTTCTACTTCCATAGGGATTGCTCCCATCTTTTCATAAATACTATAGTGCCTGCCTTGATGAAATAAGAAGGAATCAAGTTCTCCCCATAAAGGAGAAAAAGCATAGGGATCGTGAGCTAGTAAACCGTTTTGATGATAAACACGATAATCTTGAAGAACTACACCTTTCGGAACAGACAAAGAGAATAACCCTGAATGATGAGGTAGAGTATAAAATGTTTCTCCTTGAAGTTCGACAGCAACTTCCCTAGCTCCAGGACGGAAAAGCACTATGCGATCGCGATCAGAGTTTTCAGAGATAACTCCCAAGAAATTATGAGGGTTACTCTGTCTTCCAGACACCAACAAAGCAAGATCTCGAGAATTGAATAACCGCTCGACCATTTTACAGAGAATTTATTTGCAAAAACAATCCCATAGATAAGTTGTTCCTGCTTTTATCTCCACACTTTCCCCCAAAGAAAGCGTTTGTTTTCCCGGTTGACGCTTACCGATCCATTGACGTTGGCGACATCTAGACACTGAAGATCCACAATCTAAAAGGATTGTTGTTGTATGCGTTGCCGTTAATGCAAGCTGACGGATAGTCTTTTTTGTCCAGACTAAAGAAAGTGTTCCAATATGAGGTAAACTCACACCAATAAGACGCCCGCAAGGAAATTCTGGAGGTAAAGAAGGGAGAATTTCCAAAATGCTGTCCTGACTACGAACAAAAATTTCCTGAAGGATTGGAAAGCTTTTACGTAAAAGAATAAATGGTACGGATTTCTCTTTTTCGAGATTCTTAGGAAGAATACCTTGATAGTCCTCATCATATAACCTAGGAAGAAAACAATCCGAAAATCCTGCCATAGCTAAAGAAAGCAGAGTAGAACAAATCGTAACTTTGTCTCTTAAGAGAATTTTTTCCTGAGCTGCAGCTAGAAGTTTCCCTGTCCCTAGATTTAAAACTTCTTCGTCCTGGCAAGAATTCGGAACCATAGCGCCTAAGCGAAACCAGAAAGGTAAGATTTCCTTTAGATCTTGACGACTCCGAATCTTTTGCCAATCTGCGTGTTTATGTACACCAAGAAAAAGAAGAGGTCGTGCGGATGATGCTGAGGGCAACCCCTGCGTAGATTTTTCACAAGCTCCTGAGGGTAAGAGGTAATATTTGTAATATTCAGAATGAATAGCAAGCCCCCCACGATGAAGATCTTGGAAAACCACAAAACGCTTTGAAGGTCCAGGAATTGCTAAAGATTCTTCCGCAATAAGCTCATGAGATTGAGAAAACAAGCGCCAAAGCCCAGGAAAAATTTGAGCATAAAGCGTCGAACCAGGAATAGGAATAAATTTTCCAGGTTCTCTAGTGTAAGGCCTTAATCTTTGTGTTATAGAAATCATATCTGTACTCCTAAAAAACCATCTTCACGAACATCTTCTAAGATAACGGAAACTAGAGAGTTTTCAGAAGTACCTAAAGAAGCGGGGAAAAAAACCTTTTCAAAATAAGGTGTATGCCCTACAGCTTCTCCAGAATTCAAAACTTGCTCAACAAGCACAGAGGTCGTAATTCCTAAACGTTTCTTCATTTCTCTTTGGGCAACATTTTTTGCAATTTCTGCTAAGTATTTTTTACGCTCTGCTATAATCTTTTGTGGGATTTGCGCTTCATAAGCATAGGCTTTCGTTCGAGGGCGTGGACTGTAGGGGAAAATATGTACTTTTATGAAACCGATATCTTCAATTATCTTCACAGAATCTTCAAAATCCTGATCACTTTCTCCAGGGAAACCCACAATAACATCTGTAGTAAAGGTGTAATGAGGATCAAAAGAACGAAGCTTCTCTACACAATCTAAAAACATGTTTCTCGTGTACTTGCGATTCATTCTTTTTAAAATAGCATTAGATCCCGACTGAAGTACTAAATGAGAGGAGGGGCAGGTATGCCTGCAAGAAACCAAAGTGTTGCAAAGATCCTCGTTAACATCTTCAGGATCTATAGAAGAAATTCGGATTCTTTCCAGACCTTGTATCTGATCTATTTTTTGTATAAGAGATGCTAAGGACACTTCTCCATCACAGTAATCACCAACATTGATTCCTGCGACAACGACTTCACGGTATCCTCGATCTACGAGAGTAGAGATCTCTTCAAGAATAGCTTTGTGAGAACGGGAAACGGATCGTCCTCGTAAATAGGGAATAATACAGTAGGAACAAAAGGAGTTGCAACCATCTTGAACTTTTATAAACGCTCGTGATTTCCCTTCAAAACTCCGAATTCGAAATTCTGGAGGCTCTTCTAAATGAGGGAAAAGCTTTGCTATAAGGTGTCCTTTTTCCTTATTAGGGACAAGAAGACACTGTCGTCCTAAAGAGAGGAAGAATTGCTTATCAGCTTCTCCCAAGCATCCCGTAACGACTAAGCATGCATCAGGATTCTGTCGACAAACCAGACGAACAGCGTGGCGTCCCGAACTCTCCGCAGCAGAAGTCACAGCACATGTATTGACAATGCATAAGTCTGCAGGTGTATTCGCATCGAAGATTTCTACATAACCTAGCATTGTAAGCTGATCTCTATAGCCTTGAATTTCATATTGATTTACGCGACACCCTAAACAAACCAATTTAAAAGTTTTCGTTGCCTCTGCAATAGTCATAGAATTTTATTCAGAATCATTATCTTAGAAAGAAAAGTATTTTAAAATATCGTCCCTTTTCCTAACTAATAAAGATTGCATTCAGAGAAAATCTTAAATTGAGTTTCCAGGAGAGGTATTTTTTTAAAAATAAAAATTATTAATCTTTTTTGAGGGAGAGTTCACCACGCACAACAAAACGGCGAAATTTCTTTTGAAATTCTAAAGGTAGGTAAGCCTCAACAACTAAAGAATCCTCTTGATGATCTACAGACATGACAAGTCCTGCATCACAGAGCTCTGTAAATTTTCCATATTCGGTATATGGGAAACGCAAAGCAACTTCGCAACATCCTTTCTGAAGAATAGAAGACATAGCTTTAAGAAGATTTTGTATTCCCTCACCAGTTTTCGCTGAAACTAAAATTGTTCTTGGAGAAAGCAATCGCAATTTCATAGAAACTTTACCATCAGGAAGAGCGTCTATTTTATTCAAAACAGTGATTATTTTAGGATTTTCTATGTGAAGCTCTTTTAATAATGCAAACGTTGTTTGAATATGTTCTTCAGCTAAAGGATGCGAAGCATCCACAACATGCAACAATACATCCTCATGTAAAGCAGCTTCTAGAGTACTTTTGAAAGCTGCGACTAAGGTATGCGGTAGTTTTCGAATAAACCCTACAGTATCTGTAACAAGGACACGGCGCCCTCCAGGAAGTACGCATTTTCGTGTTTTAGGATCCAAAGTAGCAAATAGCTTATCTTCAGCAAAAGTTTCTGCTGCTGTTAAAAGATTCAATAGAGTACTTTTTCCTGAGTTTGTGTAACCAATTAAAGCAAAAGTCGGAATCCCACTACGCTCTTTTACTTTTCTACGCCCTGCTCGCTGCTTTTCTACAGTTTTTAGCTGTACTGTAAGCTTGTAGATTTTTTCCCGAACCATACGACGATCAAGCTCTATTTGCTTTTCACCTTCGCCTTTAATAAAGCCCCCACTCCCTCCTCCAGATTTTTGTCGAGACAAATGACCCCACATTCGCTTAAGACGAGGTAAAAGATAATGAGCTTGAGCTAGTTCTACTTGAATCCCAGCCTCTACACTCAAGGCTCGACTAGCAAAGATCTCTAAAATTAACTCTGTTCTATCTAAAATAATGACGCCCAAACGACGTTCTAAATTCCTTTGTTGAGAAGCAGAGATTTCCTCATCGATAATTACCACTCCTATAGTTGGGAAAGTTTTAAGAATCCCTTCGATCTCTAAAAGCTTTCCTTCATTTAAAAAAGTTGAAGCCGAGGGTGTTTGTAATATCCACGAACGCGTTTCCAAAACAGTGATGTTGCAAGAATCTGCAAGAGAAATAAGTTCATCAAGATGTTCCTTAACAATTTCTTGTGAGATTTTATTGTTATAACAAGTAACTGCTAAAGCTTGAGAAGAGTCTTGTTCTTCTCGAGGTAAAGAAAATCTAATATCTGAAGTATTTTCTATTTTTTTCTTCAAAGTTTTTTTTATCTTGTCCAAGAGACCTCCATACCATCATAAGCAAAAAGACATTCAGAATACTGACCCAGTTCATTTTCCAAACAATGACCAATATGGGTAATGATAAGTTTTTTAACTCCAATATGCTCTGCAAAAGTTTTTGCTTCTGCTATAGTAAGATGGGAAGAAGATCTTCCACCAAAGGCTTTAGGAATTTTTAAAGTTGATGCAGAAAGGATCAACGTATCTACATGATCTAAATAACTAAAAATTTTTCTGTCATATGTTAATAAATCTGTAAGATAAGCAAGATTTCCAAAGCGAAATCCTAAAACTTCACAAGAACGCTGATAATAAGTAACGTATGCATAAGAAAGCCCTTCAAAAACACCTTCACCATAGGGTTCATTCACTATCTGGAAATCAAGCACTGCGGGAAGAGATGAGTCTTTACCATGAGGAGAAAGTAAGTAACTCTTAGAAGACTCTAAATAACGAAATGTGCTTCCTGAAAGTATAACGGAAAGGGGGCGTTGCTTAACAATGTACCATGCACGCAAATCATCAATCCCTCCAATATGATCATAATGTGCGTGCGTAAAAAAAACTCCAGAGAGCTCCTTGATATCGTAGCGTAGCATCTGTTCTCGGAAATCAGGACCTGCGTCTATCAGAAAATTTTTTCCTTGAAATGTTATGAGTACAGAAGGACGTAAACGATGCACTTTCCTTTCCTGACACACGGAACAAGAACAAAATGGTACAGGAATACCTTCAGGATTTCCTGTTCCCAAAAACATGAGCTTTCCAGAAGAGGAATTTTCTTCTTCAAAAGTTTCCATACGCACCTATAAAGCGATCTTCTATTCCCGAAATTGTATCTTACAAGGGCATTAAGAAAAAGAAGTGGGTTCCTCTTCTTGGGAAGGGTCTACATGCTTTGAAGATACATTAAACGGAGAAATTGCCAAGGAACACGTTGGAGGGAACGGGGTAAGAACAGCGTATTTCTCTGTATCTTGCTGTACTTGTCTTAACGAGCAGTGTTGGACATACTCAGAGGACAGGTTTTTCCAAATACGAATACGAATTTTAGCAAGATACGCAAGGATAGCTCCCAAAAAACATAAGGCCAATCCCACTCCTGCAACAACAACGGGGATCGCCCACTGATCTAACCAACCTAAAGGGCTTACTATCAATCCTAAAGCAAGACTTCCAAGAAAGCAAATTCCACCTGCAACAAAACTTAATAAAGAGCAAATATCAAAATTTCGAACTCGAGAACAGACTTCTAGCATATTTTGGCATACAACTGTAGCGTTCTGATCTTTAGACTCTAGGGCCCACAAAGAGGTAATAGGACCATAGGGGCCTAAACCTTGGATACGATGTCTCTTACAGCGAAGAACCTTAAGGATCTCTGTAGAGGTCCCTTGACTATCTACAACCACAACATCCACAAAACAGGGACTTACGACCTCTGAACACAAAGAACAGTAGAAATGCCTCCCTTTATATTCGGCACGATTTCCTATTCCAGGATAACATGGAAAAGAACCGAGCATAGCAAGCAGTCTCCATAAAATTCACAACA
Organism: Chlamydia sp. 17-3921; assembly: GCF_902705545.1. GTDB lineage: Bacteria > Chlamydiota > Chlamydiia > Chlamydiales > Chlamydiaceae > Chlamydia. The sequence goes on along the minus strand of NZ_CACSHH010000009.1, from coordinate 39,582 downwards.
GGATATCACAAATTCTAAAGAAGATCAAACACGATCCTTTTCTTCAAAAGTTGAATTCTATCAACCAAAAAATTGATTTAACACAAATACATTCAGAAAATTTGAAAAGAAATACATTGGGTAGAAATATCAAAAACAACAAACTAAAGTTCGTAAATTTTAAAAAAGATTTTCTGTAGAATTTTGCCTACAGAAAAATCTGTTCAACTGTTTCTAAAATTAGAAGTACAGGCTGGATAATTTTTTACTCTAGGGGTGCTACTAAAAACCACTTCTTCTGAAGTGAGGCAAACGTACCATCTTCCTTTAATTCCTGTAAAATTTTCCGAATATCTTCTACAAGTTCTGGGCGATCTTTAGCAATTCCGATACCATTACCTTGAGACCAAAATTTTTCAGGAAGAGGAAGCTTTGTAGCAAACAGCTCAGGGAACTCTTTAAGAGCAAGACATGCAACGGAAGACTCCAATACGCCAACAGGAGATTTATTATAGTGTACTTCCATCAAAATCTCTAAAGCTGTATCGAAAGAGCGAACACGAACTCCAGGTAAGGAAAATAAAAACTCCTCATGAAATGTTCCTGTCTGCACAGCAACTGAAGAATGTTGAGAAAGAGAAAGAGTTGGATTGGAATGTTTTGATACTAGGATAAGCTCGCGTACTTCTTCTCCATTATCATAAGGAATCATATGAATTTCTTTTTGTCTGTCTGGAGTTATAGACATTCCTGCAAGGATAGCATCTATACGATGTTGCTTCAAATTCAGGATAAGAGCATCAAAAGCAAACTCTTTAACCTCAAGATTTTTCCCTAATTTCTTGCTCAAAGCTTGAGCTAGGTCTATATCAAATCCGATAACTTTGCCATTTTTATCAATAGATTCGTAAGGAGGGTAGGTAGCATTCGTACCGACAATCCATGTAGCGTTTCGATCTACAGAAGAGCTACAACCAAATAAACCTAGAAGACTTAGCACACAAAAACACTTGAGAAATAGCTTTATTAACTTCATCTAAACAGCGTACTCTAAAGTTGACATTGGAGGGCAGTGTATCTAAAATAGAGAAACTATCCAACTCAAAAAAATTAGACAGTAGCTTTTGACGTCTAAGAAAAACTTGAGAACAAACTCTGCTTTGTGAAACTTATGACAGGACCTGCAGCTCCCGCCCCCTGCCCACCACCTGGGAGTAATAATAAGTACCACCTCACTACAAATCCTAAAGATTCTCTAATTGTTAGAGTGTTGCGTGTCATTGGGTATATTCTCTTACACATCATTACACTAGGTATTTTACTTCTTATCCATTATTACAGGAATCACATCATTCGGGAAAAAGGCCTCCCTCCAGCTCCCATACCTAAGGCCCCAACAATTGAAACCTTAACAATTGCTCAAAAACCTCCTATTCCTGAAGATCCTAAGGAAACTCCCCCTAAAGACCAGCCTCCAAAGGAGGAACCGCCGAAAAAACCTCAGCCAAAGCAAAAACCTCCTTTTCGGCCTATTATTTATACCCTTCCTAACGTCCCAAACATGCCGTCCCATATTATTCCTGGATCTATAGAAGCCATGGTATGGCAATATTCTCGAGGTTTTGCTCCTGAAGCGGCTTTATTTACCCTTCCAGGACAACGTGATATCAATCCTAACTTTGTTGCTTCCTATCCGATGCCAATTTGTGAAGACCCTTTAATTCCTTTTAGACATCTCATCACACTACTCCCTCCAAGAGATCCTTCTATCCCAGCATATCTACACCCCTATATCGATCAAATTCGTTATCTAAATGAGAATTACTATATTGTTGATGTCCCAGGAGATGGAACATGTTTCTATCATGCCTATGCTGTAGGCTGGCTTTGTTCTTTGTATGAGTCTCAAACAACTCGCCCTCGAGCATTTTCTGAAGAAGCCAATCTTATTTTACAACATCCTTTTGCATCATCATCAGAAGAAGCGAATCAACTTTCTCATAAAGTGGCAGATCTTTTACACTCCTGCACAACTTGTCCAACATTACAACAACTCTTTGATAGCATTCTTCTTTCTCAAGAGTGTACCCAGATTCTAGTTTCATATTTACAAAAAATAGCCACTCATGCCGTAAGACAACAAATAAACATTTTAGGAGAAGAAAATGCTAGAGCAGCCTTTGTTGCTGATATTGAGGAAGCTCTACTTCCTCAAGCAATGCAATTTCTTGGGAGGCAAAGGCCAACAACACCTTTCCTACAGAATGTTATTTTTCAACCATCTATGCCATTGACATCGGCTTCCGATCAACTAACGTTACTTTTAGAATATTTGCCCTGGATTTTTTTAACTCAAGAAGAGACGTCCAAGCTTTCGCCTCAAGAACAAGATAATCAAAATCTTTTAAAACAAATTTTACATGAGCTACTCAACAATCTTGATCTGGCTTTGAATACTTCGAATTCGAAATTGCTTGGAACACAGTTTAAAAAAAATGTACTAGACAAGCTCTCTGTAGAAGAATACAGCCATTTCACACGCTTTTTAGAATGTATTCAAAAGCGTCACTCAAAAGAATTTCCTTATTCTCAAATTTTATTGTTTTTAGCGTGCATAAACACAAGCCCAACACTTAAAACTAATGTTTTTATACAAAATTTTCTTTCCATTGCAGAAGAAGAGATTAGAAAAACCGTAGGCTTTCAAGCAACTTTAGCAGAAGTTTTAAATCTTAATAGACAACACACTTCACTATTAGAGAACACTTTAAATCGCTGTTGGGAGCAAAAACTCACAGCAGAACTTGTGATTTCTTTTCTTTCTATGCATGATAGTTTAGAATGTGCTCATCTCATCCCAAACTTAGAAAAACTTTTTAAACGTATTGCATTACTACTTAAAAAAGGTCTCAAAACAGCTTTTGAAGCTGGCGGCACTCTTCAACATCGCTTGGAATTCTTAAAACAAAATGTTGAAGAGCTTACTGCACTTTTATTTGTAAGTGATGAATGGCAACAGCAATTTGCAGAGTTTTGCAATTTCTCTAGTCTTAAAATATCATCCGACACAACACTTCCAGCAATGAAAGACACTCTTTACACTCGTGGAATGCAACTCTTTTTCTTTATTTTACAACACCCTCACTTTCTCTCTAATCCTCTAACAAAAAAGGCTGCTCAAAATATAAAGTCTCTTCTTATGCCGTATCTACAATATGGGTTAAAAAAATCAGAAAATCTTTCAGTATTACAAAGTCTAGCTACAGCAATTTTAGGGACAGCGACTCTCTCTCCGCCTCTACCCGATGAGAACGAAAGTGAAGTAATGAAAAAAACTGCTCATCTTTGTGGTTACTTTGCAACTCGTCCGGATGTTGCAATTCTTCATCCAGATCTTCAAGAGAAACTTTTTCTTTTTTCTCATAAAGTTTTCTCTGATAACTCACCTCTAACTATGGAAGCAAAAAGGCTCCAAGAAGAACTTGCTCTTGCTTACCCTCAATTATGGCAAAGTTTTATTTCTCATTTAAATATTCTTGGCTATCAAGGAACAAAGCACCCTCAACTCACTCCTCCAGATCAAGATTCTTTCGTAAAAAAACTTCCCCTTGGACAACTTCTCTTTAGCTTCCTACTAAATTATCCTGAGGTTCGTTCTGGAAATTCTTCTTTAGAACAACAGCTTCAAACTTACTATGACAACGCTTCTAAAGCTTTCAAACTAGAGTTACAACATTTTGCTCCACTGCTATTACCATCACTCAAAGAAATGCTTCCACATTTAACAAAATTCATACAATTCAAAGAAACAATGATATCAGCTTTAGTTCGTAAACCTGAAGGACTTGATCATGAGGCAACAGCAGCTTTTAGAGAGAGCTTTCTTGCTTATCTTCGTTCTTTTAGTGCGGCACAACTCCAAGATCTTCTAGATGCTATCAAACAACAAGCAGAAAGTGCTCACGTTGCTGGGTTAACAAGTGCTTTACATAAGCCGGCATTATGTCAAACACTGTATGATCCAACAGCAGTTCAAGGGACAGCAAACCATGGCTTCCTTTCTGCAGGGTTTGCGAGTGAAGCCGAAGCAAAAATTATCCTAATTCGTTTTCCGAATCACTACGGCTGTCTACTTCGCAAGCCTAGAAAACCTCGTATGTAAAACAATAAAGTATCGTAGAACAAGAATTTTTTGAGGAGTTTTACCTATTCTAAATTTCACTTATCCCCTACCGCATTCTCTAAAACAGCATCCTGAAGACGTACGCCATGTAGCTCTTTCTCCCGAAGTTTCTCTAGGAGACGGTTCTCCGATTCTTATTGCTGGTCCTTGTACTTTGGAAAGTTACGAACACGCAGTCTCTTCAGGATTGGCAGTAAAGCAAGCTGGAGCAACAGTGCTACGAGGATCTATTAAGAAACCAAGAACAAGTCCTTACACATTTCAAGGATGGCAAAAAGAATGTGTACTTTGGCATAAAGAGGCTCAGCGTATCCATGGTCTTCTAACAGAAACAGAGGTTCTTGATATCCGCGATGTGGAGATTACTGCAGAAAATGTCGACATATTGAGAATTGGTGCAAGAAATATGCAAAACTTCCCTCTTCTACAAGAAGTTAGCCTAGCCCATCGTCCGGTAATTCTTAAGCGCCATCCTTCTGCAACTCTCGAGGAATGGCTTTCTGCTGCCGAGTATCTTTTGCTTTCATCTTCTTGTCCAGGAGTGATCCTCTGCGAACGAGGAATCCGCACATTTGAAAGTTCGACTCGCTATACCCTAGATCTTAATACTTTAGTTCTGCTTAAGGAGATCTCTTCATTACCGGTAATTGTGGATCCTTCTCATGCAGCGGGGAAAAGCTCATTAGTTCTCCCTCTTGCTGCTGCAGCTCTTGCTGCAGGAGCGGACGGCCTTATGATTGAAGTACACCATAATCCTGAATCGGCTCTTTGTGATGGGAATCAACACGTAACTCCAGAAAAATTAGAACAGCTCTCGTGGCAATTACCAAATTTAAGATTTCTACAAACACCTTCGATTCGAGAGCATTCTAAAATCTCTCTTAGAAATTAAAAATTCTATTGCCGATAAAATCTCTTTTTAACTATTTGAAAATCAATTGGAAAGACAAAAACAGTCTTTTCCTGGAGGTTTATGGTAAAACAAGCGTGTAAATATTATATCTTACAATGCCTACTTTATGCTTTATATTGGCTTATTCACTATAGTAGAAAGATTTTAAAAGGCATTCTTAATCACTCTGATGAAACGTTCCATCAGGCACTGCTCTCTTCTCTTATCGATCTTCTATCACAGCTTAAGCAGTTCCCAGTTCCGATTCTCGAATAACGGCATCTATTCACTTCATCTCACTCTTTATGTGAGATGAAGTCTCTTTCTTGCTTTTGCTGATACCTAATCCAAAAAATACAAAGGCTCTCCACACAAAGAAATGCGAATAAAGAACATAGCCAAGAAAAAAGATCTCCAAAATTCCTTATAGAAAAATAGCAGGTAAGCGCATAGCTTATTCCTCCGGAAAGAACTGCTGCCCATCCAGAAGCAGAGCTAGGTTGGTAATGAAAAAGCAAAGAAAAACCAATCGGGACAGAAAGACAGCAAACAGAAAGGCTGTAACTTAAAATCAGGACATCCACAATATTGGTAAAGCCTATAGCAACAAGAGGGGCTGCCGCTGCTAGTCCTAAAACAAGATAGCGATAGTGGGCAACACGCATCATTGGGATTTCTTCACTAATAAGCTGCGCCAAAGCACTGATTAAAGAATCAGCTGTAGAGAGAATTGCCACTCCAACAGCGGCAGCCATAATTGCTGCAAAGGAGGGACCACAAAAATACGTTACTGTATCAATTAAAGGACACGATCCCAAAATTCCAGCTTTAGCTCCTAAAGTTCCTAAAAATAAAGGAATAAAATTAAATGCCAGAATAACACAACCTGCAGAGATCGCAGCAATTTGCAAATTTTTAGGAGAAGAGGCGGCGACACATCTCTGGACCATATCTTGCTCTATAAGCATAAAAAGCATGGGCATAAAAACCCAACTTGAAAGCTTAGCAAAAGATAAAGGCTGAAATTTCTGGACAACTTCTATAACTTGAGGAGCACAAGACCAAACAGCATAACCACAAGCAATTACAGCAGCAAGAAGAAATAATGCTTGAATTACATCAGTTCTTACAACACCTCGGAATCCTCCTGTAGAGGTGTAGCATCCTAAAATGATCCAAAATAGTGTTGCAAAAACTTTTCCATATGGGAAAGCGCCGAACAGCTTATCTAAGGCGACTACTTGAGCAACAAGAATAAAAAATAAAGACAATGCAGATAAAATAAAGGCAATTTTTCGAAGAGTTTTGGAACCATAAACTTCTTGGAAAATTGCTATGACAGTCACTAAAGATCCTGAGGCTAGTTTTCTTCCTGGCCCTATGCCTAAAAAAATCAGTCCTAAAGCAACACCAAGAGGATAAAGGACAACTCCATAGCCATAACAAAAAGCTTCTTCTGCTGCCCCGAGCAATACTCCACCTCCAATTTGAGTTGCTATGAAAGTCATCATTAAAGGGAAAGTCTTTAAACTTCTTCCTGCAAGGAAATAACTTTCTCGATCACGTATCCCAGAGCACCCCTTACGCCCAATATAAAGACAAAATGCTTGAATTCCTAATAAACAAAATAAAAATAATGAAAAATTCATACCTAAAATCCTATTACCAACTAAAAAATTTACAGCTTTTAACTCAAATTTTTTGAGATTTACAAATGTATATAAAAGAAATTAGGGATGAAGGTAACGCCCAGAATGGCGAAAACTTAAAGAGAATAGAGAATCACAAAGATTCCAGTATAGGGCTTTATTTTTCATGACACAAAGATCATAGAACTTTGTTTTTTTTTCAACCATAAAAAACTTTTTAGAATGAAATTCATTTGTTATAGAATAAATAAAAAATTAAAAAGTTTATTATCATGATTTTTAAAACTTTTAAAAAACCCGCTTCCTATTTATTAAAAAAATTCATTTATAATGGAATTTGTATTTTAGACGAGCTATTGAAAATGATCCAAGAATACTGCAAAAAAGAAACTTCTAAAGAAAAGCAAGAAGAGCTCCTAGACTCTTTAATTAACGCTCTAAGAAACTACAAACAACGAGTTACAGAAACAAAATCTTCAAAGCATGATCAAGAAGAGTTGACAGAAGACATACTTGATGATAACCAAGACAAAAAAATGTAATCACTTAAAACTCTTCTATTTATAAAGAGCAAACAATGCCCCTGCAGCTGCACTCCGCAGCGAAGGGGTTTCTTTAAAACAGCACTCTAAGAGAAAAGGAAGAGCTTCAAAATTTTCTGAAAAAGCGATTCCTTCAATTATAGCAAGTTTATCTTGCCAACGACTTTTAGAAAAAAAATTAAGAAGAGTTTGCAGAGATTCAAAGTCTTTCTTCTGACAAAATTCTGCTAAAGCCCCCTCAAATTGTGCAGCAAAAGAAACATCTGAAATAAAAGATTCTGATGTCTGTTCGTCCCCTTCTTCCCAGAAAATACTAGAAAAAAAACTCCATCCCTGTTGCTGCCCTATAAGAAATTTTGTTGCTATAGCTTTTGCCTGGCTGTAATGAGAAACTATTAATAAATGCATAAGCTTTCTCCCAATCTCTCGTTTCATCATATCAGCATAATGAGGAAGAGTTTCAATTTGTAGATTGCATTGAGTTTCCCAAAGAAAATGTTTTATAGCCCAACACATCTCGGGATTTTCAAGATAGTCTGCTATAATTTTCCCTGAGGTTTCAATATCCTCACGACTTACAAGAAGTAGTACAGCAAGATTTGCAGAAGCTTTCCTTGAAATAACGGAAGAGACATGGTCCTTTGCTAAAGGTATCCCATGGACTCCTAAAGAGCATACAGCTACAGAAGCAGCTTCACAAGCTGTAGAAGATGGAGATTGTAACCCTTCAACAAGAAGTCTGCATCCTAAAGGATCCTTTGATAAATATAAAAATGCAGCAGCTTGTAATTGCACTTTGGGAAAAGGAGAACTTATTGCTAAATTTCGGACACTTTGAATAAATTCAGAATCAAAAGAAATCTCACGACGACAAGCTAAAGCCGCGAGAAGAACTGCTTCCTGCACTTCAGGATGTGAAATAGAAATCAATGTAGAAAATTCTTCACTATTTTTCGGGTAATCTTGATGACGAAGCATCTCGCAAATGAATAAAGCTTGGTCTATGTTCTCTTGAAATACATATTTTTCCAAAGGTTGAGATGTTAACCTTAATAAAGCTCTCAATGCTTCTCTTCGTTCTTCTCCATCAAGAAAGCCATTTGTTGCTTGAGTTCTCAACCAAGAAGCTAAACTATCAATATGCAAAAGAGCCGCAATTTTGTATGCAGTCATGCGTACGTGGACAGAATCATCATTCCTAGCTAAAAATTCTATTGCTCGCTTAAGATTTTCAGAACCATACTGCAAAGACATTTGTAAAGATAAAGCACGAACAATAGCGCTGTCATCATGAAATCCTTGCAAAAGAATATGCTCTAAACGAAAGTCCCTAGCAAGGCCTGTAGAAAGAATACTCATAGCACGCACTGTTACTGAGGGATGCTTTATTCCAGAGCTAATGATCTCTAACCCTAAATCTTCAATAATATCTCGATTTTTTGATAATTCTGGATAGCGCTGACAACAAGAACGAAAACTAGAACTCCATAAATCAAGATCTTTCTGTTGTGCAAAAGCCTTTAACATCCATCTAGCTTGTGCCAAAGAATAGTGTCCTGAAGAGAGTAAGCGAAGACTTTCTTGAGAAGCTTGAAAGACATCCTGTGTCAACAAGCATTGGAGCAATGTTTCATTTCCCCAAATAAAGGATCCAAAACAATAGAAAAATACTAAGCAATAGCCCCTAAAGAGCGTCCGCCCAAAAGATGTATATGCAGATGGAATACGGTTTGTCCTCCAGAAGCACCATTATTAATTACAATACGATAGCCATCAGTAATATTAAATTCTTTAGCTAATTGTTGTATGATTTTTCCAGCTTCAGCAAGAAGAATAAGATCTTCTTCGACAATATTTTGAAACTTTTCAATATGCTTTTTAGGAATGATTAGTAGATGTACAGGAGCTAAAGGAAAGCGATCTTTGATCACTATGAAATTTTCATTTTCGAAAACTTTTTCACTATCAATTTCTCCATCAATAATCTTTTCAAAAATAGTTGTCACACTATACCTCTCTTTTCTAAAGTCACTTGTAAAGCCCTTCGACAGCTTTCTTGATTTGTCCAAACAGAAAGGAAAAGACCTTTATGACAAAATACCGCGCCAGGAATTTGCGATACTTTAGACAATTCTTCTCCAAGAAGTCCTGCCCAACTTTTAGGAAAAGGGATTCGTACTTCCATGCGTCGATCTAAGTTTGGGGGGATACCACGTAAAATCCATTGATCACAAGAAGGGAAGCACACAAAAGCTGCAGGATGAGAAGCTCCTCCCAAAAAAAAGAAATTTTCTTGCCAAGCAAGAGGGTGATCGAAAAATAAACATAGCCTCTCCTTTTCCATAGCATCTCTAACGATTTCTCGGCATGCACGATCATAACGAAACTTCTCTCTCAAACGACGCAAGAAATCCATAGTGAAATGCAAGGCTATAAAGAAATCTTTTTTAGAGTTTTCTTCTTCTTTAGGATTATAAATTTTGATGATGTCGGAGAAAGAGCAAAAACCCTCTGCTGAGAAAAATCTTCCATTATCTTGATCATCTACACCACGAATTAGGGTGTTATTGAGAAAATGATATTCTTCAGAATCGAGAGCCCCTATCTGTTGAAGATAATGTAAAACCATACCTGCACTACTCCACGGCCCTACATAAGATAGCTGATGATGATCAAAGCGTTTATCTTTTAAAGAATAAATTCCTCCGACATCACAAACATACTCACATTTCTCCAGCTCTTTGGGATTACGAGAACGAATAATTTTTTCTTCATCTACAAGATCAAAGATAATCAGGAGAGCACACGCAGTAACCTCATCAGCATGAAAAGAACCATCGTGAGTACCTACACTCCTCAGAATTTGCATATTTCCCATCCCTCTTAAAAACCTTCCATTGTATTCAGAGAAAAATAATTCTCAATCGCAAAGACAATTCTTTCCATTTTCTTAAAAAGATTTTTTCTCTAAAACAAAACCTTTATTTCTAAATAGCAGGTCCATGGGTCATTTAATTCATTCTCATCATGACGCTATCTCTCCAGATGGCTATCTATGCTCTCCTTTAAAGATGCTTTCACAAAATCTCTATGAAGGAGAAGCTAAAATTCAAAATATTCCCGAGTACTTTTTAGGCTTTCACTTACCCCAATACTGCCTACAACTTAATCTAAAAAGTTCATTAGCACAATTAGGTATCGAAGCCCTTATGCTCAATTGCGAATTAGATAAAAACCGCAGAGAAGCTCAAATACAACTACACTTTTACAGTAAAGATCCTGTAGCAACGGCAATGTTAAGTCTCTTAGAACCAGGAAGCTTCTTTGGAAAATTGTTCGCTGCAGATGATCGTCGGCTTGTGCGACTTCCTTGCTACCTAGAAAGAATGCTCAATTATCAAGATAGAGATGGTTCTCCTCTCCTTCGTTTTGGGAAGAAATTAGAAAATCTTATAACGTTTGATGTTATTGATAACAGGCTTGTAGCATCCCTACCGACTTTGCCAGGAATTGTAACTTACGAACAAACAATTTATGGCTTCTTACCCTTCATTAGCAAAGCCTTAAGTCGTCCAGGTCTACAAGTAAGAAAATTCCTTTCTTTATATCAACATCATCAAAATCAAAAAAAAATTCCTCAAGCACAAAAAATTCTCTTAATTAAAACAGAACCCTTACATATTCGCACAGTCTTTGCTCGTGTTGTTCAAGATCTTTTACCTAAAGGATTAAATCATACTGCTGCAAATATTCTCGAACCAACAACTCAAGAATCTGGAGATATCTATGAATTTTATGGTGATGCTTCTGAGTCTATAGAAAGAATTCCTTTAGAATTTTTTACTATTGAACCCTATAAAGAATACTCTTTTTTCTCCCATCGTGACCTTCTTCAAACCTCTTTAGACTCTGAAGAAGAAGTCTTCAAAATTTTCCACTCTGCTCCTGAAGGAAAAGAAAAAACTGCAACATTTATATCAAAAGGCAGTGAAATTTCTAATTTGCAACCAAGCTCATGGCTTGTATCTACAAATACCTCTATACTCAATGACAATGATCCCAAGCTCATTGAAAAATGTATCCAACAAGAGCCTTATTATCCTTTTTTAGAAGCCATGGAAACAGGAAAAATCACTAGTCAAGGAGTACTTTTCTCTCGTTATTTTCCTTCATCATGGCTTAAAGGAATGTTTTTATCTTATTATGTCGCCGATTCTCTAAAACGCATTTACTTTCAATTTCCCTCTTATTCTCATGGCATTTATTTTTCTCAAAGAGATCGAAGTTTTCTTTTAGATCTCGATCTTTCTGGAATTTCTGTTTTCTGGGTCGATTTGAACTCTCGAAGTGTCCTACAATACATTAAGCGTAGGAACAAAGATGTGGGAATGTTTGTGCCTCCACATCAAATAGAAAAATTCCAAAAGGCCTACTTCATTGGAATACATGGTTCCAGCATTCTTTTTGGAAATTCTGAGCAACTTCTTCGTGAACTACTTCAAGGAATACAAGCTCTTTCTCAAAAATATCGCCTTCCTAATCTTCCTGAGAATGCTTCTCTTGCCATAATGACTGGGGGAGGAACTGGTGTTATGACTTTGAGTAATCGCATAGCAAAGGAGCTCTCTCTACTTTCTTGTGGCAATCTTGCCAGCATAGAATATACCTCAGAGCTTGCAGAAAGTACAAATTCTTATGTAGAAGCAAAAATGACTTACCGTTTAGATTCTCTATTTGAACGTCAAGCAGATTTTCACGTAGATTTAGCTATATTTCTTTTAGGTGGAGTAGGAACAGATTTTGAATTAGCTCTCGAACTTGTCAGTTTAAAAACCAAGAAAAAAGCTCCTGTTCCAGTATTTCTTATTGGTCCTGAGGATTATTGGACAGAAAAAATCTCATCATTATACAAAATTAATATTGCTGGAGGGACAATTCAGGGTTCCGAATGGATCTACAACTGTCTCTTCTGCATTTCTTCTGCAGAAGCAGGAATTCGTGTTTTTCATGACTATCTCTTACAAACCCTTCCTATAGGACCAGAATATCCTCCCCCAGAAAAAGGATTTACTGTTGTTTAGAAACCATAAGACATGCGAAAGCCATAGTAGTTACACTGCTCTCGAACAAATTGTCCTTCTTTAGAGAACCCTTGATGATACTCTAAAAAAGCTCGAATTTTTCTTCCAATGTCTTGGAATTTTGCCCATTCCATTCCAACAATATAAGTCTGATCTATACCGAATCGGTGTTCTTCCCAACAACGAAAATGCATGGCAAAAATAGGCTGAGCATGCAGGTTGCCTTCTCTTAAACCAAAAGGACGAATTTCTGCTCCCCATTCACAATAAAAAGGTCGCTCCGGAAAAGATAAATCACGACTTACAATATAACCACATCCTCCATATAAGCGAATGTGTGGTGTGTAGCGCCAAGAAGCAAAAAAGTCGACTCCTTCATCACTTAAGTTGAATCTAGGGAAAGCAGGATGAGTCAAGATAAACTCATCTCCAAGATGAGAAGAAAGATGCCATAAGCGAAAACGAAAACTCCACTTATTTACAGCACATCCCAAAACTCCAGAAATAAAAAAATCAGAATTTACCATACAAGATTCGGGATGATCTAAATCAAAGACTGAAAAAACCCCTCCCTGTAAACCAATATCAAGATCCCCATGAAATCGTGAAAGATCAAAAAGACGAAGGAAAATAAAATCCCCACCAAAAATTGCAGATCCTACACGATTTCCTATAACCTTTTCATTAAACCGAATGCCGGCGCTATTGGTCACCTGCCGAGGATCAGCAATAAGTGGAGAAAATAGTATAGTATTTTGAGGAAGCCAAATGCCTTCTTTTCCACAAATAATGTGGGTTCCCAAAGTTTTTTCCTTAGGAAGAAGAGGAGTTGTTGTTGAAGAATATTGACAAAAACAGGCCTGAGGACAATCGCAGATCTCAACAACAGAAACAAAGGGTAAGTCTTTAATAAAATTTACAATAGTATTAGAAAGAACAGCGTCAGATGGTAAAGAAAATAAATGCGCAGTTCGATCTTCGATAAGAACTTGAACACAGCTGTCAAGAAAATGCATGTCAAGCAAAGCTTGAGTGTAACCTGTTAAATAACAGCCATTTCCATCTCCCCAAAGATTTTTTGGTAGTTGCTCAGAACGCAAGGCAGCTTTATCTTGATATTCGCACTCAAGACAAGAAGACCCATCAAGATATAGAGGGAAAAACATCCCCATCCAATAAAACAGGCCACACAAACAATAACGAAATTGAAAAACTTTTTCCATGACATTGATAACCTATAGAAAAGAAAGTATTTATTCTGCAATAGTTCAAAACTCTCTAAAACAATTTCCATGGAATGAAAGTATTTTCGTATCTAGAAAATTTTTTGAAAAACCTGAAAATCTAGAAAAATAATAAATGGCTATAAAAAAAGCTGAGCCTTTCTTAAGATGTTTGACCGTCCGGTTATGACTTACAAAGGGAACTTTCGATGGAAAGAAATCCTTATTTTTCTAATTTATCTCCTCATTATTTTTTTTCTGGCATTAACAATAAACTTCGATGTTTTTGTAAAGAAAATCCAGAAATTGAGATTGCAGATCTCTCTGTTGGAAACACAAGTTACCCTATAAACTCATGCATCTCATCAGCAATAGAAAACAGTATTAAAAAACAAAGTTTTTTTAAAAGTTATCAAGGTTATGGTCCTGAAGCGGGACTTCCTATTCTTAGAGAAAAGATTTCTACTCTCATATACAAAGGCATTATCTCTTCCGAAGAAATCACAATTACGGATGGAGCTAAAAACGATATCTTCCGTTTATTTTCTTTATTTGGTCCTGGAAAAACTTTAGCTTTACAAGATCCGACATATCCTGCTTATCTCGATATAGCTCGTCTTACAGGAATCAAAAAAATAATAACTCTCCCCAGTACAAAAGAAACTCAGTTCATTCCTGAGCTCCCCAAAAATCACGCTATAGATATTCTCTGCCTCTGTTTTCCAAATAATCCGACAGGGGTTATGGCTACACATGAAGAACTTCAAGCCTTTGTTGACTATGCTCAGGTCCATAATGCTGTTATTTTATTCGATGCAGCCTACAGTACCTTCATTACAGATCCACAATTACCTAAAAGTATTTTCGAAATTCCCGGAGCGAAATCCTGTGCTATAGAAGTTGGATCGTTTTCTAAACCTCTAGGATTTACAGGGATGCGCTTAGGCTGGAGTGTCGTCCCAAAAGAATTATGTTATAATGACGGACAACCTATCCTTCCAGATTGGCAGCGACTCGTTTCAACAGTATTTAATGGAGCTTCTCTACCTATCCAAGAAGGAGGCTATGTGGGCCTTGATTTTTTCTCCTCTTCGGAGGCTATTTCTCACTATCAACGTCAAAGTTTACAACTTTGTAAAGCTCTTAGCAAAGCGGGATTTCATATTTATGGAGGGAAGCATGCCCCATATATTTGGGTAGAAATTCCTAAAGGAATCTCTGATGATGAAGTCTTTGACTTTTTCTTAAATCAGTACCATATTGCCGTAACACCAGGTTATGCTTTTGGCAACTATGGAAAAGGCTTTATTCGCCTTTCGGCACTTGCTAAACCCCAAGATATTGCTAAGGCTTGCCAACAACTCACCCTAACGTCTTTTTCTGCTAATATGGTACTTTCATAATGATTTTGCGTAAAATTACTCAGTATTTGTTTTTTTTCTGCCTTATAAGTTCTTTCCTTTCCGTTGTTATTAGTGGATACTCAGAAAGAACAGTATCTCCAAAAATAGCGATTTTTCATTCTTTTTCTCATCCTCTTTTGAAAGACTGTAGCCAAAGTTGTATAGATACTCTAAAAAATTTTGGAAATCTCCCAGAAATTATCACAGTAAATGCCGAAGATAGCATCATAAAAGCACGGAAAACTGCGCGTTTCCTACATACTGATAAAAATATTGTTGCAGTCATTACTTTAGGAACCTTAGCAACAAAAGTTATGAGTAGTATCGAAACTAAAAAGCCTGTTATTTATGCTGCAGTACCAAATGAAGAGACTCTGATGATCCCAAAGAATCAAGCTAATATTCATGGGATCAATGACAATTTAGACGTAAATCAATACTGTTTTGCAATACAAGCTGTCACAACAAATACTGGATCCGTAGTGTACTTAAAACCCTTTGATCCTTTCCCTTCAAGGGTACAACAGGAAATGATTAAAAGACTTATTGCTTCAGGAATAGAAGTTATTGAGATCCCCATTACAAATAGCACTCTAAAAACACGAGTCCGTCAAGCTATAGATAAGCGTCCTTCTGCGATTTTCATTCCTCTTTCACCTATTTCTCATAAAGAGGGTTTATCATTTCTTCAGGACATCCTTAAAGAAAAAATTCCTATTATTACGGATGATCTTTCTCTCATTCCAGAAGGAGCTTGTATAGCTTGTGGTGTGGATTATAAGAAATCAGGAAAACTCGTAGCACAACTCGTACATCATCTCCTCTATAATCTTCAAGATTCCGAAACTCTACGTAAAATCATTACGGAGCCGTTATCTCAAATGACAACATTCAACGAAGATGTAATTAAAAAGCTTGGAGTAAAAATCAACAAGGCAGAAAGAAAGCAGTTTCGATCTATCATTTTCAAAGATAGAAAGGCAACGACAAAGTCTGAAGGAGAAAGCAATGCTGCCGCTGCTTAATTCATCCAAGAAAGTAATGTTTCTTGAACTTTTTTTGGTAAAAGAATTTTTTTATTCTTAGAAGTTTCTCCAGAGATTAAAGTGACATCTCGTTTGGGAAGAGATAGGGCTTTAGCCAATAAAGTTATAACAGCTTCATTAGCCTTGCCTTTTTCTGGAGCCTCTGTAACACGAATCTTTAAAACTTCTCCCTGAAAGCCCACTATCTTACTTTCTTTAGCTTTGGGAAAGACTTTAACTTCTATAATCCAAAACTCATCTTCCAACAACCTACTCCCTATAGAGCTTAAGCTGACCACTAGACTCTTGCAACCATTGAGCTAGAGTATGTAAACAAATTCTTGAAGCCCAGTGATACTTTAATACTCCCTGAGCAAAACCTGGTCCTGCGATATCGTAGTTTTCTTCATTAAAAACACTCTCCAAGCGACAACGATCAAGATTTATAAAGGGTTGACTGCTAACAAATAGTATCCTTTCAGAAAAAGCTCCTTGATAAGAACGGAAAAGCTTTAGTGTATCCCAACGAGAAGCACATTCTCCATTTGAAGGTTCTGCAAGTAAAAAAATTACTTTTATGCTAGAATCTCTCCAAGCTCGAGGTAAAGCCATCTGAGCCCAAATAAATTTCGCTATTTCTTCTTCAGAAGAAGGCACTTTTTGAGTTGTTTCATTTTCCCAATTGTTCTCAGAAGGAAAGGGGTTATAGCGAGAATCAAAAAAATGCTCTCGAGATTCTATAGTTGGATAACAATTTCGCTTCCCACAAAGAAAAATAATTTTATGAAACCTCACCCCACGTTGCCACTCTCGAATAAGAAAATCTAAACGCTGACGAAGCGCAGGAAGAGGTCCACCAAAAATTACGGCACAGTCGTAAGTGGCTGCATATGAAGGCACAGCCTGCGTCATACGAAGTAGTGAAAAGTCATTATAAAAAGCGTGTTCATCTTTCAATTGACATACTGGAGCAATATCTCCAGAAATACGTTCTTCGGACGAAAGCATCCACGACTCTGTGGCTTCCACTAAATCTTCGGAAGAATTTGCTTCGGGAAGACCACAAACATCCAGAATACGATTAACAATGGAAACATAATCAAAAGGAGAAGAACAGTAAGATTTTTTTAAGAAGCAGCATCTCGTAGAAATGAGAGCCAACCCTACTATACATGCCGCCGTCATCCATTTCTTCATCGTATTCATATAAAGATGTTCTCCTTAATCTACAACTTGACGCCACCATACAAAAGGATTTTAAAAAAGACAATAGTCAAGAGAGAGAATAATAGCCGCTTTAACTCTTAAGCCCTTCTAAAAATTTCTTATCTCCCACGTTCAAATGCAACATATAGCTTAATTTCTTTTACTGGGATCTTCTTGGGTTTCCGAAGATCCTTCATCTGGACGACGAATTTTATCTTCTTCTGTTAGGTCTGATCTATCAGAAACACTTTTTTTGGATCCTTTTTGAACATGAGTAAAAGTTTCACCAGAGGCAGCATCGGGATTCACAACTCCAGCCATAGGCCTAGGACCTCCGGAAATTAATCCCAAACGCTTTAGTAAAAAGAAGAAAGAAAGAACAAGCCGATCATACAACCGATTTAGAAGTTGAAGCAGACGACTCAAAGCCTTGAAGATTTGATCTAATATTCGATTACATGCACTCGGAGACCTTATTTCATCTAACCTCATCTCTAAATTAGTTATATCTGAATCTGAAGGAACTGGAGCCTCTTCCAAAGTAACCTTCATTTTTTCAGCCTGTCTCTTGAGTCCAGGCAATAGACCTCTATTACCTATTTCCCAACTACCATCAATGTAAATAAGACCCAGTTTTTCTAAGCGCTCAAGAGATTGTCCACTATCTTGATATATGGTATCCAATTCGCCTGGAGAACGATTTCCTAAAATCTTCCTAAGACTATCTAACTCTTCCATAGACTTACCTAGAACATCTAGGCAATTCTCCATAACTTCTAACAAAGCTCTATGAGTGTTGGCTGCATACCGAAGACCCGCGATATATTCTGGAGCATGAGCTCTAGGAAAAGCACCAGCCTCTAATTCTTGCTCTCTACTCTGCATTAATATGTTAAATTCGTTACAAAAACCAGTAGACAAACTATGTGAATCCTTGAGGACAATATAAATTTCTTCAGCACCTTTCTCAGCTTGTTCTAACTGTTCTTTTGAAAGATCAACATCATTCTCTCCAGAAGTCACTTGTTGCACCATAGACTGGAGTTCTTCTGGAGAAATTACAGAAGACATTGCAGATCCCAATTGACCACTCTTTTCTGATAATGCTTTTGCACGTTGATCTAATAATTTCTGGACATTAGGAGAGGGAAGAAGAATAGGGGGTTGTTGAACTGCAGGAGCTTCATCAGCAGCTCCTGTGGATTCATTAGGATTTGGCTCCCCAGCTGGTGGAGGGTTTGGATTGGGATTGATAGCTGACATATTGTTTTACTGAAATAAAATTTATTAGAAACTAATTCAATTTTAACAACAAATAATTTTTATTTCTAAGCACGTTTAACTCTTTTATTTAAAAAATAAACAAATTGATAAATAATCTTTGTCAAAAAATACACGCAAATCATTGATATAGAAACTCCCCTATGTTAAGATCGCCTCTAAAAAGCGTTTACACATCAAGATCTCCCAGCTCAAAATTAACAACCCATGAGAACCTCTCAACTTTTTTACAAGACTTCAAAAAATATAAAAAAAGATGCCTCTGTTCTCTCTAACGAGCTTCTAGAAAAAGCGGGGTATCTCTGGAAAACAGGAAAAGGGGTTTATACATACACCCCCCTTCTTTGGCGCGTTGTTTTAAAATTCATAGAGATTATTCGTGAAGAACTTAACTCTATTGGAGGACAAGAGCTTCTGCTTCCTTTACTACATCCTGCAGAGTACTGGCTACAAACAGGACGTTGGCAAGCTTTTGCTTCGGAAAATCTCCTTTATCACCTTACAGACCGCGAAGGGAAAGAACACTGTTTAGCTCCAACTCAGGAAGAAATCATCAGTGCCTTATTAGCACAATGGTTATCAGGAAGAAAGCAGCTCCCCATCCACCTTTATCAGATAGCAACAAAGTTTCGAGATGAAATCCGCCCAAGATTCGGGCTCATTCGCTCTCGTGAACTTTTAATGGAAGATAGCTATACTTTTTCTGAATCTCCAAAGCAAATGGAAGAACAATATGAAAAACTTCGAGATGCTTATCAAAAAATTTTCGATCGCTTAGGGCTAGCCTATGCAATCGTAGAAGCCGATGGAGGAAAAATTGGAAAAGGGAAATCTGAGGAGTTTCAAGTCCTCTGTGCATTAGGAGAAGACACCATTTGCGTCAGCGGAACCTACAGCGCAAACATTGAGACAGCTCCAGCAATTCCACCTCAATACATTTATGATGAAAATCTTCTCCCTATTCAAAAAAAGTCTACCCCAGGTGTGAGAACTATAGAAGCTCTCGGAGATTTCCTTTCCCAACCTCTTTATAAAATCCTGAAAACTCTTGTAGTGAAACTAATTTTCAGTGATCAAGAAAAGTTTGTTGCTATTGGAATCCGTGGTGATCGTCAACTGAATCTCAAAAAAGTCTCTTCTAAATTTCAAGCTGATGATGCTGTTCTTGCTTCCGACGAAGAAATCATAAAACATCTTGGTGTAGAAAAAGGTTTCGTCGGACCTTTAAATTGTCCTCTAAACTTTTTTGCTGACGAAACTCTTCGCCCTATGACAAATTTGATTTGTGCTGGAAATATAAAAGACCTACATTTTATTAATGTAAATTGGGGTAGAGATCTTTCACAACCTGAATACGCAGATTACCTTCTTGCTCAAGAAGGCGACATTTGCCCGTTTCATCCGAATGAGCCCTACCAAACTTTTCAAGGAATAGAAGTTGCTCATATTTTCAACTTAGGAACCCGCTATACAGAAAGTTTTCATGTGACTTTTCAAGATGAAGAGGGAAAAGAACAGATTTGCTGGATGGGAACTTATGGCATCGGTATTGGTAGAACTTTAGCAGCTTGTGTTGAGCAATTAGCCGATGATCGTGGAATTGTTTGGCCAAAAGCTATTGCTCCATTTTCTATAGCTATTTTATTTAACGGAGGAGACTCTGCTTCTGAAGAAGTTGCCAACTCTCTTTACCAGAACCTACAACAACACGGCTTCGAACCTTTGCTTGATGATCGAAATGAAAGACTTGGATTTAAATTAAAAGATAGTGATCTTATCGGCATCCCTTACAAACTTATTTTGGGAAAAACTTTCCAATCTTCAGGAGTACTAGAAATAGAATCTCGATCTGGGGAAAAATTTGCGGTTTCCCCGCAAGACCTACTCCTTTGGAGCCAAAAGCATCTTTCAAGATCTCACAAAATTTCATTTTCCCAATAGGAAAAAGTTAGCACTCCATAATCTTAAGCGCTAAACTTTCTTGACCTCCATCGGACTTTTTTCTATAATGCTCTCAATAGCAGTTGTCTCGTCGGAAAATAGAAATGACTAAATCCTCTGTGTCAAAACGAGATTCGAAAATCCTTTACGTTCTTTTAACAGCAATAGAACTCTATCTAAAAACAGGTCAGCCTGTGGGGTCGAAGACGTTAAAAGAAAGCTTGGGCTCACAGTTAAGCACTGCAACTATAAGAAATTATTTTGCAGAACTAGAAGCTAGTGGCTTCCTTAAAAAAAATCATACTTCTGGAGGACGAATTCCTACGGATCTAGCTTACCGCTATTATATAGATCAATGTGTAAGCAACAAAAATCATGAGATCCCCAATACGATCCTTTCAAGGCTCAACGAGATTCCTGAAGAAAGCCGCAATATCACAAAAGATCTTCAGAAAATAATAGAACTTCTCGGAGAAATTCTTGATCTCCCCGTATTCTTTTCTTCACCTAGATTTGAAAACGACTCGGTTATCAACATACAACTTACTCTTGTAGATGAGCAAAGAGCTGTGGTCATTCTTGCAACAGAATTCGGTCAAATATTTACCGACATCCTATGGCTTCCGGAAGCATTTGAGCCAGAATCCCTAAAACGTATTGAGTTTTTTCTTCAAAATTACCTAAAAAAAATCCCACCAAAAGATTTTCTCTCTGGAAAAGAAGAAGACATCAGCATGACTCTATATAATGAGATCGTTGTTCGCTACCTCATGCGCTATTGTAATTTCAGCGAAGAAGATCTACATCAAACAGGACTTTCAAGACTCCTTAAATACGAAGCCTTTAAAGATTCTGATATGCTTGCTCGAGGACTTTCTCTTTTTGAGAATCGACAGCACATGTGTAAGCTCTTAGAAATCAGTATGCGCAAAGATCAACCAACAGCATTCATAGGAAGAGAACTTTCAGACGTTTTAAGATCTTCCTATTCAGGATGTAGCGTTATCGCTGTTCCTTTTCTTATAAATCGCTCTCCTTTAGGAGCATTCGGAATCCTTGGATCCGAAAACCTTCCTTATAAAGAAATTTTCCCTGTGATGGAGCTATTTGCGAACAGAATCAAAGACAGCTTAACTAGAAGCTTTTATAAATTTAAACTATCCTTTAAACGCCCCTGCTCTACAGATCCTCAACTTTCTAAAGAATCGAGTTTTTTAGCAGGAAGTGCCTCTATAAAATTATTACCCTCTAAGGAGATATCATGACAGAGACCTTGCCCGATCATGAGGAAGAAGAACACAAAATTCCTAATTCTGAAACTGAAATCCAAGACCTTCAACAAGAAATCATAGCTCTAAAAGCTGAATTGCAAGAAAAAAATGATAAATATCTTATGACCCTTGCAGAATCTGAAAACGCTCGAAAGCGCATGCAAAAAGAGCGTCAGGAATTCATGCAATATGCTGTTGAAAATGTCCTTATAGACTTTTTAAATCCTATAGAAAGCATGGAAAAAGCTTTAAATTTTACAACACAGATGTCCGAAGACGTTAAAAACTGGGCTGTAGGTTTTGCTATGATTCTTGGGCAATTAAAACAAATATTCTCAGATAAAGGCGTCACAGAATATTCTTCCTTAGGACAGAAATTCGACCCTTTCTTACATGAAGCCGTAGAAACCCAAGAAACTTCAGAAGCTCCAGAGGGAACCATCCTTGAAGAATTTTCTAAAGGATATAAAATAGGAGACCGCCCTATTCGGGTTGCAAGGGTCAAAGTAGCCAAAGCTTTAACAACTAAAGAAAATCATGAATAAAATAACTCTCTAGATATTAGGTACTCACCATGAACAAAAAATCTAATAAAATTATCGGTATAGACTTAGGAACAACGAACTCCTGCGTATCTGTTATGGAAGGAGGACAGGCTAAAGTTATCGTATCGTCAGAAGGAACAAGAACAACACCTTCAATCGTTGCTTTTAAAGGCCAAGACAAACTCGTTGGTATTCCTGCTAAACGTCAAGCTGTAACTAATCCAGAAAAAACTTTAGGTTCTACAAAACGATTTATCGGAAGAAAATACAGTGAAGTTGCTTCTGAAATTAAAACCGTTCCTTATAAAGTCGTTGCAGGCTCTAAAGGTGATGCTGTGTTCGATGTGGATGGGAAGCAATACACCCCAGAAGAAATCGGTGCACAAATTTTAATGAAAATGAAAGAAACAGCAGAAGCTTACTTAGGTGAAACCGTAACGGAAGCTGTCATTACTGTTCCAGCATATTTCAATGATTCTCAAAGAGCCTCAACAAAAGATGCAGGACGTATAGCGGGTCTCGATGTAAAGCGCATTATCCCTGAGCCAACAGCAGCTGCTCTTGCTTACGGTATCGATAAAGCTGGGGATAAAAAAATAGCTGTCTTTGACCTTGGAGGAGGTACTTTCGATATCTCTATTTTAGAAATTGGAGATGGTGTTTTTGAGGTACTCTCTACAAATGGAGATACCCATCTCGGAGGAGATGACTTTGATGAAGTTATTATCAAATGGATGATAGAAGAATTCCAAAAACAAGAGGGTATTGATCTTAGTAAAGATAATATGGCTCTCCAAAGACTTAAGGATGCCGCAGAGAAGGCTAAAATAGAGCTTTCTGGAGTTTCTTCTACAGAAATTAACCAACCCTTTATCACTATGGACGCTCAAGGGCCAAAACACCTTGCTTTGACTCTAACACGGGCACAATTTGAAAAACTGGCATTTTCTCTTGTTGAAAGAACAAAATCTCCATGCTTAAAAGCATTAAGCGATGCTAAACTCTCTCCTGGAGACATTGATGATGTTCTTCTTGTTGGAGGAATGTCAAGAATGCCCGCAGTACAAGCAGCCGTAAAAGAACTTTTTGGAAAAGAACCAAATAAAGGCGTCAACCCTGATGAAGTCGTTGCTATTGGAGCTGCGATTCAAGGCGGAGTGTTAGGAGGAGAGGTGAAAGATGTTCTTCTTCTCGATGTGATTCCACTTTCCCTAGGTATCGAAACTCTAGGAGGAGTCATGACCCCTCTTGTAGAACGGAATACAACAATTCCTACGCAAAAAAAACAAATATTCTCCACAGCAGCAGATAATCAACCTGCAGTAACCATCGTTGTTCTCCAGGGAGAGCGCCCTATGGCGAAAGACAATAAGGAAATTGGAAGATTTGATCTTACAGATATTCCTCCAGCACCTAGAGGTCATCCTCAAATCGAAGTCGCCTTTGATATTGATGCTAACGGAATTCTTCACGTTTCAGCTAAAGATGTTGCCAGTGGTAAAGAACAAAAAATTCGTATTGAGGCAAGCTCCGGACTAAAAGAAGAAGAAATTGAAAGAATGGTTCGTGAAGCAGAGCTCAATAAGGAAGAAGATAAAAAACGTAAAGAAGCTTCTGAAATTAAAAATGAAGCTGATGGCATGATTTTTAGAGCAGAAAAAGCTCTTGGCGACTACAAAGATCAAATTCCAGAAAGCCTAACTAAAGAGATCCAAGAACGTGTTGAAAAGGTTCGCACAGCTCTTAAAGAAGAAGCTCCTGTTGAACAAATTAAAGCTGCCTCTGAAGATCTTAGTAAACATATGCAAAAAATCGGCGAAGCTATGCAATCTCAATCTGCTTCGGCTGCAGCAGCCTCTGCAGCAAACGCTAAAAACTCAGGCGGACCCAATATCAATACAGAAGATTTAAAAAAACATAGTTTTAGTACAAAACCTCCAGCAGGAGGAGCTGCAAATAATAGCACTTCAACAGAAGAGCATATCGAAGATGCTGATGTCGAAATCATTGATAAAAACGAATAAAAATCCTCATTTCATCCTATCCTTCTTCTCTTGGGGGATAGGAATTTTTTTCCCTCGAAGTTCTGTTCATAAAAGAATCTTTCTATTAAAAACTCTACACAATTTGTAAGAAAGCCTCTAAAATTAAACAAATTACAGGATAACTATTGAAAAAGCTAAAAAAAAAACCTAGAAAAGTTGGATATCGACAATCCAAAATCTTGATTTCAGGGGCACTCTTTGTGCATGCAAAAAAAGGATTTGGTTTTGTCTCACCAGACAACCCTGAAGAACACCCTTACGATATTTTCATCCCAGCAAGAGATTTAAAACGAGCTTTAGATGGAGATCGCGTTCTCGTCTCAGTTTCTCCTTTTTCAAGAGATAAAGGAAAAAAGAAAGGCAGTATTACATCTGTACTATCTCGAGGAAAAACGATTCTCGTTGGTACAATTACATCCTTAGAGACTCCGCTAACAGCACAAGTTTACGTCAGTTCTCTGGGACCAGAAGCACTAGCTACAGCAAATCTTCTTCCAGGACGAACATACAAAGTTGGGGATCGTATTCTTCTTAAGACTCCACCATGGACTCAAAAACCTACAGCAAAAGCTCCTTCTCCATTAGAAATGCAAGAGTTCATTGGGAATATTACAAATGCTAAAACTGACCTCCCTACAATCAAAGCAGAATATAACCTCAAAGAAGATTTCATCGAAGAAGCCCTTCAAGAAGCAAAACAGTTTTCTCAAAAACACATTGTTCAAACTCTAAGAACACGAAAAGATCTTCGCGATCTTCTATGCTTTACTATAGATTCTGCAACAGCTAAAGATTTCGATGACGCAGTATCTCTTACCTACGATCACAATAATAATTACATTCTTGGAGTTCATATTGCCGACGTTTCTCACTACGTCACACCACATTCTTTTCTAGATAAAGAAGCAGAGAAACGTTGCAATTCTGTATATTTCCCAGGAAAAGTTATTCCTATGCTCCCCTCAGCACTTTCCGATAATCTCTGTAGTTTAAAGCCTAATGTTGACAGACTTGCTGTATCCGTTTTCATGACACTCACGAAATCCGGCCATCTTTCTGATTATCAAGTTTTCCGTAGCGTAATTCGCAGCAAGTATCGCATGACTTATGATGAAGTTGACGCTATCTTAGAAAAAAAACAAACTCATCCTATTTCAAAAACCCTTCAAACGATGGAAATTCTAAGCAAAAAACTTGCAAACATTAGAGAAGAACGTGGTTGTATACGTTTTGTTTTACCATCTTTCACCATGTCCTTAGATAATCTCCAAGAACCTGTCGCACTTATAGAAAATCTTCAGACCACTTCTCATAAACTTATTGAAGAGTTCATGCTCAAAGCTAATGAAGTTATTGCCTATCACATCTCTCATCAAGGAATCGCTTTACCATTCCGCATTCACGAACCTCCAAATAATGATAGCCTTATCTCTTTCCAAGAAATAGCTAAAAGTATGGGGTTTGATATTAAATTAACACCCACTCAAGAGCCAGATTATCAATACCTATTACAAACAACAACAACAGGGCATCCCTTAGAACAGGTCGTCCACTCACAATTTGTAAGAAGCATGAAAACAGCTTCCTATTCCACAGAAAACAAAGGCCATTATGGGCTCAAATTGGACTATTACACACATTTCACAAGTCCTATCCGAAGATATGTTGATCTTGTCGTTCATAGACTTCTCTTTAACCCTATGGCTATGGATGAAAACCGCCTTGAGATTATCGTCCGTTCTTGTTCCACTCAGGAGCGAATCGCAGCAAAAGCTGAATATGCTTTTGAAAGCATCAAAAAAGCCCGCTTCCTGAATAGATTTTTACAAGAACAGCCTGAAACAATCTATCATGCTTTTGTCATCTCCTATAACCATGAAGGCATTTCTTTCACCGTTCCAGAATTCTGTCAAGAAGGTTTCATTCCTACAGCACAGCTTCCAAGTAACTACGCTTTAAAAAAGAAAACCTCAATAGAATCTCTTCCAGACAACCTAAAACCTGGGGCCTCAATTCAGGTGAAACTCTCTACAGTAGATCTTCTAACACAAACGATTACGTGGGCAATCACAACAAAATCAAAAGGAACCTCAAAAAAATCCCCAGTAAGAAAATCTAAGAAAAAACAATAGTTTCTCACTATGCTACAAGAAGATTTCTTTCTAAATGAAAACGTCCTCTTTTTAGCAAAAGCTCTTCTAGGACATAAACTCGTCACTAGACAAAACCATTTGGTAACTTCTGGCTATATTGTAGAAACCGAAGCATACCGAGGTCCAGATGATAAGGCTTGTCATGCCTATAACTATAGGAAAACACAAAGAAATGCAGCAATGTATGCTCGTGGTGGCACAGCTTACGTATACCGGTGTTATGGTATGCATACACTCTTTAATATTGTTACTGGACCACAAGAACTCCCTCATGCAGTTTTAATTCGTGCCATTCTCCCAAAAGAAGGTCTTCCTTTAATGATCCAAAGGCGTGTATGGGAAAATAAGCCTCTCCATCTTCTGACCAATGGTCCAGGAAAAGTATGTCAGGCTCTCAATATTACTTTAAAACACAACAACATCTCTCTCAACACCTCAAACCTATTCATTAGTAATGAAAAAATTTCAGGAAAAGTCCTTACAACCTCACGCATAGGAATTGATTATGCGGAAGAATATCGTGATATGCCCTGGAGATTTCTTCTCCGTCCTACCAACACTATATAAAAATCTTATCTTAAATATTCTCTAACTATATAGTAAAAGAAACTGTATGCGCTATCCCCCTAATACTTTCATGCGAAAACACTTCATTACAGGGCTTGTTATTCTTTTACCTTTAGCGATCACTATCGCTATTGTTGGTATGATTGTTAACTTCCTAACTCAGCCTTTCGTAGGATTTGCTTCAAGTTTTTTTGAAAACATCTCCTTTTATTCAAAGCACCGTGCTCTGCTAAAATTCGTTTTACAAATTATTCTTCTTTTCGGAATTTTCTTTGCAACAGTACTTCTTGGATTTCTAACACGCCTCATGATTTTTAAATCTGTACTGTCAATATATGATAAAATCCTCCATCGTATTCCCATTATCAAGACCGTATACAAAGCTACACAACAGGTCATGACAACTATTTTTGGATCTCATTCAGGATCCTTCAAACAGGTTGTTATGGTTCCCTTTCCTAATGATTACACCCATTGTATAGGACTTGTTGCTGGAGAAGCTCCTCTAGTATGTAACAAGGAAAATCAAGATGATCCTCTCATTACAGTTTTCATTCCTACAACTCCTAATCCTACATCAGGATTTTTAACCTTATTTAAAAAATCTAATATAACCTTCTTAGATATGAAAATAGAAGATGCCTTCAAATACATCATTTCTTGTGGCGTTCTTTCTTCAACAGAAAGTTCGAATCCTATTTCTAAGACAACTGTAGATCCTCTACCTTGATCTCGTCATTTTATTGAAAAAAAAACATTTTTTCCCTATCCTATCTCTTTCTTGTAAAAGGAAGTTTTCTCTCTTTATTTTCTAGAAAAGTTAAAAAATTCTATATTGAGTTATTTATGACAAGAATGAGTAAACAAGCGCGTCGTAGAGCACAATGCCCTAAAAAACGTAAGCCTAAATATGCAATACATCATCCTGAGGCAGCTCCAAGAATTGCTTATAAAGTACACGAAAATACTCTAAATAGTGTTAGTGTTTACATCCCTAAGATTGGTTAGCTAAAATAAAGGAACGTTAGTTATGTCTCGTCATCGTAGTTACGGTAAATCCATTAAAGGGGTTACTAAAAGAAATGTTCTTAAACGATTTGAACGTATAGAAGTCTTACGCAAACTGGGTCGTTGGGATGATGCTAAAGCAAAAAGAGCTACAGGACTCCCTAAAACACCTATTTTAAAATAAAGTTTTTCTTTTGATCGGGAAGCTTACTCTGAAAACAAAACCTATCAAAGTTTTTGTCTCTAATAAGCAAAAATATGTACCAATAAGTGCGAAATCTACAAAAAAGCTTGTATCTGTAGTATTGCGATATCTAAACATCTCAACAGATCAAGTGTTTGTTTATTTTTTAAGTGATCGAGCTCTAGCTAAGCTTCATAATAAAATTTTTTCAGATCCCTCTTTAACGGACACGATCACTCTTCCCATAGATTCTTTAGGATCTTCCGCCTCTCCCCATATTCTTGGAGAAGCCTTCATTAGCCCTCAAGCAGCTCAACGCTTCTTAAAGCAAACGACTCTTACTGAAGAAGTCTACGAAGAAATTTCTCGTTATTTGATACATTCTCTTCTCCACATGTTAAATTTTACAGATACAACCCCAAAAGAAAGACAAAAAATGAGAGTTAAAGAAAATCAACTCTTATGTATTCTAAAAAAAGAATGTGCCCTACTGAAAACGTAAGATGCTTCACATAGCCCTCGCTATACTCCTACTATTTTTTCTTCTTGCAATAAGATTTACTCAAAAAATACATCTCGATCCTATTCAGTCCACATCTCCAAAAAACGATTTCCAAGAAAAAAAAAGATGTAGTTTCCCTCAAGCATCTACCCTAGTTGCGACTATTATTCTTATTTTTTATGGCTTCATAGGCCATGTGATCTATTTAACGTCTACATCTCCCATAAAATCTTTAATTTTTTGGCCTAGTTATATTATCGCCGGTCTCCTGTATTGTGACCTACTCCCCACATGGTTATCTCTAAAACTTTCTCCAAAAATTCTCCAATCCCTACGTTCTTTATTAACTTTCCCACACTCATTATCTGCTTCTTTTCACAAAAAATCACAGTATAGCAAACAATCCTCGGACTGTCTTTGGACAACGTATGCTTTCCAAAATCAACTCTCCGAAGCAATCTCTTCTTTCGATAAATTAATCGTTCGCGAAGTAATGATTCCTAAAATAGATATTTTTGCTCTTCCTGAAGAAATATCTATACAAGAGGCTCTCCCAAAAATTATAGAAGAAGGTTATAGTAGGATTCCTATTTATCAAAAAAATCTTGATAACATCACAGGAGTCCTACTAGTCAAAGACATTTTGAAATTATCAAAAAATTCTGATGATTTTCTCCAACCCGTGTCTTCTGTAGCAAAACCACCGCTTTATGCTCCCGAAATAAAGAAAGCAGCATCTTTGCTGCAAGAATTCCGACAAAAACATCGCCATTTAGCCATTGTTGTTAACGAATATGGCTTTACCGAAGGCATTGCTACAATGGAAGATATTATTGAAGAAATTTTTGGAGAGATTGCAGATGAATACGATGTTCAAGAAGATCTTCCCTATAAGAAAATCGGAAATTCCTGGATTGTTGATGGTCGGATGAATATTTCTGATGCCGAGGAATACTTTAACCTAAAAATAGAACACGGAAATAGCTACGATACTTTAGGAGGTCATGTTTTTCATAAAGCCGGGGCTGTTCCACAAAAAGGTATGAAAATTCACCACGAAAATTTCGATATAGAAATTATTACTTGTTCTGAACGAAGTGTTGGTAAGTTGAAAATCACCCCAAGAAAACGGAAATCTAACGACTCCTGATTCTACAAAATCCCAAGAAAAATCTCTTGGCAAAAAATCCTGAGATTTATCAGAGTGAGGACTTAAGTAAGTCATACCGATTTGAAGGAAGTTGCATGGATGATATCCAGAAAGAAGATCGCAATAAAACAACAATTCTGCATCTCAAAGGCAAACTTGATGGCATTACTTCTCCAAAAGTCCAAGAAAGTATTTCACAATCTCTCTCATTAGGATCTAAAAATATTATTTTAGATTGTACAAGCTTAGACTACATGTCAAGTGCCGGTATTCGCGTTCTTTTACAAAGCTATCACCAAGTCGGAAAAAATTCTGGAAAAATCGTTCTAACTTCTGTTCCCAAAACTATAGAACAAACTCTCTACGTCACAGGATTTCTATCCTATTTCAAAATGTTTAACACTGTAGATGAAGCACTACAAACACTAAGCAAAGACGAGAATTGAGAAAAACCCTGAGCTTAATGTATGATCACCTTTTTTTGATCATCTAAAGTTTCTCTTACTATGCGTAGATCTATCTGTTATCTTAATCCCTCTATAGCGAGAGCTGGGCAAATCTCCACTTGGAAATTTCTTTATTCTCTAACAACCCCACTTCCCGCAGGAACTAAGCTTAAATTTGACTTAGCAGGAAGCGGAAAACCCTCAGATTGGGAGAGCCCTTCTACAGATATTTCTCAACCCAACAATGTAATTTATGCTGAAATGCCAGGAGGAGAAATTCTTCAAGCAACAGCTATTCCCGTAAAGCTCAGTTCTGTTCCACAATTCGAATTTACTCTTCCTTATGAGCTTGAACCCGGAGAAAACTTCGTTATCATTCTTGGGCCATCTCCAAATCATCCACAAACAGATGCAGCCGGAAATGGAGCTCAACTCTTTGCTCAGCGTCGCAGACCCTTTTATCTTTATGTAGATCCTACGGGCAAGGGAAGCTATGATGAACCAGACGTGTTTACGATTGATATCCGTGGAAATATCTTAAAAAAAATACAAATTTTCACACCTTCCTATGTCATTAAAAACAAACGTTTTGATATCACAATTCGCTTCGAAGATGAATTCGATAACTTAACAAATTTTTCTCCAGAAGAAACTCGTATAGAGCTTTCATATGAGCATTTAAGAGAAAATCTGAATTGGCAACTTTTTATTCCTGAAACAGGATTTGTTATTCTTCCTAATCTCTATTTCAATGAACCAGGAATTTATCGGATTCAACTTAAAAATCTTTTAACCCAAGAAATCTTTACTTCTGCTCCTATCAAATGTTTCCAAGATACAGCTCCCAATCTCATGTGGGGACTCCTTCATGGAGAGTCAGAACGTATGGACTCTGAGGAAAATATCGAAGCTTGCCTGCGTTATTTTCGAGATGATCGTGCATTAAATTTCTATGCAACATCGCCTTTTGAGCATCAGAATCTTTCTTCTCCAGAAATTTGGAAAACTATAAATCAAACTGTTGGAGATTTTAACGAAGAAGATCGTTTTATTACCCTTTCTGGATTTCAGTATTCTGGAGAAGAAGGGATACGACATATTCTTCATATGAAAGAAAATAAGTCATGTTCAAAACACAAAGATTACAAGCATCTTCCTCTTTCTAAGCTTTATAAAAGCACTGCAAATCATGAAATCCTTTCGATTCCATGTTTCACAGCATCTCAACGTTTCGGATACAACTTTGATAACTTCTATTCAGAATTCGAAAGAGTTGTAGAAATTTACAATGCTTGGGGTTGTTCAGAACAAACAGAGGCTTTAGGGAACCCTTTTCCTATTCAAGGAATGGATAACATGAATCCTAAAGGGACAATAATAGAGGGTCTCAAAAAAAACTTACGTTTTGGTTTTGTCGCTGGGGGTCTCGATGATCGAGGAATCTATAAGGATTTCTTTGATGGAAACCAAACACAATATTCTCCCGGACTTACTGCAATTATCTGCAACAAGTATCATCGTGATTCTCTTACAGAAGCTCTATTTCAAAGACACTGCTATGCAACAACAGGTCCAAGAATCAATCTCAGTTTCAATATTACCTCTGCTCCTATGGGATCAGAATTATGTGTAGGAGCGAAACCAGGGCTAGCTATTAATCGTCATATTTCTGGATCTGTAGCTGGTACAGCACCTCTTAAAACCGTAGAGATTATTCGTAATGGGGAAGTTTTAACAACATTTACCCCTCAAGGATATAACTTAGATTACGAATATGATGATATGGAACCCCTAGGATCTGTAACTCTAGATGATCCAAACGGAAACTCTCCGTTTGCTTTTTATTATCTTAGAGTCACGCAAACAGATCTATCTATGGCATGGAGCTCTCCAATTTGGGTAGATCTTCATTAAGAAAACTTCAAAAAGAAGGTTTTCAAGTGACGTCTTTTTTATTGTTAGTAGGTGTTACTACAGTTCTTATTGGATTAGGTCTTTCGATTTTGCTCTTAATGTCTTACTTTTTAGGACGACCGCTCTCTAAAGGATGTGGAAAAACTGATTGCTGTCGAAATAAAAAAAAATTAGATTCTTCTCAGAAAAAATAGTAACTTCGGACTCAAAATCTTATGATAGTACCCCCTCCCCCTCAGACAATCCTTCCTAAATCCCCTTGGCTTCGCACTATTTTTGACTCTTTAATATCGGGGGAACGTCTAACACCAGAGCATGCGATTCAACTTCTCCTTTTAAAAAATGAAGAAGATCTCCAAGCTTTATGGTCTTTTGCTGATATTATCCGTAAACAGCGTGTTGGTGATGTTGTTTATTATTCCTCAACACTTTACCTCTATCCTACAAACTTTTGTGCTTTCAACTGTACATTCTGTTCCTTTTATGCCAAACCTGGTGATCCTAAAGGATGGTACTATTCTCCTGAGCAACTCTTAGAACAGATACACCAGGTAAAAAAAACTATAACAGAGCTACATATTGTCGCTGGATGTGACCCTTCTTGTAATCTCGAGTATTATACGAAACTCTTTACTTTGATAAAAAAAGAGTATCCTAAACTTCATATCAAAGCTCTTTCTGCTATTGAATATGCTTATCTTGAACAGCTGCATGATATGCCTATAAGAGAGATTCTTATAACTTTAAAAGAGGCTGGTCTTGACTCCATTCCAGGAGGAGGAGCTGAGATTCTTGTTCATAGAGTTCGAGAAATTCTTGCTCCAGGGAGAATCTCTCCAGAAAAATATCTAGCAATTCATAAGCTTGCCCATGAACTTGGAATTCCTACAAACTCAACTATGGTTTGCTATCACAGAGAAACTCCAGAAGATATCATCACTCATATGAAGTTATTGAGAGATCTTCAAGACGAAACTCATGGCTTCAAAAACTTCGTAACTATAAAATTCGCTACATTAAACAATTCTTTAGGAAAAAGACTTAAAAGATTAGGTTTTTCTCATACAATCCCCCCAAAATCCTTAATTGCTGTAGCACGACTTTTCTTAGATAATTTCCTTAATTTAAAAGCCATGTGGAACTATTTTGGAATCGAAGAAGCTTTGAAAATGCTTTCTTGTGGAGCTAATGATCTTTCTTCAACACATCAAGGAGAAAAAATCTTTGAAATGGCATCTTTAGGCTATTCTACAAAACTGGATATTAAAAACATGGCAAACCTTATTGAGCGGCAAGGGAAAACTCCATGTCTCACAAATTCTCAAACAGTGTAACCTTTGGCTGTGTAAGCTACATCAATGCTTTGCCATTTTCTCTTCAACTCTTAAGCAATGCAAAGATGAAGCTTGTTCTTGCTCCTCCTGCAAAACTCCTATCGAAGCTCTTGAATAATGAAATAGATCTTGCTTTAACTTCAGCAGTAGGCGCTATTTCTCATAAATTAAGGTACCTTCCTGGATGGGGAATAGCAGCTTATAAACGTATCCAAAGTGTAAATCTTTATGCTTCTCCAACTTTTTTTTCTTCTCCAGAACCTCGGATAGCCATAACAAAAGAAAGTCGCTCTTCTGTTGCTCTACTTAGAATTCTTTGTCAGAATTTGTGGCAAATTCCAACACCTCGAATGTATAGTTGTTCCTCATCTGAGGTAGCAACCTCTTCTCCTGATACTTATGAAGGTCTTCTTCTCATCGGAGATTCTGCTTTAAAGCATCCAACAATTCCTGGATTTACAACCTATGATCTAGTACAGAGCTGGGATGAACTTACAGGCCTACCTTTTGTTTTTGCTGTAGTCCTCTGTAACCCATCCTGGAAAGAAAACTCTTTGCCAATTCTTACTTTGAATGCTGCTTTTTCTCATTTTGAAAGATCTCCAAAAGAAGTTTTAGAAACAGCACATAAACGAACAAGTTTATCCTACCAGCAACTTGAACAATATTATTCTCTTTGTCGTTATCGATTAGAAGATGAGGACTATGCTGGCCTAAAAATATTTAAAAAATATTATGAAACTTTGTACCAACAAACATAATCTTGAGAAGATATTTGGAGCCATAGCTTCAAAGTATGACAAGATCAATGCGATTCTTTCTTTAGGGTTCCATTACTTCTGGAATCATTCTTTAATACATATGTTAGGAAAATCTGATCATCTTGTCGATCTTTGCTCAGGAACAGGAAAAGTTGCCTTAAAGTACCTACAGACCTATCCAGAATCCTCTGCTACACTTATAGATTTTTCTTTGGAAATGCTTCAAATAGCTAAACAACGCTCTTCAAAACATGCAAAACTGACTTTCTTACAACACGACGTATCCCAACTTCCTATAGAAAATAATTCCCAATCTCTAGCTGCAATGGCCTATGGTCTAAGAAATCTTTCTAATCCAGAAGAAGTGCTTTCTGAAGTAATGAGAATTCTAAAACCTTATGGAAAATTGGGGATATTAGAACTCACTCGACCCCAAAATCGAGGTTTGATTCACGGTATCCATACCCTTTACCTAAAAGCTTTGGTTCCTGCAATTGGGAAGTTATATTCAAAACATCCTAACGCCTACCAATACCTAAGCGAGAGTATACAAAACCTCCCTAAAGATACAGAACTTGAACAAGTATTTACACGTACAGGCTTTAAACTAAAAAAGAAAAAGAAATTACTTATGGGAACAGCAACAATCTGGTTATTAGAAAAATAACTAGAGACAAAAAAATTCTTCTCTTAGGATAAAATGACAAATCTTCCTAAAACTCCTGTTTCATAAAAGGAAGAAATAAGTCCAGCATAACTCATAACCTGTAAAGCAGCGCGAACTTCATCTATTTGAGAAGGAAGAGTGTACCAGGATTCTAGACCTAACTCCAAAACCCGTGTCATTCTCAAGCTGAAATTATCCTTACCAAAAAGATTAGCCGTTAAGTGGTCTTTACTCTGCGAATTAAAAAAGGAAAGCAACCACCGAGCACAAGATATTAAAGTAGGTTTCTTAATTTTCTTTCTGATGTCCTCTGGCAAAGCCAAGACAATCTCATTACGAACTTTCGCATCCTTTACAAAACTATTTAGCTGTTTTTCTTTAGATTTCTCATAATCATAATTATCAAATGAGTGAAACTCTTGTCCTAAAGAATTTTCTAATTGTCGAAATAATGCTAACTCCAGAGAGCGAATCTCTAATTGAGAACGAATAAAAGTTTTTTCTTGCTCTGAAAGCTTAACCAAAGGTTCTTGAGATAACTGAAAAGAAAAAAGATCCAAAGTGTTTTCTTTTTCCTCTTCAGAAGATTGAAATAACGCAGCCGCTGCTTCCAGAATTTTGTCTTCTTCAGTTTCTAAAGTTGCTTCCACTCCATTTGAAAAAACTTCTGCATTCTGATTCCCAAGGCGTTTAGGGAAGGCCAGCTTGTCAAGCTTAGAGGCCATCCATTTTATCTGCTCCTCACTTCCCAAAACTGAGGCCCACTGAGCAAGAGCTTCACATACAATACCGTGTTCAGGAGAATGAGTTACAATCGCAGGATTCATAGAACGAATTTTTAAAGAGGGGTTTGTTGTTCTAGAATCAAAATAGATGTTATCCCACTGCAAGGCAAAGAAAAATTCTTGCTGAAGACATAATTGTAAAAGTTCTTCAAGACCTTGCAGTACCGTTTCTTCTTTTTTTCCCATAGACTGACGTAAAGGGTGATAAAGAGGTCCTTGAGGCAAACGATAATTTGGAATGAGTGAAGGAAAAAAATCGTCTTCTGATGGTTCCTGATCATAATACAATCGAACCAACCCACGCCTACCAACATCATTTCTCGGAGCTGGATAATCAACTTCTGCCATGGAACTTGAAATGACGTCTAAAACTTTAAATTCTGCCTTATTTATCAAGTTCTTAGCAAAAATAAGTCTGTAGCAATCCTTCATAGCGTTATGAGCACTTTCGTCATTACAGAAAGCCTCACAGATAATTTTATTGTTTTTGTTTTCAAAAACAGGGAAAAATACAGAATCTGGATTTTTTCGATAATCGCGAAAAATCTTGGCCTTGTAAATAAGGGAAGTAGGAGGAGGGTTTTCTATGAAATGCTCTAAAATTAAAGAAATCTTAACTAACAAAGATTCCTCGGGTAAATATTTTTTGAAAGGAGCATATAGAGCTTTATTATATGGCAAGGTCTCTGAAAATTTTGTTAAAGCTCTTCGAGTTAAATTCCAAAAATGAAGACCACGGTAGTGGGCATCATGAACTTTATTTCTCGAGAAAAGCTCATCCCGCCGGCTAAAGCCAAGTAGAAGCAAAAACGCACTCAAAAGAATAACTCCGAGTATGTAAGTACTCACACAAGCTAAAGTTACTCCCAGAGACAATCCTGCTGAATATATTATTAAAAAGCCTATAATTATTGCTAAAACATAAAACGTGATCACGACATTAGCAAGAGCTCTTATACTTCGTTTATAATGAGTATATTCTGGAATGTCACGAACATAGCTATCAAGACTATAAAACTGCATAAAACTATTAAATAATTAATATAAAATCAATTATAATTGGAAACCAAAACTCATAAAACAAAGAATCTTATATTATAGAACTTTTATTTAATGTAAAAGCTTATAACTACTAAAAACTAAGTTAATTAGAGAGTTATTTTAGAGTAAAATTGTAATTTTCTCCGGAGTCTCTGTTTGTGGACGTACTAAGGAAATATATCCCCCGTGTTGAAGAGCTAAAAGTGCAGCAAGTATCTCCTTAGATTGAGAGGCATCACGATACCAAGGCTCTATCCCCGGCTCTGCTATCCAAGTCATTCTTAAACAAAATGACCAGCCTAAACGTAAACCCATATAATCATTTCGATACATAAAATCAGAATCCTTGCTTTCGTGCATAGACTTTCCTAACCAATGAGCACAAGACTTGATTACTGACAACCTAGTTTTAGATTTGATTTCTTCAGGTAAAGACGACCACAACGCATTTTGTCGCAGCCTCTCATTAAAGAACTGCTTTAATTCTCTTATTTTCAACGATTCGTAACCGTAAATATTATCAAAAGATCGATTCAAAGAGTATTTCTTAAAAACATTCTCCTCATATTTTCTGAACGCTTCAAGTTCTTTAGCTCTAAGGGATATACGACGGCGTATACAGTTTTTCTCATAATCCGTCAGCATAACTCGAACAGAGGAACTTTTATTTTTATCAAATTCTGGACAGTACAAAGCTCTTTCTTCTAACGTCCTTTCTTCAGAAGTTTGAAACAGAAATCTTATTGACTCAAGTGTCTCTTCTTCTTTTCTCATGTCAGGAAGAGGCTTGGAATCTTCGCTTCCTAAACTTTTATCAAATACTAGATAATCAAGTTTTCCATCTAAC
The DNA here is from genome assembly GCF_902705545.1 of Chlamydia sp. 17-3921. GTDB lineage: Bacteria > Chlamydiota > Chlamydiia > Chlamydiales > Chlamydiaceae > Chlamydia. Next base: position 1,957 of record NZ_CACSHH010000009.1, on the reverse strand, counting down.
CAAGCCAACTGCTCTTGACTTCCCAAAATTGACGCCCATTGCAGCAAAGCTTCGCACACTATTCCACATTCAGATATCTCAGTAGTGATTTCTGGTACCATGGAACGAATTTTTAAAGTAGGATTTATACTCTTTTCATCACCGTATTCAAAATAAATATTATCCCACTGCAAAGCAAAAAAATTCTTTTGCTGAAGACATAACTGTAAAAGTTCTTCAAGAGCCTTTAATATGACAGATTCTTTTATGAATCCCAAATTTCTACTTCCAAATATTTCTTTTGCATCATGTTGTTTTCTAATATTACTGTAAAAAGATAGAAATAAAGGGCCCTGAGGTAAGCGATCATTGGGAATAAGTTGGGGAAATTGATTTATATCTTCTGCTTTGTTTGAAGGGTGGTATATACGAACAAGGCCCTTTCTTCCAGAATCTCCTTCCAATGAAGGATAGTCCACAGCTGTCACAGAACTCGGCAAAATGGAGATAGACTTCAAATCTAATTCTGAAATCAAAGCATTAGCGTGAATCAGCCTATAACAATCTTTCATAGCCATATGAGCATCTAAGTCGCTGCGAAAAGCTTCAACAAATAGGTCTATTTTCTTGTCTGATAAAAATATTGGGAAAAAAACCGAAATAGGACGTCTTCGGAAATCACGAAGCATTGTAGCATGATTTACAAGACCGTATTCAAAAGGTCTAGGGATAAAGTGTTCTAAAGTTAAAGCAATTCGAGCTAAAACAGAATCACTTGGCAAGTATTTATCGAACGGAGATAGTAGTTCTACATCATAGGTAGGGACAGTCGTTGAGAGGCGTGTTAAATCCCAGGCATGAATACCATTATAATAAGTATCTTTTATAGCATTTCTTACTCTTGGAAGAGTGTACAGCAGTAGTGAAATACCAAGAATAGCAAAAATAAGGGTAACGAATGCCAGAAACCCATAAAGAATAATACCCCACAAAGATAAATCTCCTAAGCAGAGTTTCAGCACTAAGGGAAAAAGAATCGAAGCATAGAAAGCAATTGAACCTACAAGGGTGGACCATTCTCGACGAATAGGCTCTATAGGAACTCTACTAACATAGTAAAACAGTCCATACAGTCGACTAGAACCAAGATAGATATCCATAAAATATATTTTAATTTGATCATACTATTATAAAGTAGTAAGTACATTCAACAAATTAAATAATTTTATTAGAAATAGACTAGACTAAATCAAATTAGAAACTATCAAGTGATTTTTTTCGCCCTCGTTTATTAGCCTTAGGCTTAGTAGAGGAAATTTCTTCATCAATTTCTTCTCCGAAGAAATCTTCTGTAGATAGGGAATCGCAATTTATCTTTGCAGATAGCTCTTTTAAAGAAGTAAATCGATCAGAAAGCTGAGCAAGATTTAATTGATCTTCTATTCGAGTAGATCCTCGAAGATTGATCAAAAATTCTTCTTCAGTATCAAATTTCTCTGAAAACGTTATTGAAGAGGCCGATGTAATTTCTGGTAAAAATAGAAAACGCCGAGCAATTTGAGGTACTTTTGTATAAATATCGCTAGAAATTGTTGTCTCAGTTTCTACTTTTGTAGATTGCTTGGGAGGACGCCCTCTTTTTGGACGAGGGTTCAGCGCCTCGTTAGAATAATACACTTTAGCCTTATTCAGAAGTAGCTGACGCGCTTGAGCAATTTCTTTATTCACCTTGGTATCAAAAAGATGTATTTTTAATTGTTCTAAAATAACTTTTGTAAAATCAAGATCCTCTTCAAAAACAAAGTGGAATTTATTATTTCTCAGCCATTCTATAATGCGAATTCGCGAACGCTCGGCATAAAATTGCTGCCATTTTTCTAGCTCCGCTTCATGATCATAAACAAATTCTAGAAATTGCTCTCGTGCATTTTTAAATTGAAGAATTTCAAGGAATTTTTCTTTAGTATCAATATCGTAG
>NZ_CACSHH010000008.1 GCF_902705545.1 Chlamydia sp. 17-3921 | reverse complement strand
TCGTAGATCTTTTCATTAATAAACGTTTCCATAATTTTTTAAACTTCATAAAAAGTTAATTTTGGAATTAAAGAATAGCGTTCTGCGTTTTCCTCTAGCTCTTGATAAATTTTATCAAGATCTTCCTGGTCTTTATCTAAATCTATGTAAAGAATAAACCCCTCAACACGGTCTAAATAAAAATCACGCTCATCGTCAGACTTTGAGAAAGCGTCCATGAGGCGAAGAGCTCGAAGTAAAAGAGGGCTTTGTGGTACAGGATATGCGATCATAAATCGCGATTATAGAAAAATTGTAGATAGAGAGCAAGATCTATCCAGAATTATAAAAACACTTAGGCTAGGATAGTAAGTTTTCCTGATTTTTTAGCTCCAATAACAGAGTTAATAACTCCTGCTTTACAAAGAATTTGGAAAGCAGCCTCAACTCATTTTTTTGAGATACACTACAATACCAAGACTCAATGCCGGGTTCAAGTACGCACGTCCCCTGTGCAGAAGCTAGATGCTTACAGAGTTGTAAAGATTTCTGCAAAGAATTCTTTCCAGAAGACGTATCAACAAGCTCTTTTAACCACTGTATACAATGTTTTAACATAGCGTCACTTACTCGAGGCTGTGTTTTATCAGAGTACCGAGAAATAAGGGCCTTTCTCTCCTTTCTACTGTTATACAAGGATAAGAAGAGAGCTTTTTTTTCGTCGAAATAAGCTGCTATTGAAGAATTATTAGATAAACAACTGGCGTATGTATCTAGCTTTTCTAATAGAATTTCACGTTCCTGTAGGCAATAAAGAATATACTCTTTTTCAAAAGATGTAAGACAAACAGAAGGTTCTTGAACTTTAGAATCATCAAAAACTGCAAGACGGCGATCCAAAGAAGAGTCTCGATTTAATGTTATAATTTCTGCATCTTCACTTCCTAAACTGTGTGGAACCATCAAAGAATCTATGCGATTTCGAAGCCATTCTACTTGTTGCTTGTTGCCCATGACTGAAGCCCATTGAGACAAAGCTTCTCCAGCAATTCCAATTCCCGGATGTTGTTTTGTTACTTGTGGAGATAAAGAACGAACTCGAAGGAACACTGGTTCATCAATAAGAGACCACGGATAGGTATCTAAATAAATATTGTCCCATCTTAATGTACAAAAAGCTTTACGATGCAGACAAAGTTGTAGTAATTCTTCAAGACCTTGGCATATTTTTTGATTTTGACTAACCTCTCTCTCAGAGATGTATAGAGGTCCCTGGGGCAAACGATAATTTGGAATTAAAAATACAAAATTATCTTTGGGTTCTTCGTAATATACTCGCACTAAACCCTGTCTTCCACGATCTTTTGTAGAAGTAGGGTATTCTGTAGTTATCATACAGCTGGGGACCAGTTTTAAAACCTCTAAATTCAAATCTGTAGCTATTTTTTTTAACAGTCTAGTATTCCTTGATGCGCATCAGCATCGCTCCGATAAGCTTCGCAAATTAATTCATGAGGATAATCTTTTATCTTCGGAACAGGCAGAAACAAAGAGCGTGGATTAGGTCGAAAATCCCTTAAAATAGTTCCATTGGTTACTAGCATCTCAGTAGGAACTGTTTCACAGAAATGTTCCATTAACAGTGAAATTTTGAGTAAAATAAAATCTTCAGGCTTGTACTTACTAAAAGCTGAAGCTAGATCTTTATCATATACATCAACAGTCGAAGGAACATGGCTTCTTGTTAAATTCCAAGGACGAATTCCCAAATAATAGCTATCGTGAACAGAGTTTCTTGAGTAAAGGGTTTTATCAAATTTTATATATGCAAAAAAGAACAAGTAGTACTAAAGCTATCGTAAACTTGATGACGTATTCCATAACAAAAAGACTCAGAATAAGTCCGACTCCAATTAAACCGATCCCTAACCCAAATTGAATGAAGATTGCGATCAAAAAACAGATCAAAGTTGTCGCAATACATATTAAACCGGCTTTTTTTAGTCTTAAAGAAAAGCTTTCTCTCATTTCTTCAAGATAAGATTTAAAAGAGTATTTGTTAGTTACAGAAACCAACACAATAAAAACACTAGTAAAACATAAATAAAACTATAGAATAACAAAATAATTATAAATAAGATAATAAAATATTATAGTACATCTGAATAAACATGCTCGGGTACTACAGATCCATCTAAAAAAACATGACTAGTATCAAATAAAATTTTTACATTTTCCATGGACATATGGACAAGTATCTCATCTTTTTCTAACAGATTACGCCAAACAGCAACCAGTGCAGCTGCAACAGCTCCTGTTCCACAAGCTACACTTTCCCTTTCCAATCCACGTTCGTAAGTCCGTAGGCGTAATTGCTGGTTTTCAAGAATTTCTACGAAATCAACATTTACTCCCTCAGGAAAAAATTTAGGATGATAACGTAGAGAACGTCCCCAAACATCAATATCTGCTAAGAAAATTTCAGAAACAAAAAGAACCAGATGAGGAACTCCTGTATCAATAAAAAACATTTCTTCAGGAAGTTCTTGAATCTCATGTTGGATTTTGTAAGAAGCAAACTTCCAATCTGACAAAGTCATATCTACAGAGATTCGATTCCAAGAATAAAACGTTCCAGAATATCTACCATTATCTGTAATGACGGAAATATTAGATTTCCCTAGTTTTTGTGAAAGATGGGCTATAACACAACGTAGTCCATTCCCACACATTGCGGGACACGAACCATCAGAATTAAAAATTGTAAGCTTAGCGTCTGCCGTGGGACAAGATTCTAATAACAAAAATCCATCTACTTTCACTTGAGCACAAAATAAACGGATTGCAGAAATGGATAAGCATTCCTCGCTCAAAAGAAAACGATTGCCCGACCCAGAGTACACATAATGTTTATAAGTCATTAAAGGAGAAAAGAATTCCGTCTAACAAACCAAAATCCTTGGCTTCATTGGCTGTCATCCACATATCTCTATCTATAGCTTTCTCTATTACATCTCTTGGCTGTTGAGTTGCTTCTACATAAACATCCACAATACGTGCTTTTGTTTTAAGAATTTCCCGAGCATGAATATCTAAATCCGTTGCTTGTCCCGTAATTGGACCACCAATGGAAGGCTGGTGTATCATAATTCTAGAGTGAAGAGTTGCAAAACGACGTCCTGGAGCAGCACATAAACTCAAAACAGAGCCCATAGATGCGGCCAAACCAGTAACAACAGTTGTTACCGGAGACGTCAACATTTTTATCTGATCCCAAACAGCGAATCCTGCATCTACAGACCCTCCTGGACTATTAATCACGAAGGTTATGGGTTTTCCAGGATCTGTTATCTCAAGATACCATAACTTACGAATGACATCTGCAGCACTTTTTTCTGTTACAGGTTCAGAAAAAAACACCCGACGAGTAGTTAAAATTTTCTGTTCTAAAAAATCACGTAATCTCAAAACTTCTCCATCAGGCATAGAATAACAATCTCCTAACTAAACTAATGTTTCTAAATTAATTTCTGGATAGAGGGGGAAGCGCGATAATAAATCACTAACTCTCTCTCTAATCTCTTCTGCAATATCTTCAGAAAGTTCTCCCTCATCTTTGCCGCTATCTCCACGTCTTGTACAAATATTTTGCAGTACTTTTATAATGATCTCAGCAACTTCTTCCATCTCATTTACGTTCATTCCCAAAGTCGTTAATGCTGGAGTTCCTAAGCGTATACCAGAAGTATCCCATTTTCCTATAGCATCTGAAGGCAGGGCATTCCGATTTACAGCAATTCCTACAGAACTCAAAACATCTTCTGCAATCCCTCCAGGAAGACCTAAAGAACTTAAATCAATAACAATGATATGGTTGTCCGTTCCACCTGTTAGTAAGCGCAAACCCTTTCGTTTAAAGCATTCTGCCAACCTACGAGAGTTATCTACAACTTGGTGGGCGTATTTCTTGAAATCTACAGACAATGCTTCTTTTAAAGCTATAGTTTTAGCAGCAATCACATGAGGTAAGGGTCCACCCATCATTAACGGACACGCTTTATTCAAAATATTCTCATATTCTTTAGAAGCCAAAACAAGGCCGCCACGAGGTCCTCGTAAGGTTTTATGTGTAGTTGTTGTAATAATATCCGCATAGGGAATTGGATTTTCTACTCCAACAAAGACGCCTCCAGCAACAAGGCCTGCAAAATGCGCCATATCTACCCATAAAACGGCTCCACAATCTTCAGCTATCTGCTTCAATATTGCAAAATCCAATCTACGCGAATATGATGAGTAACCAGCTATTAATACCGTTGGCTTGTAAAGCCGAGCTAAATAAGCTATTTCAGAATAATTAAAACATTCTGTTTTAGAATCTACGCCATAAGAAACACAACGCATTAACTTGGACATGATGTTCATCCGAACACCCCCATGAGTTAAATGCCCACCAGCATTTAAAGATGGTCCTAAGCAAACACAAGAAGATAGTTCAGTCTTTAATTGAAGGTATTCTTCTTCTGAAAGATCATTCACCGTTTTATACCCTAAGGCTTTAACAGTTGGCGTTTGAACTTTATGAGTAAGTATTGCCATAGCAGCTAGCAAATTAGCATCAGCACCTGAGTGAGGCTGAACAAAAGCATATTCTGCAGAAAAAAGCTCTTTGGCCGTCTCTACACACTCCCATTCAATAGCATCAACATTCTCACAACAAGAATAAAATCGCTTAAATGGACTTCCCTCACAATACTTATCTGTAAGCAAGTTCCCCATAGCCAACTGAACAGAAAGAGAGGAATAATTTTCAGAAGCAATCATTTTCAAACAAGAACGCTGACTTCTTAATTCATTAACGATTCTTTGTCCAATAGAAGGAAAACAATTTTGAAGATGAGCTAAAGCAGCAGAATATGCTGTAATAGCTAATTCTTTACGTTTTTCATCAGAAGAACTTTCTAAGAAATTATGCATTAGTGTAACCATTACTTCGACGTGTTTCTGAGAGCTTTTTGTACAACTCTGTACTTTAAAAACTCCATCAACTATGGCTTAGAGAATCAGCCTAACTCTCAAACCGAAAAATGTCAACTAAGCCAAAAAACTTTAAAAGACACAAAATACAATTCACCATAGCATAAATCTCAAACTTTCTCGAAAAAGACTTTTTCCCCATGACACTTTATTTAGGGCTCAACCACTATACAGCCCAACGCTATCAGGCACACTTTTTCCCAATCCTCCAAATTACCCCTTACGCTAAAAGCTCTCCTCAAATCAAAAAAGCCCAATACTATTTTCCTCTTGCAACACATATTATTCTAACAAGCCCTTCTTCATCAGTTTTATTTCTCTCAAAAATGCTAAAAACCTTTCCAAAAGCACTATTCAATAATAAGTCTTACCTCTGTCTCGGACAAGCTACAAAAAAAAGAATTCAATCTCTTCTTCCTAAAGCACAAATTTCTTTAGCTACAGAAGAAATAAGTGAAGGTTTCTTCTCTATTATAAAAGCTCTACCAAAAGATGCTTTTCTTCTTTACCCACATTCAGCACTAGCACGCCCGGTTATTAAAAAATTTCTTATAGAAACAAACAAAAATTTTTATTCCTATCCTCATTACTCAGTAAAGCCTCGGTCACTAAATAAATCTCTTTTTACTCACTATGACCATATTATCCTTACAAGCCCTTCATCTGTACGAGCCTATTCTAAAATCTTCCCGAAACTGCCTCAAAAGCATCACTGGTGTCAAGGGCCTATCACACTTCAGGAATTTCAAACTATTTTCTGTACACAAGCAAAACTATTAAAACATTGGGATACTTACCAATGACACAAAACATTTCTCTATATAAAATAGTGTCCTCGTAGTTTGTATGAAATGGATAGAATGACTTCCCCTATTAGCACAGAATATGCGCCTTCTCTCCAAACAGTCTCTTTATTTCCTCCAAAAAGTGAGTCAAGAAAAAAGTTATATAAGGTATTAATAACCATATCTCTTACGAGCCTTGCTTTAATAACATTTGTGGGAAGTTCATTAACACTAGGTTTTTGCATTCACCATCTATACTTCCTCTCTCTCCTTATCCTTCCTGCTCTGATTCTTATTATAAGAAACCTATTGTCACAGATGATTTACGAGGTTTACGTAGCTTTAAAAGTTCTCCCCTCTCTTGCAAAACCTAAAACCCCATCCCTCTCTGAATTAAAGCCCTAGACCAATATAAGAAAAAAACCCAAAAAAGTTTATAATGATTTTTTTATATTAGAAATTAAAAACATTATAAATTCAGCATGACAAAAACACCTTCTTTAACACCTCCTTCCGGAGGAACACCCACAGCTATTCAGTTTTCTCAAAAAGAACTCTCAATACAAAAACAAAAACAAGTAGCTAAAATCACATGCTTGGGTATTCTGGGAACTTTAGCTACCATAACCTGTGTTTTAGGGGTAGCTCTCTCCGTAGTTTTTGCAAACCCTGTATTTCTTATCTTCTTTATAGCCACAGCGCTTTTTACCGTTGTTGCTGCTATAACTTACCTTCATTTAACTGCAAAAACTTCTTCGGATTGGGAAAAATCTCTAGAAAATTATTTTAATAAAATTCCTGCTCAAGCAGTTCTTAGAAATTTCATAACCAAACAAGGCGACTTTACTTTTTATCAAGTAAAAGCTAATCCTAAATTTAACTTAGGTATACAGGGAGATTATAAACTCGCTTTTAGTCCCGCACTTCTTGCAACCATTAGAGGTGTCAAAGCCCCGGGAAGAGAAGGAATGATTTTCAATGTCGTTGATCCAAAAGAGGGGAAAATTTCTAATGTAGCAACAAATTTATCCAGTATTCTCTACTCTACAGCAATGAAATACGGTGATTGGCATAGGTGTGATACAAGAGGTTTATCAACAAAAGCTCCGGAGCCCTTCCTCCCAACAGAAGCCCGCTTTACCCAATACACAGAATTCACAAAAACCCTTCCACAAATCAATAACAAAGAACAGATTCCATCTCACCTAGGCCACGTTCGAGGACCTAGTTTAGATGAATTCCCTCAGCAAGATGAAAATGCTGCTGAAGGATATTATCATAGAGCATTACTTGCTTATGAAGAGGCCTTAGAAGCTGCTGTTCAAGCTAAAGTCGTAGTCGTGGCTTTACCTCTTTTTTCTTCAACTTATGAAGTTCCTCAACAAGATAAAAGCCCGCAAAAAGGTCGAATTTACGAATGGCCCATGGAGTGTAATTTATTTTGCAAAAAAGCATTAATAGAGGCAGTTCATAATACAGCCCAAAAATATCCTACAAGCCAACTTCTTGTCCTACTTCAAGACCCCTTTTCTCCTCTAGCAGAAGGACTTTCTACATCTACGAACACTTGGGCTCTTTAATAAAATCTAATCAGATTTTTATAAAGATTCCTACTAAGTATCGAAAATTTCTTTTTCAGAGAAAAAAGGAGCTTTACTTCTTGCTAAAAAAGAGCTAAACTAGCTTTTTTCTTCACATGTATAGCTTCTAAAGCTCGCGATTTTACGGTCATTTAGGAACCATAAGCAAGGAATAATTTTCATGCACGACGCCCTTCAAAGTATCCTGGCCATTCAAGAACTCGACATCAAAATGATTCGTCTCATGCGTGTTAAAAAAGAGCATCAAAAAGAACTTTCTAAAGTTCAATTGCTCAAAACAGACATTCGCAGAAAGGTTCAAGAAAAAGAAACTGAGATGGAAAGTTTAAAACATCAAATTAAAGAAGGTGAAAACCGAATTCAAGAAATTTCTGAGCAAATCAATAAACTTGAGTCACAACAAGCAGCAGTAAAAAAAATGGATGAGTTTAACGCTTTGACTCAGGAAATGACTGCGGCTAATAAAGAACGTAGAGCCCTAGAGCATCAACTCAGTGATCTTATGGATAAGCAAACTAGCGGAGAAGATCTTATAGTTTCTTTAAAAGAGAGTCTAGCTTCTACAGAAAATAGCAGTGATATTATCGAAAAAGAGATTTGTGAAAGCATTAAAAAGATTAATGAAGAAGGCAGAACTCTTTTAAAAGAGCGTATGGAACTTAAAAATATTACAGATCCTGAGCTTTTTCATATCTATGAACGTCTTCTTAAAAATAAAAAAGATCGAGTTTTAGTTCCTATAGAAAATCGTGTTTGTAGTGGTTGCCATATTGTTTTAACGCCACAACATGAAAATCTTGTAAGAAAAAAAGATCGATTGATCTTTTGTGAACACTGTTCGAGAATTCTCTATTGGCAAGAACCTCAAGCAACAACTCAGGAAAATACGGCAACCAAGCGTCGTCGTCGTCGAGCAGCTGTATAAAGTTATTCGGAAGAGAAAGGCAATCGCTGTTTATACTTTCAAAAGAAAGTATAAGGAGAGGAAAGTCTGGACTTCATAAGAAAAGATACTGGAGAAATTCCAGGGGTCGTAAGGCTACGGAAAGTGCAACAGAAAATATTCCGCTATAAAAATAATTTTTATAGACAGGCTGAAAATTCCTACTTTGGGAGTAGGAGCTATTAAAGAGACTTAATAGACATGCAAACCCTATCTGAAGCAAGAGAAAAAAGCTACTTTGTTTCTGCAAAAATGAAAAGCTAACTCTTTTCATAAGCTTTTTCAAAATCGCTTGAGAGATCTAGTAATAGATCTCCTAGATGAATGATTGCCCTCGAGGCAGAATTTCCTTTCTTCCTCGCAGACAGAATCCGGCTTACTCTCTCTTCCGAACTTTTTCTTAGATGAGATATCATAATAAACCAGCTTTTGCTAACGTATGGACGTGAAGTAAGCCAACAACAAATTTAGAGTTTTCATTATCTACGACAGGTAAAACTGTAATTGGGTTCTTTGCTTCCATAACTTGCAAAGCAGTAGCAACGTCAGCATTTTCTTCAATGATTCGTGGATTTTTTGTCATTATTTTTTCAAGAGATAATGACAATACATCACCACCATATTGAGATAAAGCTCGACGAAGGTCCCCATCTGTAAAAATTCCAAGTAACTCAAAGTTAGAGCTTACAATACATACACAACCGCAACCATAAGCAGAAAACGTCTCTAAAGCTACGCTTACAGAGTCGTAACGAGAACAGAAAGGAACTTCTGTTTTTGGGAACATGTAATCATAAACCCTACCTTGAGCTTTTAATCCAATCTGACCACTAGGGTGATTCTTCCCATAAGTAGAAAGGGTTACACCTCGTCCGTGTAATAACAACATAGAAAGCAAGTCCCCAAATAACATTTGATATAATGTTGATGTTGTAGGAATAAGATTAAATGGGTCTAGCTCGGGGACTAAAGGCAGTATGATTACATGATCCGCAAGGACAGCAAGACTAGAATACGGAGAAGAAGTGACAGCAACTAAAGTAATCTCTCGCTCTTTTAAATAGGGAACACATTTTAGAAGTTCTTGCGTTTCTCCACTTTTAGAAAAGAAACAAACAATATCTCCGTCTTGCACAAGACCAAGATCTCCATGGAGCATGTCTCCATGAGAAAGAAATAGAGCTCGTTCACTTAACGATTGTAAAGTTGCAACTACTTTTCTTGCAATATGACCACTTTTTCCTACTCCAGAAAAAAATATCCATCCAGAATGTTTTAAGATCTTCTCAACAAGAAGAATAGAATTTTCGCATTGGAAGGAACTAAAAAAAGCATCCACTGCTTCTTTTTGTTTACTGAGAATCTCCTGACATAAATCAGTAATAACAACAGAAGAGCTCATCCTAGCCTTTAGTAAAAATCAAGGTTATTTTAGCTCATAGTAACAGACTCTAGACGATTTTTCAATGAGGTTAAAAACTCACTTCCATAAATCCCATCAAGAACCCGATGATCGAATGTAAGCGTAACATACACCATTTTACGGATCATTAAAGAATCATCATCACGAACGACAACACGTTTTTGAATTGTTCCTATTCCTAAAATAGCGACTTCTGGATAACGAATGATTGGTAGACCAATTAATGCTCCCGTCATTCCAAAATTCGTAACGGTAATACTTCCATCTTGAACATCAGAAGGATCCAAGCAATTCGCACGAGCTCGAGAAGATAAATCTGCAAGAGACTTCGCTATACTCACTAATCCTCGATCTTGACAATTGTGAATAACGGGAACAACAACACCCTCTTTATTCAGATTTACAGCTACACCAACATTTATGGATTTTTTAACAACAATAGTATGCCCATCCAAAGATCCATTGAGAAGAGGAAATAGTTCTAGAGTTTTTGCGAGACACTGAACAATAAAACTTGTAATTGTCAGCTTAACATTATGAGTAGCAAAAAAACGCTCTCGCTCCTCAGCAATCAAATTCATAAGATCCGTAACATCTATATCTACAATTAGAGAAGCATGCGGAACTTCGTCCGAAGATTTTGATAAAGAAGAAGCTATAGCTCGACGCAAAGGAGACATCGGTATACGATTTTCTTCATTTTTAGAGAATGATTTCTCTTGATTACGAGTTTCTATATAAGTTTTTAAATCTCTTTTTGTAACTCGCCCTTCATTCCCCGTTCCGGAAATTGTCTGCAATTCTGATATACTGATCCCCTCACGCTGTGCCAAACTGAGAACAGATGGAGAAAACCACTCTGACGTTAAGGAAGGATTTTCCTCATGACAACTACAACAAGAGGCGTTAGAAAGTGTGGGATCGGGGATTTCATCAGAGAGGTTTTTTTGTTGTTCTTCTAGCAAAGCTAGAATATCTCCAGCGGCAACTTCATCCCCTTCATTGACGAATATTTGAGCTATAACTCCTTCCTGGGGGGATGCAAGTTCTGTTGCAATTTTATCTGTAGAAACTTCTATTAAAGGTTCGTCTTTCTTAACAAACTCTCCAACTTTTTTCAACCAACGAACAATAGATCCTCCTGAACCAGTTTCTCCTATTTTTGGAAATCGGAATTCAAACATGTACTGTTTATCCTTTTATATAGATTCTACTGTTTCCTGAATTAAAGAAGACTCGGAAGAAGAAAGTTCTCCTTCTTTAGCTGCTATGTAAGTAGCAACAACAGCGTCGCCTAAAATATTCATAGGAGTCCCAATAATATCTCTAAGACGATCGATTCCTGCTAATACGGCAATACCTTGAATAGGCAAGCCTACAGACACCAAAACAGAACCCAGAGTAATCATTCCTCCACCGGGAACTCCAGCACTACCTATCGCAGAAAAAGTTGCAGTGACTACAAGTAGCAGTAAACTACCGAACGATAGAGGACAATTATAAGCTTGAGCAATAAAAACTGCAGCCATTCCTTGAAAAATTGCTGTACCATTCATATTGACAGTAGCTCCTAAAGGCAAAACAAAGCCAGAAACTTCTGAAGAAACACCAAGATTTTTAGAAACACATCGCATAGTTACTGGCAATGTTGCCGAACTGCTTGCTGTAGATATTGCGCATGAGATGGCATCCATCATGGCTGAGAGAAATCTCATGAAAGACATTTTACAGCCAAAGCGAACTAAGCTACCAAATACTAAAATACCATGGAATAAACATGCGAGATAGTAAGCAATAATAAATTTACTCAATTGCCATAAAATTACTAAACCATGACTTCCTGATATCCAAGCAATACTTGCTCCAACACCATAAGGAGCAAACGCCATGATCATATTAACCATTCGCAACATGACTTCGGAAAATCCTTCAATAAACTTCTCTACAGGGCGCCCTTTTTCTCCAGTAAGGCGCATAGATATTCCTAGAAAAATGGCAAAAATAATGATTTGTAGAATATTACCCTCTACAAAAGAACGTACAGGATTTGAAGGGAAAATTTGAGAAATTAAAGAAAGAAAATATGTAATTCCTCTTTCTTGAGAAATCATAGCGCCTTGCTCTGGGAGAGTATGAGAAAGGTTACAACCTCTACCGGGATTAAAAATTCCTGCAAAACATAGTCCTATAACAATAGCAACAGCAGTTGTTGCTAAATAAAGCCCGACGCTTTTCATTCCAATGCGTCCCAACTTTTTCATATCGCTAATTGAAGCGATACCTAAGACCATTGAGCAAAAAACTAATGGATAAACAACCATGCTCAATAGATTTAAGAATATATCTCCTATGGGTTTTAAAAAGATCGCTTTATCTCCTAAAACCAAACCTAAGGCAACTCCAACAAACAGTCCTATAAAGATTTTCATCCATAGTTTCATTCGTCACCCCTATTTTTATGTATTTGATCAATAGTATCCAAAAGAAAACTAGCTTGACTTTCTTCGACTTGTAAGTTCATACAGACCTTACCAATTGGCAATAAATCCGTTTCATCAAACAAGTTATGTAACTTTACGCTGTCTTTCTCTGTACACAACACCCCTTGTCCCTGGCACAATGCTATTTTACGACAAAAGTAGTATAATTCTTTTTTAGTGATGCCAACGTGGTCAGGAAGTACATAAGTTCCCAAAATTTTAACTCCGGCGTTTCTCAACATATTCAAAAAGCCTTGAGGAAAACCAAGACCACAGAAAACTCCGGCAGGAAATCCTTGAAGTTTTTTATGTGCAACATGCTCACCCTTATGAATCCAAACAACAGAAGCAATGCGAGGTTCTACAAAAATTTGTTTTGCTGAAGAACTCTTCTTTAAGAGATTTCTATGTTCTAGATTACAACTCCCATTAACAACAATGGCATCAACATTTCTTAAACGATCTGGAAAATCTCGAAGTCTTCCTTTCGGAAAAAATGCTGAAGATCCCAAGGGATCCTGACCATTCACTACGGCGATTTCTACATCTTTATGCAACTTACGATACTGAAGGCCGTCATCTAAAAGTAGGATATCAAAAAACTCTGCAGCTTGAACAGCAGACAACCTACGATCTTTGTGAACCCAAACAGAACGTGGGGGAAGCTTTTCTGCCATAAGTAGTGGCTCATCTCCAACATAAGTAGCAGAATGAACATTGGCATCTACAATTGTTGGTGTTTTCTTTCCACTGCACATGCCCTTGTAACCTCGGGAAAGTACAGCACACGAATAACCTCGATTCTGTAATGCTTCAACCAACCATAATACTGTTGGAGTTTTCCCTGCTCCTCCAAGAACGATGTTGCCAACACTTACAACCGTGGCGCGAACACGACGAGGAGAAGAATAACAAAATTGCTCTTTGAGCCTTACTAGCAAAGAGAAACTCCAAGAAAGTACGTTACCTAACCACCCTTTCCCTAAGATGTGCCCAGAACTCAAAGTCAAAATCAGGCGACGATAAAACATAAAAAGGAGCGAGGGAAATCGCTTTTTCATGGCTCATCCTTAATTTTACGACTTCCTTCAAACTAAAAACTACGGTCTTTAGGCCGCATGGTCAGACAACTAGCATTACAAGAAAAAGATTAAAAATCAAGTTTACAAGCCGTAATAGAAAATCTATTTTAAACTTCAAGAACAAACTTTTATTTTTAATAATGTAAAAATAAAAATTTTTATCTCTCTTAAGAACACAATTTACATAATTAAGTTAACAGATTTTTTTTGAAATAATACGCTGACGAACTACTTCATAGGCTATAGCAGCTACAGCTGTTGAAAGATTTAAAGAATCTACTTTTCCTCGCATAGGCAAAGTGATTTTTTTAAAATATTTAAACCAAGATTCGGTTAAACCATCCTTCTCGGAACCAAAAACTAATGCTGTAGGAAAACAGTAACTCTCAGAAAAATATACTGTTCCAGCAATAGGAGAAGTTGCGAAAACTTTTAACTGTTTTCGTTTCACAACATTCAAAATATTTTCAAAAGAAGCGCATAGAATTGGCAATGTAAACACTGTTCCTAAAGAGGAGCGAATTAGATTAGGATTATAGAGATTTATAATAGGGTCACAAAGAATTACACCATCAACTCCAACGCCGTCAGCAATTCTTAATATAGCCCCAACATTACCGGGTTTTTCTACACCCTCAATTATAAAATAGAAAGGGATATCATTTTTTTTCTGGTTTAAAAACTCTTCTTGACTCCAGAATTTCTTTTTAACAACAGCAATAACCCGACTGGGGTGCTGCTTATAAGAGAGCTGAGATAGAGATTCGTCCATACAATAGAAAACACTTATTGCATGTCGAATGGCTTCACAACGTAAAGCCTCCTCTTCTTCAGACAAATTTACACTACAAAAAAGATGTCGAAGTGTAAAACCTGAATACAATGCCTGTTGAATTTCCCGAACACCTTCGACAAGAAAGCTTTCTCCTTTTTTAGAGTAAGATCGTTTCAAAGCTAGAGCTTCTTTTATTTTGGGATTATGCTTCCCTAAGAATTCCATAAAGCAAAGCTCCCAGAAGGCAAGGCTACATCCCCCTCTCCACAAAAACTCTCACCACAAGACCAACCTGAAACGGGAAGCTTTGTCATGCTACGCTTTGCCAAACTTTTTAAAAATTCAGGAGTATGTTCCAGAGTATGAGAAGAAATTAAAACAAGGGAAGGAGAGGATGCAAGAAGTTGCGAACATAAAGAAAGTAATTCAAAAAAATTTTCATTAATTTTAAAAACTTCTCCATCAGGTCCTCGACCAAAACTTGGAGGATCTAAGATAATAATGTGATATTCTTTTTTTCTTCGAACCTCTTTTCGTAAAAAAGATAAGACATCTTCGATCACCCAAAAAACACGTTTTTCTGGGAGAGGATTTAAATCAATATTTTTTTGAGCCCACTTCACTACAGCTTTTGAAGCATCAACATGTGTAATCGTAGCTCCACACTGAGCTACAAAAATAGAGGTTAATCCTGTGTAAGCAAAAAGATTTAATACTCGGCAATTTTGGTTCTTCCCAATAGCACAACGTAATCTAGACCAGAAACTTGAGTGTTCTGGGAAAATACCCAAGTGACCAAAAGGAGTCATCTTTAAACTACATCGAACTCCCTGTAAAGAAATTTCCCATTCTTTAGGAGCTCTACCAAAAACTTTCCACTCTCCCTTCTCTCCATCACGATAAAATGTAGCCGCAGCTTGAGACCATAGATCAGGTTTTTTTTTTGGCCAAATAGCTATTTTAGAAGGGCGAGCTACAATGATAGAACCAAAGCGTTCCAACTTTTGTCCTTCACCGCTATCAAGCATCGTATAATCCATACAATTCCTATGCCTGCAGGGAAGATAAACGTCTCAGCGTATCAACTTGTACTTTCGTAGACATATCTACTTCAATATTCACTAAACTTCCTACTCCTTTCCAGCCTAAAGTTGTTCTCTGAAGTGTTTCAGGAATTAATCCGACAGAAAATCTCTCATTTTCTACAGAAACTAAAGTCAAGCTAATGCCATCTATAGCAATAAAACCTTTATGAAAAAGATAGGGAGCAAAAGTTAAGGAAACTTGAAAATGGTAGTAATTTTCCTTTATTGCAACGATTTTTCCTGTTCCCCCAACATGCCCTGAAACTATATGCCCCCCTATAGGATCTCCTAATCTCAAAGAATTTTCAAGGTTTACCCGATCACCGATTACACGTTCCCCAATCGTAGTACAAGCTAGGGTCTCTGGAATTACGTCAAAAAATATTTTGTCGCTTTCTTTACGAGTTAGGGTCAGGCAAACCCCATCAACAGCAACGCTGCATCCAAGGGCTAAAGCATCAAGAAAGCAAGAGGAACACTGCACTCCTAAAATCAAGACAGATTTCTTCGATTCTAAAAAACAAACTCTACCAAGTTCTTGTACTATGCCGGAAAACATGTTTTTCCTTTTTCTTTTAGGGCAAAAAAAGCATATCATTTTTCTCCTAAATATATAGAAAATATATTTTCAAAATTTTTCTTCCGTATTTTTGTTTTATTTGAGAAAAAAAACTTTGCAACTATAATCGCATAGAATTACCCTGGTTTTTGGCACCTAATTTTCTTAGACTATCTTTAACCTAGGAGATGGCTCCTATGCAGTGTCCTTTTTGCAATCATGAGGAGTTGAAAGTTATTGATTCAAGAAACGCTACAGAAGCAAATGCAATAAAGCGTCGTCGTGAATGCCTGAAATGTTGTCAACGCTTTACCACCTTCGAAACTATAGAACTTACTCTTCAAGTTTTAAAAAGAGACGGCCGTTACGAAAGTTTTCAAGAATCAAAATTAATTAATGGATTAAACGCTGCGTCTAGTCACACTCGTATAGGCCAGGATCAAGTTCATGCAATAGCATCCAATGTAAAAACTGAATTGTTAGGTAAACAAAATAGGGAAATTTCTACCAAAGAAATTGGTGAACTAGTAATGAAATATCTTAAAAAGGCTGACATGATTGCTTATATCAGATTTGCTTGCGTCTATCGTAGATTCAAAGACGTTGGTGAGTTAATGAAAGTATTATTGTCTGCAACCCCAGATGTGGAAAAATAGTTGATAATTCAAGGAAAGAAACCATGCCCCTATCACAAGAAGAAATAGAAAACTTTAAACAAAGACTTTTAGAAATGCGAGCTAAGCTATCACACACTCTAGAAGGCAATGCTCAAGAAGTCAAAAAACCAAATGAAGCTACTGGCTATTCACAACACCAAGCAGATCAAGGGACCGATACATTTGATCGGACTATTAGTCTTGAGGTAACTACAAAAGAATATGAACTTCTTAGACAGATTAATCGTGCTTTAGAAAAAATCGAAGAAACTTCTTACGGAATTTGTGACGTAAGTGGAGAAGAAATTCCTTTAGCTAGACTTATGGCGATTCCTTATGCTACGATGACTGTCAAAGCTCAAGAGCAGTTTGAAAAAGGTCTTCTCTCTTCAGAAAGTTAATTGTTATGGCCTCGCGATTCAAAAAAGCAATTCTAGCTATGGTGCCCCTAATCACAATTGATTGGGTAGCAAAATTTATTGTTTTTTTGGGATATAAAAGTTGGAAAGGAGCCGCTCATGTCAAACTTTACTCTTATAGTTTGGGGTTGTTCTCCTTTTCTATTTATCCAACCTTCAATGAAGGAGCTGCTTTTAACTTCTTTGCAAATTATAAAAATTTCTTACTAGTCTTTCGACTATGTATCATCTTGGGTATTCTTAGTTACCTTTTTTTTAAAAATTCTTCTACACCTCTCACCCGCTTTGCGCTTATCTTATTATGCTCTGGAGCTATAGGGAATGTAGGTGATATCTTCTTTTACGGTCACGTAATCGACTTCGTTGCGCTCAGTTATAGGAACTGGGCATTCCCAACATTTAATCTCGCAGACGTCTTTATTTCTTTAGGAACAATATTGTTAGTATACAAACTTTATTTTCCTAAACAACAAAAGACTAAATAGAGATAATAATCTTTGTTTTTTTAAAAAAAGTTAATATTATGAATACTATCTTATCGTTTTTAACATCTTTTGATGATTTCTTTTGGTCTTATATCGCATTTGCGATGATCATTGTCTTGGGCTGTGCCTTTTCCTGGAAATCCCGATTTTCACAATTCACAAAGTTCCCACAGTTCTGTAGGCTTTTACGCCATTATGTTCATACTTCTAGAAATGCCAATTCCTCTTTAGAAAGGGGTGTACACCCTTTAAAAGTATTCTTTGCTTCTGCAGGAGGAAATATCGGCATCGGAAATGTTGTTGGTATTGTTACAGCAGCGTGCATAGGCGGCCCTGGAGCCTTATTTTGGGTCTGGATCGCAGGAATCTTCGGATCAATAGTGAAATACTCTGAAGTTTACCTAGGGATTAAATTTCGTAAAGTCGATAGCGATGGTGTTTATCAAGGCGGACCCATGTACTTTCTTGACAAAGCATACAAAACTCCTATCTTCTCCTTTATTGTTGCTGCTCTACTCTGCATCTATGGCGTAGAAATCTATCAATTTTCTGTAATCACAGAAAGTTTATCTTCTTGTTGGGGTATTCCAAAAATTTATCCCATGTTTGGACTACTGTTTCTCGTTATTTATGCAGTTCAGGGAGGCCTACAGCGTATTGGAAAAATTTGTTCTGCAATACTTCCTGTATTCATGATAGTGTATTGTTCTCTAGCCCTTTATATTCTTATAAAAGAATATCATCATATTCCCCATCTTCTCTCTACAGTGTTTTCCTCAGCTTTTACAGGACATGGTGCTCTAGGAGGTTTTGCTGGATGTACAGTTGCAACAACCATTCACCAAGGGATTTCACGAGCAGCGTATTCTGGGGATATTGGTATTGGATTTGACTCTATCATCCAAAGTGAGAGCTCTGCAAAAAATTCAAGTTCGCAAGCTCAATTAAGTATTGTTGGAATTGCTGTAGATAATCTTATCTGTACTTTGAGTTTACTCATGGTCCTGGCATCTGGATCTTGGTCTTTAGGATTTGAGAATGCTTCGCAAGCGATAGAACACACTTTAGCAACCTATTTCCCAGCTATGAAGTTCTTCCTTCCTGCATTCTTCTTTGTTACGGGCTACACTACCATCATCTCTTACTTTCTTGTAGGGAAAAAATGTGCTAAATTCCTTTGTAGTAGCAATGGAGCAAAAGTTTATACTTTGTATGGGATTCTTGCTCTACCAACATTCTGCTTTTTAAGTCAGAATACGGCTTTATTAATCATGTCTGTTTCTGGAGCTTTGCTACTCTGCATCAATCTTTTTGGAGTATTTCTTCTAAGAAAAGAGGTGCAATTTCCAGATAAAGAAATTCTAGCTTACTCAGAGAAAGCTCATCTTTCATAGAGTAAGAACTTTTTAATAATCCTTACATAATCTTAACAACTCTCCTATTCAGGAGAGTTGTTTTATTCTTAATAAAAATTCTTTTTAATTTACATATTAGATTTAGGAATAAACAGGTAATAAAAAGTAAAATAAAGAAAAAAGGAAAAATAAATTCTTTATTTTATGAATAATTACCTAACGGGGGCTCTAGTATCTTGCTGTGTTCTTCTCTCTATAGGCATGGTCGTTATTTTCAGTATGACGATTTGCTTTCTATATAGAGTAAACAAGGTTTTGAAAAAAGTGAATCGCGTCACAACTCTACTAAATTTTGAAACGAAGTTTCTTGCACCTCTAATGTTTGCGAAAAGACTCCTGCTTAAATGGTTAAGAAAAAAACACAAACACACCCATTTCATGCAAAAGATGGATGATCTCTTTGATGATGATGAAACTCATAGTTGGACACATTCTCTATTTCAAGGGGTTAAGTGGACAGCAGCAGTGCTGTTAATATGGTCAGCATTCCGCAACAAAGATTAGGCAATATAAGGGGGAAGAAATTATGTTTGGGAATAACTATCGAAAACCAAAAAAATCTAAGCACAAACGTTTTCGCTGGTTAAGAGGAGTCGTTTTCGGAGGAATCTTAGCTACACTCTTGACAAGCCTATTCACTCCTAGAAGTGGATTACAACTTAGAAAAAAACTTTCTAGAGTCAGATATTCTGGGACTAAAAAAGGTAAGGTTTTACTTAAAAATACTAAGCAACATGCGAAAACTTTTGCTAAGCAAACAAAGCTTCTTGCTAAAAGTATCTCTAAAGAGATCAAAGAATTTGCTAAAATTGTAAAAGACGAAAGTAGAGATTAAGGTTGTGCTTTATAAGCACAAAACTTTTTCAATAAGGCATTTCCTTCTTAGAAGGCTTTCTCAAACAATCCCAGATATTTCTCTCTGGGATCAAGTTTTTATTTCCGTATATTTATTTTTCTCTTCTATGTAAGTTTAGATCCCAACTATGACTTCGTATACATGGATTCTAGCAAAAAACATGAAGCAGCCTCTTTTTTTTTGGAGACTTCTCCTCCTCTCTCCCATTTTTGGAACTCCCTACATTTCAGCAAGTGATGTCCTTCTTCCCCTAGCAGGAACACATTCTGGAGAAGATCTTCAACTATTTACTTTACTTAGC
The DNA here is from genome assembly GCF_902705545.1 of Chlamydia sp. 17-3921. Classification (GTDB taxonomy): domain Bacteria; phylum Chlamydiota; class Chlamydiia; order Chlamydiales; family Chlamydiaceae; genus Chlamydia. The sequence continues at coordinate 37,287 of NZ_CACSHH010000008.1, read as the reverse complement.
ACCTCTTCAAGTCAAACGACCTACTCTATAGGGAAGAACTTCACTTTGAGTGATTTTTTAGGAAAAAATCTTAAAACTCCAGGAGGGGCATTCCGTAATCTACAAGGGAATCTCTTTTTCTCTGGAGCAACCCCTTTTTCTTCTTTAATTTTCAAAAATCTTCATCTTGGAGCTGAAGGAGCGGGAGTTTTTTCTCAATCTTCTATTACTTTTAAAAACTTGCGCACCCTAATTTTTGAAAACAATACAAGTTATGGTGGAGTCATTTCTGCAGAAAGCTCTATTAACTTTTCAAAAAATCATACTATAAAATTTCTAAATAACAGTAGTTCTGGCCAAGGAGGAGCGATTTTTTTATCTAAATCCCAAGCTCATGCCATCACATTTGCGAATCAACGAGGAGAGATTGTCTTCGCCAATAACCGAGCCAATGCTATACAAGGGATTCCTGATTCAGGAAACGGAGGAGCTATTAGCCTCTCTCATCCAAATTCCTACATAATCTTTGAAAACAACCAAGGAATTCTCTTTCAAGAAAATTCTGGAAAACTTGGTGGTGCTATCAACTCCGGCTTAGGTACAGTTCATTTTACTAATAACGCTCTCCCTGTAAGCTTCCTAGGAAATAAGGCAGAGTCTGGAGGTGCTATTCATTCAGATTCATGCTCATTTATAGAACAGCAATCCTCTCTATCTTTCATAAATAATCAAGCAGAAAAACTTGGAGGAGCTATTTGTTCCAAAAAAATCACTTTGCAAGATAACTGCGGACCTATTTTGTTTCAAAACAATTCTACTCAAGGGGGAGGAGGAGCCATCTCTACAAGCGCTTGTTCCTTTTTTGCGAAAAAAGACATTATGTTCTTAAACAATTCAAGTAAAAATCTTGGAGGAGGGGCCATCTACTTAAACGAACCTGGCTCTACTCTTTATCTACTTGCTCGAGAAGGAAATATTGAATTTTCCAATAATACTATGGTTGTAACAACCAAACATTCGGAAACAAAAAAACGTAATGCTGTTTTTGTTAAGGGATCTCCTCTTTCAATAACTTTATTAGCAGATAAAGACCAGCGTATTCTCTTCTATGATCCTGTGCTAGCAACGACATACAGTTCTCGCCCTGTGAATATTAACAGCCCAACAGGAACTTATTTCCACAAAGGTAGCGTAGTTTTTTCTGGGAATCGCCTTTCTCTTGAAGAAAAGAAAAATAATACGAATAGAATCTCTATTTTTAACCAGCCTGTAGTACTTTATGATGGTACGCTTTCTCTAGAAGGAGAAGCTATTCTCGCTGTTCACAGTTTTACACAATATGGAGGCTTGCTCGCCCTAGGGCCAGGCTCCATGCTTAAGACTCATAACACGGAAAATATTTCTCCAATAAATATTCAAATTTCTCGTTTAGGCTTGAACTTAGAGAATCTAAGCTCTACATTACCTGCAAAAATTCATGCCACGGGAAGTTCTGTTATTACTCTCTCGGGAACTCCTGAAATCTATGATCCCTGTGGACTTTTTTATGAAAACCATGAAATCGCTTCTTCTCCATACGAAATGACTGTAATACTAAGTTCTGAAAAAGAAGTTGTAACTACAAATCCCCCATCAAAAAATCTTACAATTCTACCAGAACAAGGTTCGTTTCCAAATTTTATTTACTCAGGTCACGGTTATCAAGGTTCTTGGAGTTTCAATTGGTCTACAAATGACACAAAAAAACATAAGACTTTAAAAGCTTCATGGATTCCTTCAGGGAATTTTGTTCTCAATCCTCAAAGAAAGGGAGACCTCGTATCTATAACTCTCTGGGGGACTTTCTCTGGATTACATGCTACACGAAATGCTCTTATAGATAACTGCCTCAATAACAGCACCGTCATTCCCATCAAACATTTATCGTTTTTTGGAGGTTCTATATCTAGTCTTATGGAACAAAAAACATTTAAGTCTTCAAAAGGATTTTCGATAAAACATGGTGGCCATAACGTTGGTTTTAGACTTCCTTGTTCATCAAACTCAGTCCTTTGTGCAGAGTTTACTCAACTCCAAGGAACTATTTCTCAGGAAAAAGAGTCCAAACAAAAAAGCTTTTCTCGAATATCATTAGGAACACTTGCTATATCAAAAAACTGGGAAGCGTTGTCACTAAGATCTTCCATTAGCTATGTTGAAGATTCTCAAGTTATGAATCATTCTCTAACACATCAAAGGATTTCCCAAGGTTCTTGGAGGAACCATGGTTGGGCAGGATCCTTGGGAATGTCTTATGCTTATCCTAAAGGTTTCCATTATATAAAAATCACTCCTTTTACGGATCTCGAATATACCTTTATTTCACAAAATCCTTTCATAGAAACAGGCTATGATCCGAGGTATTTTGCCTCTTCAGAACTACATAATCTATCATTACCAACGGGAATAGCCTTAGAACTTCGCTTTTTCGGAGCAAAAATCTCTACCTTGCTTCAAGCCAGCATGACCTATATCAAAGATTTATATCGCAAGAATCCTAGTACTACAGCCTCTTTAATCCTAAATCAATATATGTGGGAAATTCCAGAAATTGCTATAGGAAAAGAGGCTATTCGTGTGAAACTTCATGCAACAGTAAGATATAAGGCCATAACAACCTATTTAGGGGTTTCAAGCTCACAACAAGAAGGAAGCGTTTCTGGAGATGCTCATGCAGGTATAGCATTAAGCTTCTAAAAAATTGATCATAAAAACAGAAATACAATCCAAACATAGAAGTTTTACAAAGTTGTAGTAGAGCTTCTATGTAGTCCTCTTCTCTCCTATCTTTTATCCCTTGCCTAATTTGCCTATCTGATTTATCTAAGGCATATCAAGTCTGTGAATACATTCTAAGGTTTCTATGAAGTGGTTATCAGCTACTGCCATTTTTGCTGTTGCTCTCCCTCCATTAACAGCATTTGGAGAACCTGAAACGGTCGATCTAAATAAAAACTATAAAGGAACGGGGGTCAGCACCACCGATTCAACAAACACTGATTTTACTCAAAAAAAAACCTCTGAAAAGGAGATTATTTATACTGTCCAAGGGGATGTTATTTTCTCTACATTTACAAACATTCCAGAACCTACATCAGATACAGAAGATATTTCTACAGATTCTGCAGTAGAAACAACAAAGACAGAAACAGCACCAGTGTCAGCCTCAGAAACTGTTGCTAGTTCTATGATTCAGACTTCCCAAACAAACTCTTCAACTCATTTCGCTTTACCACTTTGTTCTTCGAACTTTCTTTATCAACCTCTTATTTCGAGCAACACAACAACAGTAACAACTACTCCAACAACGACAACAGAAACAGCTACTCCAACAACAACATCTACCACAACGCCCACTGAAAAAAAGACTCCACCTGAACCTAAAGGTGGTGGAGCTTTTTCTAATGAACAAGAAAACGCTCCTCTAACCTTTATTACTAATGTCGGTAATCCTGGATCTCTAACTTTTGACTCTATAAAAATGACTGGACAAGGAGCGGTAATTTACTCTAAAAGTCCTATCACTATAGATGGTCTTAAATCTATTGCCTTTACAAATAATCTTTCACAACAATCTGGAGGGGCGATTTCAACGACCTCTTTAACCATATCTAACATTATTGAATCTATAAATTTCACATCGAATAGTGCTTCAATCCCCGCTCCCATTATAATTACAACTCCAAGTGGAGATACAACAACAACATCAGCTTCATCAGGAGAGGCTACAGCTTCAGCAAGGATAGTAGCATCAGCATCTACAAGTCCAAGTACAAGTCCAGAGACACCGGCAACAGAAACAACAACAAAAATCCCAAGCTCTTATACACAAGATACAGCAGGAAATGGCGGAGCCATATATTCATCAGGAACTATAAATTTCTCCAAATATAAAGATCTATTGTTCAAAAAAAATACTACAGCCATCTCTGAAAAAGCAACTATCGATACAGGAGTAATCGGAGGATCTGGTGGAGCTATTTTTTCTGGAGAAGCTTTGTCAATCACAGAAGGCTCTGGAGAAACTTTTTTCCATCTAAATTCTGCTCACGATGCGGGTGGAGCTATTTATGCGCTCAAAACTGTAAACCTCGACAATCTCTATAGCTTAAAATTTCAATCTAATAAAGCTAAGAAAGAAGGCGGAGCTATTTATGCAACAGAGGCATTAAGTATTAGTAACAATACCCTTCTTACTTCGTTTGCGGCAAATACTGCAACAAAAGATGGTGGAGCTATCTATGCTAAAGACTCTGTAACTTTTACGAATCTTGTCGAAGCGCGCTTTACAAAAAACAAAGCTGGAGATTACACGGAGCCTGTCACAAAAACACCTAGCGAAAACAACAATAATAGTGAAAACAATAATGCAGAAACAACAACATCCCCTCCTACAGCAAAAGGAGGAGCTATCTATGCTGAGAAAAATGTCTCTATTAGTGGAGTAACCTCGATATTTGAATTAGCAGAAAATACCTCTACGGATTGTGGTGGAGGTCTTTACACACAAGGAACTTTAACTTGTACGGATTCTCATAGATTACAGTTCATCAAAAACTCTGCCGGGAAAGACGGTGGAGGTTTGTATTGTAAAGATACTGTTACACTTAAAAATCTTACAGGAAAAACCTTGTTTCAAGAAAACACATCCAAAGAAAAGGGTGGCGGCTTATGTTTGGCTGATAGCAAATCGCTAATTATGGATACTCTAGAAAATTTTTCTTTAGAATCCAATGTGGCGGAAAAAAGTGGTGGTGGAGCCTATGTTCCTAATGAATGTACTCTAACATTCACCTCCCCAGATCCAAAAGCAAAACTCCAGCCAGTATATGGAACAGTAACAATTGCACAAAACTCTGCTAAAGAAGATGGCGGAGGAATTTACTCAAAATTAGTTGCTTTCTCTAACTTAGCTACTGTAACCATTAACTCTAACAACGCAACAAAAAAAGGTGGTGGCCTTTATACTCAAGAAGTGACGGATAAAACAGATAGTAGCTTTAATTATATTACAAATATTTCTATCACAAATAACTCTGCCGGAGAAGATGGCGGAGGAATTTACGGACAAAAATCGTCATTTGAACGTCTCGACCAACTTGTAGTTCAAAATAATACTGCAAGTAAAAGTGGTGGAGCCCTCTATCTTGCGAACAAACTCACCATGACTAAAATCGTTAGCGGAACTTTCTCAGGAAACACTGCCAAAGAAAAAGGCGGAGCCGTTTATGCAAAAGATGTAGAACTTAAAGATCTCCCTGGAGAACTTCTCTTTACAGAGAATAAGATAGAAGGAAAGATCTCTTCTACTACAAGTATTACGGAAATGTTGGGAGGGGGGATATATTCCGAAACATGCAAACTGAGCAATATCTCAGGAAAATTCTTTTGTACCAATAACCAAGTTAAGAATACATCTGCAGATACTGATACAACAGATAAAGAAGCAGACTTACAAGGTGGTGGGATATATGCAAAAACTACATTTACTCTAGAAAATTGTAGTGGAGAGATCCTTTTCAGTGGAAATTCCGTCAAAGCAATGAAAACAAGTAATACAAAACAAATTGCTGGTGGAGCGATTTATTCACCAACAGTTTCCATAACAGGCTGTGAGCAACCTCTTAACTTCTTATCGAATTCTGCTACTAGTCACAAAACAACCCCAAATGGATCTAAAGATAGTTTTGGCGGAGCTATTGGAGCTATAACGTCAGTAACTATATCTAAAAACCCTTTGGTAACTTTCTTTGATAACTATGCAGAAATGGGTGGAGCCATTGGATGCTATAATACAACAGACGCTAACGGAAATGGCACTGTAACACTTCAAAATAACGGCCTTGTTTTCTTTAATAGCAATAATGCCTTAAAACGTGGGGGAGCGATTTACGCAAGAACGTTAAACATTCCTAATGGAAATGTGACATTTCAAAATAACTCTTCAAAATATGATGGTAGTGCGATTTGCTGCACGAAATCCGCCACGATTACGGCAGGCTCTACCATCCTTTTTCTAAATAATAAAGTAACAACAGCAGCGACAACTGCTACAAATGGAGCAACAGCTGTAGACAATCTTGGAGCGGCAATTTATGGAGACAACTCTACAGAAGATGTAAAGATTTCTCTGATAGCTCAAAGTGGAAATATTTTGTTTAAAGACAACCAGTGTATAGCCAATGGAAAAACAAAATATTGCAGTATAGCAGGAAATGTTGAATTAGATCTTAAAGCTGCGAAAGACAATTATATTTCATTTTATGATGCGGTAAACATTACCACTAAAAATGGTTCAGCAAAAACTTTAGATATAAATAAAGCTGACGGAGATAAAACCTACGGAGGAACAATTCTTTTTTCCGGAGAACATCATGAACATAAATCTTTTATACCACAAAAAATCACTCTTCATAACGGAACTCTTGTTCTTGGAAAAAACGCAGAACTAAGTGCCGTATCGTTTACTCAACAGGAAGGGACTACTGTAGTGCTTGGACCAGGTTCTGTACTTGCTACCCATGCAAAAGAGTCTGGAAGTATCTCCTTAAATAATATTATCATAGATTTTAGTAAGGTTATTCCTACTGCAGATAATCCTGCTTCTCCACCTACCTTAAAGGTTGTTTCACGCTCTGCAGATCCTAGAGATAAAATTACGCTAACAGGAAATTTATATCTTGAAGATCCCAATAATAATATATACAACAACCCTTATCTTAGTGAAGATCGAGAAATTACCCTTTTTAACTTATCTCTAGTCTCAGGAAGTTCTGTCTCTATACAAAAATTAGAAATAGATGGGCACATGGGGGCTAAAAAAGGCTACATGGGGACATGGTCTCTTCTGCCTACATCGGCAACAACATCAACAAAACTTGCTCTGAAATGGACCTTTGATAAATATCTTCGCTGGGAATACATTGCTAGAGAGCAACACTTTTATACAAACTCTATCTGGGGAGCACAACAATCCTTGATAGCAGTAAAGCAAGGTCTCATCAATAACATGATGAGTAATGCTAGATTTGATGACACAGCATTTAATAACATATGGGTTTCGGGAATCGGCACCTTCTTAAACAAAAAGCAAGGTGACACTCCCGCCTTTGCATATCATGGCCGAGGGTATACTGTAGCTATTGATGCGAAACCTCGCCCGGATTGTATTTTAGGAGCATCTTTCAGCCAAGTTTTTGGACATTCTCAATCTGAAAATAATCTTCAAAACTATAGGCATAAAGGTTCCGGTCACTCCTTACAAGCATCTTTATACACAGGACAAGCTTTCTATATTCCTTTTCGCAATAGCTTTAAACGTCCTCTACTATTCCAAGGTGTGGCAACTTATGGTTATATGCATCACGATACAACAACCTTCTATCCTTCTATCGATGAAAAAAATATTGCAAATTGGGAGAATCGTGCATGGCTATACAACATGCGTCTATCTCTAGATTTGAAAGAACCTTCTCAAAGTTCTACATCAAGATTTTCAATCTATGGAGAAGCAGAGTATTCAGAAGTGCGACAAGATAAATTTACAGAACTTGACTACGATCCTAGATGTTTTGATTCTTGTGCTTATAGGAATCTTACCATTCCTTTAGGAGTATCTGTTGAGGGGGCTGTTTCCACATATAAAATTATTATTTACAACAAACTCTCTGCGGCATTCCTTCCTGTTCTCTATAGAAATAAGCCTGTATCTGGCTATGAAATTCTTTCAACTGGAGAAAAAGGGGTTCTTCGAGGAGTTATACCAACAAGACATGCCATTAATGCAGAATACAGCCAACAAATTTATCTGGGATCTTACTGGACATTATATGGCACATACACTGTTACAGCATCTCAAGATATGTTAACTCAAACAGCTAATGGTGGCTTAAGATTTATTTTCTAACAAAGTACGGAGAGAGTGGGATTCGAACCCACGGTACGCGTTAACGCACACACGCTTTCCAAGCGTGCTCCTTAAGCCACTCGGACATCTCTCCAATAAAATGACTTTCTGAGAAGATAGCTTAATGTCTCTATTTTTAGCAATATCCTCATAATTAGAAGAAAACTTTATAAAGTTTTTTCTTTCTTTTTAAAGAATTTGCCTTTTATTAAAATTGCTTCTCAATAAATAATATTTCTCAAATCAATTTATTTTCACAATGCGCACAATTCTATTCCTTTTTTATATTCTTTTTTATTCTCTAGCAACTTTTGGAGAAGAGCCCTCTCCTAAACCTCGTATTATCGTAAGTATCGCTCCTTATAAATTTCTTGTTGAACAAATCGCAGGAAATACTTGTCAAATTTATTCAATCGTAACAAATCATTTTGATCCACACACATACGAGCCATCTCCACGACAAGTGGAAGAAATACAACAAGGACAAATATGGTTTAGAATCGGAGAAGCTTTCGAAGCTATGTGTGGAAAAAGTTTAAATTGTGAACAAATAGACCTTACAGAAAATCTTTCTTTACTATCGAAATGCTGTAATAAAAGTACTTCTTTCGACACCCACACATGGTTAAGTCCAAAAAATTTGAAACTTCAAGTTCAAACAATAACCGAAACTTTAGCAAAAAAATATCCTCAATATGCCAAAGAATATGAAGCTAGAAAAAAAGAATTAATAGCAACTCTAGACGCATTAGACAAAGAAATCTTTTCTATTACAGAGTCAATCAAACAACGTCATATATTAGTATCTCACTCTGCATTTGGTTACTTTTGTCGAGATTATGGTTTTTCTCAACTCACCATTGAAAAAGATAATCACATAGATCTATCCCCTAGAGATATTTCTCATTTATTTCAAAATATTCGAAAACATGAGCTTTCTTCTGTGATTCTTCTTCAACATGCAGGACGTCGTAGTAGTGCTATGCTTGCAGAACGTTTTCATATGCAAATAGTTTCTTTAGACCCTTATGCAGAAAATGTTATTTCTAACTTAAAAACCATAGCAACAACTTTTGCTAATTTATGACAGCAGTTATTCACGCAGAAAATTTGTCATTTTCCTATCTCTCTAAAGAACCAAAGATTGTAAACGACGTATCTTTTATTATCCATGAGGGTGATTTTATTGGCATTATTGGCCCTAATGGTGGGGGGAAAAGCACTCTTATGATGCTTATTTTAGGTTTACTTCAACCTACCGAAGGGAAACTCCAAATAGCTTATTCCAATCTTCCAAGCACAATAGGATGGGTTCCTCAACATTTTTCTTATGATTTTCATTTTCCCATTTCAGTAAAAGACGTTGTTCTCTCTGGGAGATTAGGGACTCTACCCTGGTATGGAAAATATAAAAAAGCAGATCATGTAGCTGTCAAGGAAGCCTTAGAAATAGTAAATCTATCGGAGCATTTGAATTCTTGTTTCTCACATCTTTCTGGAGGGCAAATTCAGAGAGTTCTTCTCGCAAGAGCTTTAGTTTCTCATCCAAAAATTTTAATTCTTGATGAGCCAACAACAAACATAGATCCCAATAATCAACAAAAAATCTTAAAAATTCTTAAAAAATTAAACTCTTCCTGTACAATTCTCATGGTAACTCATGATCTACACCACACCACAAGATTTTTTAATAAAGTTTTCTACATGAACAGAGCTCTGACAACTCTAACAAATACTTCCACGCTTGCAGATCAATTTTGTTGTCCTTCTAACAACAACTAAGGATTCAACCATGTCTTCCCTATTTAGTAAATGGTTTCCTCTTTTTTTACTCCCTTCTTTCCTTGCTGCTTTAGGAGCTTCCATTTCTGGAGGCGTTGTGGGAACCTACATTGTTGTTAAGCGTATTGTTTCTATTAGTGGGAGTATCTCGCATGCGATTCTTGGAGGTATAGGCTTAACTCTTTGGTTGCAGTATCAATTCAATCTTTCCTTTTCTCCTCTTTATGGAGCTATTATTGGAGCCATATTCCTAGCTCTTTGTATTGGAAAAATTCACCTGAAATATCGGGAGCGGGAAGATTCTTTAATTGCTATGATTTGGTCTGTAGGTATGGCTGTAGGAATGATCTTTATTTCTCGACTTCCTACTGTAAATAATGAACTGATTAATTTTCTATTTGGTAATATCCTTTGGATCAAGACAAGTGACCTCTATAGCTTAGGAATATTAGATATTATCGTCTTAGGTACCACAATACTATGTCATACGCGCTTTTTAGCTCTTTGTTTTGATGAAAAATATATGACCTTAAATCGCGTATCTGTAACATTTTGGTATTTTTTACTTCTTATCATTACGGCAATTACTATTGTAATGCTGATTTATGTTATGGGAGTTATTTTAATGTTAAGTATGCTTGTACTTCCTATCTCCATTGCATGCAAATTTTCATATAAGATGACTCACATTATGGTAATTGCTGTGATTTTAAATATTGTATGTTCTTTTTGTGGAATCGGAGTAGCTTATCTGTTAGACATCCCTGTAGGGCCAGCAATCACAGTCCTTATGGGAATAGGTTATGTATTAAGTCTTTGCTTAAAGAGACAATACAACCTCTCGGTTCCTTCTCCTGTCAGTCCTGAAAGCAAAACAAAAGTGTAAGCAGGAAACTTTTTTTGAAAAGTTTCCAGTCTTTCCTGCTGTTCATCAGGAAGAAGATCATCTATCTTATTTAAAGCTACAAGCATATCTTTATTTGAAAGATCTTGTTTGTAGCTTCTTAACTCATTCACTAAAATTTCCAAGTCTTCTTCTGGGGATTCTCTCTCACTTCTAGAAATATCCACGACAAAAAGTAGAAGTCGAGTTCGCTCTATATGCTTAAGAAAATCTAAACCCAAACCTTTATTATTGTGTGCTTCTTTGATAATCCCTGGAATATCTGCGATAATCCATGGTTTTAAATATAAATCCTCACTATGACGAGGGATAAGTCCTAGCGCCGGCTGCAATGTTGTAAAAGGGTAAGCGCCGACTTTAACTTCTGTTCGTGCTAAAGTGTTGAATAGTGTAGATTTTCCAGCATTAGGGAAGCCAACCATACCTACATCAGCTATAAGCTTAAGCTCCAACTCTACTTGACGAATTTCTCCTTGCGTTCCTGGAGTTGCTTTTGTTGGAGCTCTGTTTGTTGATGTTTTAAAAAATGTATTTCCCTTGCCACCACGACCTCCTTGACAAACAACAATACGCTCTCCCTGAGAGGTAAAATCATAAAGAATTTCCTGGGTTTCAGCATCTCGCAATAAAGTTCCTTCAGGGACTTTAAGAATTAGATCTTTACCATTACGTCCAGTACGGTTATTTACTGCTCCATTTTGACCATCACTAGCTTTCAAAAAACGGATATTTCTATAAGCATTCAAAGAGCATTCATCTGTGACAGCCTCTATGAAAATAGAGCCACCTTTGCCACCATTTCCACCATAAGGGCCTCCCTTGGGGAGATATTTCTCTTTTCTCCAGGCAACAACGCCGTTCCCACCTTTACCAGCACGTAATTCTAATGTAATCCGATCTACAAACATTTTTATTATATTTTATAAATAAAAAGCTCTATTTTAGCATAAGCGAAAAATAGAGCTTCTATATTCTTTCTAAAAATTGAGGGGGAGAGAAAAATTTAATACCTAATCAGGAACAACGGAAATATAGGTGTGGTTTGTTTTTTTCATAACAACGACACCATCTACTAAAGCAAATAAAGTATCATCTCGACCTCTACCGACATTCTGTGCTGGGCGCCACTTTGTTCCTCGTTGTCTAACGAGAATACTTCCTACGGGAACTCTCTGACCAGCACCGACTTTCATTCCTAAGCGCTTTGACTTTGAGTCTCTGCCGTTTCGACTTGCTCCCTGCCCTTTCTTATGTGCCATAATTCAAAACTCTCTAATTACTTACAATAAGCCTATATCACTAATTCTTTAATTTTTACTCGAAGATATTTTTGGCGATGACCATGTTTGATATGGTAGTTTTTACGCTTTTTATATTTATAAGCGATGACTTTCTCTCCTTTCACATTTGAAAGAAACTCAGCTTTTACAACAGCGTTCTTAACAATAGGGCTTCCTATAACAGCTTTATATCCATCAAAGATAAATAGAACCTCTTCAAAAATAACTTCTTGATTTTCAGAAATATTGTCCAGCAATTCCACATCGATAACATCTCCTGAACGAACTTGATATTGCTTACTTCCTGTTAGGATAATTGCGTAAGGATCCATGAGTTATTCTTCCCTATGATTCTTTCTTGTATTTAGGACATATCGCTGTTTGCTTTAAATACTCTAGCAAACTAGAGGATTATACAAAATATAAAGTCCTAGATTTTGATATTCTAAACAACGAACACGCTGAAGTTGTAAGTATGGCCAGAGCCGGGATCGAACCGACGACACAAGGATCTTCAGTCCTCTGCTCTACCAGCTGAGCTATCTAGCCATTTCACGAGGTAATCATAAAGAAATATTCGCTTTAATATCAATGAGATTTCTGGATCATCTATAGCTGATTTAAAATCATTTCTATTTCTAGAAATAGCTATCTTTTTAAGATAATGTGAAAAGAAAAAAATTTTTTCACAATTTCGAATATGAGCTTGTTTAAAAGTATTACACTGACATTCTTTCGAAGATAAAATCAATAACCCTATTATATTTTAGCTCTACATAACTCTTCTGCTAAAAAATAATCGTATAAAAGTTTTATAAACTTAATTGAATTTTTTAGTATGTTTTTTTGATAAAAATACCTTATGTTTTTTAACTGAAGATCTTCGAAAATTTAGGAGGTTTATGAATTCAGAAAACAGTTCTAAAAATAGCTCTAAAAATACTCCTTCATGGATTTATCGTGTAGGTATTGGTCAAGATAGTCATCGTTTTCTTCCAGAAAGTTCTACAAAGCCTTGTATTCTTGGAGGAGTTATTTTTGAACATACTCCAGGATTCCAAGCAAATTCTGACGGAGACGTAATTTTTCATGCTATTTGTAATGCAATTTCTTCGATCACTCATAGGATTATTTTAGGAGAGGTTGCCGATGAGCTTCTTCATACTCGAGGAATTACCGATAGCAGTATCTATCTGGAGGAAGCTTTAAAATCCTTAAAGCCAACGCAAATGATTTCTCACATAGCAATTACTATCGAAGGGAGTCGTCCTAAACTTCTTTCTAAACTTTCAAATTTACGTCAGAGTATAGCAAATATTTTAAAAATCTCTTCAACATCTGTAGGGATTACTGCAACTTCAGGAGAAGGACTAAGTGATTTTGGTTGTGGAGATGGTATGCAGTGTTTTTGCGTTCTAACAATCATGGAATTTTGTGATCAATAAACATCTGTTACATAACGTCGTTCTTTTCTAAGAGAAGAGACACTATTTTCTCCTAAGATATCTTCCAAAGCTTTTTTTACTTCAGATCCAAGGATTTTTCTTCCACAGACAAAAAAACATGCCTCTTCTTCATAAATATTTTTTATCAAATCTTTTTGCTCTCTCAAGGCATCTTGAACATAAAATTTCTGATAACCTTCTCGAGAGAATACAGAAAAAATGTGCAGAGCCTTTTGGGCTACTGCATGACGCCAAAATTCTTGATAATAAAAATTTACAGCTCTCTGACGCTCACCAAAAAAGAGAAAATTCTTATGAAGACATTTTTGAAATAAGCGCTGCTCCATAAACCCCTTAAATGGAGCTATTCCAGTGCCAGATCCAATCATTACTATGGGTCTATTTTGATTTTCCTCAGAAAGAGTAAAGTGCTTTGTGGGTTGAACATACACAAATAAAGAGTCTTTTTTAGGAACTAAAGACTCACATAAAAAAGTCGAGCATACCCCGTAACGTCTTTGGAATTTTCCCTGATAAGAAATTCTTCGTACTAAAAGTTCGATTTTATTTGGAGAAACGTAAGGGGAAGAGGCTATTGAATACAATCGAGGTAATAGAGGAAAAACACTATTTACGAAAAACTCAACCGGTATAGAGGGCCGATATTCTTTCAAAGCATCATACAGCGTCACCTCAGGATCAACTTCTTTAGGGAAAAAAATTAAAAGTTTTTTTGGAAGTTTATCTAAATCTGCGTAATTAGTTAAAAAGTTTTTAATAGAGAGGGTTTCAGGAACTCGACAATAATTTACATGCTCATCTGGAGAATAACGAAGAAAATCTAGAACGTCCTCAACAATTTGAGAAGGGTTTTGTGGAAATACACCTAAAGCATCTCCGACTTTATAAGAGAGATTAGTTTTTTGGATATCAAAGATTATCCGATAAACAGGATTTCCTTTATCTGAAAAATCTTCCGTCGAATCAAAGTAAAAAAGAGGCTCACGCAAGTCTATAGAGACTCGCTGAGCGTCAAACTTTTGTAGCAAATGCATATTACAATGCTGGAGAATTATGCAGCTTTAATTTTAATATCAACACCAGCAGGAAGAGCAAGCATTTTTAACGCATCTATAGTTTTTCCTGTAGGATCTAGAATATCTACAAGACGCTTGTGTGTACGAATTTCGAACTGTTCTCTGGACTTCTTGTCTACGTGCGGAGAGCGAAGAACTGTATATACTTCCCGCTTTGTTGGTAAAGGAATAGGGCCTACAACACGAGCCCCGGTTCTTTTAGCAGTCTCAACAATATCTGCTGTAGAACGATCCAGCTGCCCTTGATCAAAACCTTTCAGGCGTATGCGAATTTTTTGTTTCTGCTGCTTCATTATCATCCTTATTTCTTAACGATCTCTTCTTGAATTTTTTGAGGGACCTTCGCAAAGAAGGCTGGTTCCATTGTTGATGTAGCTCTACCAGAAGTCAAGGATCTAAGAGATGTGGTGTATCCAAACATTTCGCTCAAAGGAATTTCAGCATTCACTTGAGCCATACCACGTGAAGATTCCTGACCTAAAATCTTGCCCCGACGACGGTTAAGGTCTCCAATAACATCTCCTAAATGTTCTTCAGGAGTAATTACAGCGACTTTCATAATAGGTTCTAAAATAACAGGTTTAGCTTTTCGACAAGCATCTTTAACAGCCATAGATCCACAAATTTTAAACGCCATTTCGCTAGAATCTACTTCATGATAAGATCCAAAAACAATACTGACTTTTACATCTACTAGACCATAACCAGCTAAAACTCCAGTATTTAAACCTTCTTCTACTCCTTTAATTACTGCAGGAATATATTCCTTAGGGATTACTCCTCCAACAATCTTGCTAACGACTTCGTTTCCTTTTCCAGGTTCATTAGGCTCGATTTCAAGACATACATGAGCGTATTGTCCTCGCCCACCGGATTGCTTGACATATTTAGTCTCAGAATTTCCATTTACAGTAATTGTTTCTTTATACGAGACCTGAGGCTTTCCAACATTTGCTTCTACCTTAAACTCACGAATCATACGATCTCGAAGAATATCTAAGTGTAACTCTCCCATTCCGGAGATAATTGTTTGACCGGTTTCTTCGTTAGTAGAAACTCGGAAAGTAGGGTCTTCTTCTGATAGTGCACTCAAAGCTTGAGCCAACTTTTCTCTATCCCCTTTGGATTTAGGCTCAATAGCCATATCAATTACAGGTTCAGGAAAATCCATTTTTTCAAGAATTATCTCTTGATTATCATCACAAAGAGTGTCTCCTGTAACGGAAAATTTTAATCCAACACAAGCTCCAATATCTCCGACAGTAAACTCCTCTCGATCTGTGCGTTCGTTAGCGTGCATTTCAAGTAAACGAGATATTCTTTCTTTTTTATTTTTTGTTGAGTTTAAAACAGAAGAGCCTTTTTTTAATGTTCCAGAATAAATCCGGATAAAGGTAATTCGACCAACGTAGGGGTCTGTCATAATTTTGAAAGCTAGCGCAGCTAAAGGGCCATCTTTTCTAGGCTCCAAAACAACTTCTTGATCATTCTTTAAACTGATACCTCGAACATTCCCCCTATCAAGAGGTGATGGTAACCATTTCACAATAACATTCAACAACTGTTGAACACCTTTGTTTTTAAAAGCTGTTCCACAAAGAACTGGGTTAATTTTATTTGAGATCACACCAATTCTCATAACAGCGTGAATCTCATCTTCTGTAATAGAATCTGGATCTTCAAGAACCTTCATCATAAAAGTTTCATTGCTTTCATCTACAGTAGCGAGTTCCTCTAACAACAAAGCTCGTAATTCTGCGCACCGCTCTTTTAATTCTTCTGGAATTTCCCTCTCTTCCCACTTAGCTCCCAAAGTTTCATCCAGAAAGTAGAGAGCTTTTTGTGAAATAAGATCGACCATGCCTACGAATTGGCTTTCAGCACCAATTGGACAATGAACAGCAACAGCGTTCGCTCCAAGCTTTTCTTTCATAGAATCTATGGCAGAAAAATAATTTGCTCCCATTCGATCCATTTTATTAACAAAAGCAATTCGGGGAACACCGTATTTATTTGCCTGTCTCCAAACAGTTTCAGATTGGGGTTCAACTCCAGAAACAGCGTCAAAGACAGCCACAGCACCATCAAGCACACGAAGAGATCGTTCTACTTCAATAGTAAAATCTACGTGGCCAGGAGTATCGATAATGTTAATTTTTTTACCAAGCCAGAATACTGTTGTCGCAGCAGAGGTGATTGTAATTCCTCTTTCTTGCTCCTGCTCCATCCAGTCCATAGTAGCGCCACCTTCATGCACCTCACCGATTTTGTGAGTTCTTCCGGCGTAAAAAAGAATTCTTTCTGTAGTCGTTGTTTTTCCGGCATCAATATGTGCCATGATGCCAATGTTTCTAATATCGCTTAAATCGAATTCTTTATTGCTCATGAACTTTTTATACTCTCCTAAATTAACCTTGTCTTACCATTTGTAGTGAGCAAATGCTTTGTTCGCTTCAGCCATACGGTGAGTATCTTCTCGTTTTTTGATTGTTGCACCCTGCTTATTAAAACAATCAACCAACTCTGTCGCAAGCCCTATTTCCATAGATTTTCCAGGCTTCGCTCGAGCATGCTTAATAATCCACTGCATCGCTAAGCAATTTCTTCTCTCTGAGGCAACTTCTACGGGCACTTGATAAGTGGCACCACCTACACGACGAGAACGCACTTCTAAAATAGGTTTTGCATTTTCTAATGCTTCTTCAAAAGCTTCAAGTGTATTTTCTACACCAAGTTTTTTAGAAAACCGTTCCAAAGCGGAATAAACAATTTTTCTTGCCACACTTTTTTTCCCATGCATCATGACCTTATTGATAAACCGCTCTAGAGTTACACTTTCATAAATAGGGTCTCCTGGAATGCTTCTTTTTTCTGCGGCATGTCGTCTTGACATATATTTAACCTCTGTCTTCTAGTTCCTTCTTAAAAAGTGTAATTTACTTAGGACGCTTTGCACCGTATCGGGAGCGGCTTTGTTTTCTATTTTTTACTGCCGCACAATCTAAGGCACCACGAACAATATGATAACGCACACCAGGCAAATCTTTAACTCGACCGCCTTGTACTAACACGATGCTGTGCTCCTGCAAATTATGACCTTCTCCACCGATATAGGCTATAACTTCTTGACCATTAGAAAGACGTACCCATGCAACTTTTCGCAAAGCTGAGTTTGGCTTTTTAGGAGTTTTTGTCTTTACTTGAAGACAAACCCCACGCCGTTGAGGGCATCTTTGCAACGCTGGAGACTTCTTTCTTCCTTCGGAAGATTTCCGATTCTTACGAATTAATTGATTGATGGTAGGCATGTATTCTTCTCGATTCAACCTTACTACTACAAGCAGAAAAATATAGAGTATGCTTCTCTTTGTTGGCAAGGTCTTATTTTCTGATGAAAAGGAGGTATATTCTTCAATTTTTTCAAAAAAAATTTTAATATTTTTTACTTTAAAATTAGGGAGAAGAAATTTTTGATTTACACTTCTTCGGATAAAGATTGAACACAACGAAAACAGTATTCTAGTGAACCTTGATTCATATAACCAAAAAGAAATCCTGGAATTAATTGCGAAAGAGACTCTCTGTTACATCTGTGGAGTATCTTTTGCTTTTTCTGGATAATTTGAATAGAGTCGTGACTGTAAACAAAAAGAGTCGGTACAACATGTGCTAAGACGTCAACAGCTCTAGTTATATCGGGGATTTCCACAAGTGCTTTCCCAGAATCTTCTGACAAAAAAAGAACATCTACTTGATCTAAAAAAGACCAAATTCGTGATTGAAATGTTGTAATAATTTTAAGATCTCCAAGATCCATAAGAATTTTATTACGTCTATTTTTAGCTTCTTTTAAAACTTTTTCTATACAATCCTCATAAAGCATTAACTGGCTATCAATTAATGTATATCCTTCTAAAGACAGAATCTCGAAAAACCATTTTTTTTGAAAAAAAGTTTTTGCTCTTTGAAAAGAATATACAAGAGTGTCTTTATAAGGAGAACTATGAAGTATCAATCTAATCTGATCTAGCTGCTGAAGAACGGGTCCGTTGCTAAAAAAATCATTACCATCAAAAGGAATCTCATCATTACGCCTACAAACAAAGCCTAAACCAGACAATTGTTCTTGAGAAAGATTTAAGGGTTCTTTTCTTTGCGTAACAATATGTGTTTCTGGAAAAGTTTCTTTATAAAGCAAAAAAATATCTTTGATCTTAGAACTCTCTACAGGATGAATACCTCCAATTTCCAAGCAACATTTCTGAATAAAGGTGGGATCAACATCGAGGACAACGTCTATAAAAGGACTTCCTAGTATGGTAAGGTGTTTAGGATGATTCCAAGGAGAATCTTCTACTCCCAATAAGAGATGAGGGAAAATTAGGATAAGCAAAAACGAAAACCGCACGAAAAAAGAAGATAGCATAAAGAACCTTCAAAGAATAGCTGTTACTACAGCAAAATCAACATTTTATTTTAAGTATTTTTTGCAGAAACTTTTTGATATAATGTCTAACCAAAATTGAAATCACAAGAGGTGGTATGACTCTAGCCTGCTCAGACTCTCTGTTATCATCTCAGCAATACCAAGCGGAACTTCTCGCAGCATCACGTTCTGTTGTAATGATTGCAACTTCTCTTATCTTTTTCTTATTTG
The DNA here is from genome assembly GCF_902705545.1 of Chlamydia sp. 17-3921. Lineage (GTDB taxonomy): Bacteria > Chlamydiota > Chlamydiia > Chlamydiales > Chlamydiaceae > Chlamydia. Next base: position 18,198 of record NZ_CACSHH010000008.1, on the reverse strand, counting down.
CTATGATTCTTTGTGGATTGAGTTTTTTACCTCAGGTTACGCTTCCATTTTCAGGGGCTTATTTCGTAGTTGGTTCTTCTTTAATTTTTGTTGCCCTAGGGATTTTGCTAGTCAATACAGCTTATGATATGTTTCTAATATAATGAATCAATGAGCTTCAAAAAACATTTTCATAAAAATTTCTCACTAACCTACTTGTAGTAAGTAAGTTTTTCTTTCTCAGAAAAATCTTTACTCAAGCTGGTGCGTTTTCTGCCGATATTACGAATATCAACTACTAACGAGGCTGCTATTCGTAATGAAAACCATCGTTCGTCTCTGTTCTATTTTTTTATCTTTAATTCCAAATTTATCTTTTTCTGCGGAACACTTGCAAGAAGAAGATATCCATGTAACTGTAGATAAACTCATAGAATACCATGTCGATGCTAAAGAGTTGAATACTGATATCTTATCTCGTTCGATAGCATGTTATATTCAATCTTTTGACACTCACAAATCTTATTTTACCAAAAAAGAATTTGACGAATTCGCACATTCTCAAGAGATTAAAAAACATTTATTGCAAAATTATAAAATGGGAAATTTTCTTATTTATCGTAATATTAACCGAGCAATTCAATCGAGTATTTTGCGAGCGCGTCAGTGGAGAAAAGAGTGGTCTTCAAAACCGGAACAATTGGTACAAGAAGCCCTTTCACATGAAATTTCCAAAAAAAATTCACAATGGGCAACATCCCTAAAAGATTTAAAAGAGCGCCAACGCTCCAATTTTCTCTCTCATATTTCCTTATATCTATCTGAAGCTCCAACTAACCGTTACCAAAATAAGGAAGCTTCTCTTGTAGCTCTTTGTATCCGTCAGCAAGAAAATCTTGAGAACACTTACCTAGGTCTTAACGACTATGGGATTCCTATGTCTGCAGAAGAAGAAGCTCATCATTTTCACACTCGTGTGGTAAAAGCCATTGCTCACAGTTTAGACGCACATACAGCTTATTTTAGCAAAGAAGAAGCTTTAGCTATGCGCATTCAACTTGAGAAAGGAATGTGTGGTATTGGTGTAGTTCTTAAAGAAGACATTGATGGAGTTGTTGTTAAAGAGATCCTTTCAGGTGGTCCTGCAAATAAATCTGGACAACTTCATATTGGAGATATCATCTATCAAGTGAATGGTAGCAGCGTAGAAAATCTCTCTTTCCGAGGAGTTTTAGATTGCCTTCGAGGCGAAGAAGGATCCTCTGTTGTTTTAGATATTCGTCGTTTAGATGGGAATCATAAAATACAACTGAAGAGAGAAAAAATTCTTTTAGAAGATAAACGTGTAGATGTTTCCTATGAACCTTATGGAGATGGAGTTATTGGGAAAATTACTCTCTATTCATTTTATGAAGGAGAACATCAAATTTCTAGCGAACAAGATCTAAGACGAGCCATTCAAAATCTCCAAGATAAAAACCTTTTAGGATTAGTTCTTGATATTCGGGAGAATACTGGAGGCTTTTTATCTCAGGCGATTAAAGTTTCAGGTTTATTCATGACAAATGGGGTTGTCGTGGTTTCGCGGTATGCGGATGGAAGTGTGAAACGATACCGTACCGTTTCTCTCAACAAGCTTTACGATGGACCTCTAACAATCCTTGTTTCTAAAAGTTCTGCTTCTGCTGCTGAAATTGTTGCTCAAACTCTACAAGATTACGGTATTGCTGTTATTGTTGGAGACGAACAAACTTATGGGAAGGGAACTATCCAACACCAAACTATTACCGGAGGCTCTTCTCAAGAAGACTTTTTTAAAGTCACCGTAGGAAAATACTACTCTCCTTCAGGGAAATCTACACAACTTCAAGGGGTAAAATCTGATATTTTGGTCCCTTCACGTTATGCTGAAGAAGCTTTAGGAGAACAATTTTTAGATTATGCTCTACCTGCAGATAAAAGTGAAAATGTTCTGAATGATTCTTTAGATGATCTTGATAGCCACATGCGCCCATGGTTTCAGAAATACTACCTTCCGAACTTACAGAAACAAGAGACAATATGGCGGGAAATGCTTCCACAGCTTCTTAAAAATAGTAAACAACGACTTGCAACGAACAAAAACTACCAAACGTTTCTTTCTCAACTTAAAACTCTTGAAGAAAATGAGAATTCCTATGGAGTGAATGACTTACAAATGGAAGAGTCTGTAAATATCTTAAAAGACATGATCTTACTTCGATCTCATAAGATTGTGCCAACGCATTAAACCTGAATTAGGAGGCAATCTTTGCCTCCTAATTCTCTTAAAATCAGAGCTTAACTCTAATTCTTATTATCTTGATGATAGCCGTTTTCACGGCCAAAGTATTTTTCACTACTTTTCTTTAACTTTTTTCAGGATTTGTAGTCCTTCTTTCATCTCGATGTTCATCAACAAAAAATTTATTAGATCCGTCTAATGCTCCATTATCCAAATGATCCTCAAGAAGGCCTGCCCATTTTCTGAAAACTCTCCATTTATCTAGGGAACACTCTTCTCCCAAGCAAACAGATGTTATCAATAACTTAACTAATCCAAGAATAGCAGGGATTATGAACAAGAACGAATTATTTCCAAGTTGTTCATGGAATAAAAATAAAAGGGATAAACCTGTAACGATAAGAATAATACCTAAAACCATAAAAGTGATTTGTACAGCTCTAGATTTAACGAATGCAGAATTTCTGATTGGGGTTATGACTTTGGTGTGCACCCAACCTAACATAGAGTTAACAAAACCTAATTTAGCCGATGCTGGACTAGGTTCTCCTGTTTCTATAACTGTGTTTTGTTCAACTACCGTCGATGGTTGATTATCTACTTTTCCAATGGCCGATGTCATATTGACCTCTCTTAAAATTTTTAAATAGAAGAGTTTATACAAGTAAAAATTTTTTTGAAAAAATTAAATGCATAACTTCTCCATTTTTAGAAACGATAGAGAGATCTGTATTCTAGATTCTAGAATAAAAAAACCGCTCTAGAGAAGTCTAGAGCGGTTATTCGAAAACTTAAGCGTTTTAAATTGGTTAATAAACGTGGGTGTTTTCTGTGTCTGATACAGGAGAGGTAAGCACATCGGAAGAGAGAACTGCTTCGCCACGCGCATCTCCAGGAGCAATTCCTTTCAATGTTACAGTAAACTCTACAGATTCTTTTGATCCTAATCTAGGTAGAGAATCAAAAATTACTGTATTTCCGGAAATCGTTCCTTTGGTTGGACCAGAAGAAGAAACAGGCTGAAGCTCCTTGGAAAACTTCAAGATTAGAGATACGTTAGTATCCTCTGCAGAACCACGATTAGTTACACAAATACGATATATTGTATTTTCTCCAACACAAATTGGATCGTTAGTATCGACTACACACATGTGAGTAGCGGCTAAACCTTTCCAATGTGTCGTAGTTTCTGCACAAGAAGTACATATTCCACAATCAGAATTTGTTTTAACAACAACTTGATTGGTAATTTGTCCTGGAGATTGAGATTTTAAAGTAACTTTAAACTGAAGAGTTTCTCCTGGGCATATTTCTTTAATATTCCATAAAGCCTTATTACAGCAGATCTCAGCACCTTGAGCATCTAGGATCACTGCGGATCCTGGAACAGTATCTTCGATAAGAACATCATAAAGAACCAAGTCTCCTGGGTTAGACACTACAATAGTGTATTCTACAGGTTTACATACATAAGTCCAATCGGCTCCGGTTATCGTAACGTTTACACATGGCTCATTAATTGTTGTTATTACCTTAGCAGAACACTTATGCCCACCACAATAAGACACCGTGGCAGTATTGGTTATTTGACCTCTCTTTTGAGGGCAAAACTCTACTAAACACACTTTACTTTCTCCAGGGTGCATATCTCCAAGTTCGAAAGAAAGAGATCTTTGTCCGGAGGCATGAGAAAATCCATCTGGAACAAGATTGTCTACAGTAACACTACGAGCAATAGCAGAACCAGTATTTGTTACTTCGATTTTGTAACGAACAGGACAACGCAAGCAAGCACATTCAGGACCTTCTTGTTTAATACAAATTGCAGGCTGACCACATTTTGTATAAGAACGAATCTCTGGGCAAGCACAGACAGTAGCGGCTGTAAAGCAGCAGCCTTCTTTAAGAGGTTTTACCCAAACTACAATTTTGCATCGTTCTCCTTGACTCAAGCGATCTATTTTCCAAACAAGCTTACCATCTGCATTAGGAGTTGTTTCTGGATTACTACTTATGAATTCAGCTTCACAAGGAAGTTGTTGAGTAATCACAACATCTATGCAATCCTTTTTACCAATAGCGTTAATTTCAATAGGATATGGAGATCCTACAGTTGCATATTCAGGAACAGATTGGCAAATTTCTATATTACAATCGTCATTAACTTTGACAGAGTACATTTTGCCAAAGCAAGATTCCTGTTGAGTTTCAGAGGATTGTTGACAATTATTTTTTTCACATGGAAAGAAATCTTTTTCACAAAATATTGGGTTATCTTGTTTAGTAGACTTTTTGTTACGAGAATTGGGTTTAATTTTTTTAGCTGCAGCAGGTTGAATTTCTGCATTAGCAATAATTTTGGTAATCAGAGACTCTGCTGCGGCGGTCTCTATTCCCCCGCTGGCAAAGGAACTCGCCATGCTAGTTAACGCAAGAGCCGTAACTATTCGTCTGATGAGTTTGGACATAGGGATCTCCTATCACAGTTAGTTTTTCTTCTGCCATTGGGTAGGATCTATTAGGGATTCGTACCCTCAACATTGAGTTTTTGTTAATATAAGGTAGTTGGAAGCTTATTTTACTACTCCTAACCACCTTGTTAATTTATGTAAACAGCTAAGGGAAGCCTCTCTACTATTTACAGCCACCATTATAGGCGTTACAACCTTTAGCTTGTGGGCCTTGAATCTGGTTTGTGTGTTGATCCGAACCACAAGGTTTTGAGGTATGAGATTTATTGTTTTCTGCAGAATTTTTGCAAGGATTGCATACTGAAGGAAGAGAACAGGGATCTTCGAAACAACAATCGATGATACGGCAGCAACTACTCAAGCTAAACAAGCCAAATATTGCAGCGATTAAAACAGCTTTCTTCATAAGTTTATAACTCCTTTCTAATTAGAAGAAAAACGGCTTTATTAATGATCAAAATTTAATAATTAATAAAAACACGTTCACATGAACTATATTACAAATGAAAACAAAAAAATTATCAAATATTTTTTATAAAACACATTTTTAACTAACCGTTTTTTATCCTTTGTTAAAGTCTTAGAGAGACTACCCGAAGCTTGATAAAGTCCACAGCCCTCCCCCTTCTAAATTCATAAAAAGACTAACACGCTGAAAACAAACGTCTTAAGCATTCAAGCCTAACGACAATGATAACTTTATAAGCGATAGTGTGTTAAGAAAAACAAAATTTTAAATTAGAGATTAAACTATTGAACTATAATAAAATAATTTCCTAACATTAAAGAAACTAAATTCCAGGAAAATGAAATTATTTTCTTTTTTTAATATAGTTCTTATATTGTCTATGATATCGGGATGTTCGTACACCCTTCCAGAACGTAATTACGTCTTAGCAAAAAGAATGAATTCGCTAATGAACCAAGCAAATTACTGGGAATATTCTTTAGCTCATGCGATTCTAAAAGCATCTCAATCGAAAAATCTTTTTTAAAATTAGAATCTTTATTTTAAGGTATTTAGAAATCAAATTTATGATTCAGAAAATCTTGTTCCTGAAGGATCTTATCTATTATAGATTGAGTTTTTTTAGGAACGCCTCCAAGAACTTGTTGAGCATGCACAAGACGCGATCTTGCTCGAGATTTTCCTAAAATCTCAAGAGAATCAAAAAGCGGCAACCCCTGCTTAGCTCCGGTAATAGCAACATAGAGCAGAGGGATAATTGTTTTTTTATGATGAACTTGAAAAGCTTCTGCAAGCCACTTTGACCCTTCATAAAATTGATTTTTCACCCAAGTATCTGTCTTTTCCAAGAATTTAACGTAACTATAAAGTAAAATTGCAGCCTTCTCTTTAGAAAGAGATGGTGGAACGAGCTCTTCTAAGGAATACTGAGGATTTTCAGAAAAGAAGAAAGCTGCCAGAGTTACAAAATCAGAAAGTGTAGTCATTCGAGATAAGCATAAAGGTAAAATCTTTAAGAAAAACTCATCATTAAATAACCATTGTTTTAGTTCAGTTAGAAGAGATTCTGAGGATTCTTTATGACTCAAATAATGTTTATTCATCCAATTCAACTTATGAATATCAAAAACCGCACCTGATCTTCCTATACGCTTAGGATCAAAATTTTGAATGATACTCTCTAAAGGATAAATCTCCTCATTGCTCTCTGTACTATAGCCTATGAGAGTCAAAAAATTAACAAAGGCTTCTTTTATATAGCCTGAATCACGGTAATAAAAAATTGACGTTGGATTTCTTCTTTTAGAAAGCTTAGAACCATCGAGGTTAAGTAGTAGAGGCATATGGAGAAATACTGGTGGCTGCCAACCAAAAGCTTCGTATAGAAGAAGATGCTTAGGAGTAGAACTCAGCCATTCCTCTCCCCTAAGAACATGAGTGATTCTCATTAGATGGTCATCTACAACATTAGCAAAATGATATGTAGGGAAACCATCTGATTTAACAAGAACTTGATCGTCCACATCAGCCCAAGGAAAACTAACTCGTCCTTTGCTATAATCTTCAAAAACACATTCCCCGGTTAAAGGAACTTTAAGACGAATTGTATAAGGCTGACCGGCTTGTTCTCGAGCTTTAACTTCTTCAGAAGAAAGGTAGCGGTAGCGACGATCGTATCCGCCACGATATCCCAAGGTGCCTGCAACAGCACGCATTTCTGCTAGCTCTTCCTGAGTTGCAAAACATTTATAAGCATAATTCGTTTTTAAAAGAAGTTGCGCGTATTCTTTATAGATTTCTGTACGTTCGGACTGTCTATAAGGGCCGTATGGACCTCCAATATCAGGTCCTTCATCCCAATGAATTCCACACCAACGAATCGCAGAGAAGATATTTTCCTCGTAATCTTTACGACTTCGAGTTTGATCCGTATCTTCAATTCTTAGAATCATCTTTCCATTGAATCTCTCTGAAAAGATCTTATTAAACAGAGCTATGTAAGCAGTTCCTACATGAGGATCTCCCGTGGGGGAGGGAGCTACCCTGACACGAACATTTTCCCAGGTCATGATTTTATCCTTAGACGCGCTAGGCATTCATACCTGGAAATAAGCTATTTCTTCAAGAGAAATCCTCTTAAAACATTGAATCAAAGTAAGTGTAGGGTAAAAACCCCTGTTTTTACTAAACAAGGGTTTTCGAAAATAAGAACAATGTAAAGCAGAGAAAGAAAAACTAAAGAGGAAGAAGGAGGTAATCGAAATACAAGAGAGGAGAATTTAAAAACAAAAAATCTAGGAGGGAAGTTCGGAAGAGACGAGCTCTTCAACAGAGGAAACAGTATTTGTAGTTTCGAAAGTTTCTCTAGTTTTAGCTTTTTTTGCCATTTGTTTGCTTAGATACTCGGATTTATATCTTTCGATTTCGGAGACTTGAATCACCCAAGCAGCACCCTTACGCTCTCCGCGCATTGTTCCTATACGAGTTGCGTAATAGATTTTCTGTACCGGTACGCCCAGTATCTCTGCCACTTGACTTACAGAGTAGCACCCTTTGTCATTATCAAAAATCAATTCTCCTTGATATAGAGATTTTTTTCTTGAATAACGATTTTGTTTATACTCTTCCAAATCTTTAAGATTTATTTCCCAACGAGTGCTTTTAGACGCTTTTAATTTTTTTTGCTTTATTGCGACATAAATGGCTTGTCTTGTCACATTATGCAATTTTGCAGCTTGAGTGATAGACACCCAATTAGAATTTTGTGTTTCTGAGCTTTCTTCCAGCTCTAAACAATTCTCTTGTTCGCATCCCATACGATAGCAAACCCCCCTCAACATATTTTCAATTTAAAGTGTAACGGTAGTAGTTAATTTTCTTGCTTTTAGAAAACTTTTAAAGAAGTATTTTCTCAAGAAAATCTATATTAATCAAGCTTAATGTTAATACAGTATCTATGTTTTCAGTTTAAAATCTTAATAAAATAAATTACCTACCAACTTGTTTATTAAGATTTCTTAACTTAAAATGATGTACTCATCTTCATACCTTTGCAAACTTAAACAACGTCGAAACCAGTACGAAAGATAAAGAAATTCAATTGCGCTTATGCCTATTGTAATGCTCTTCTATGGATTCCACGATCAAATCCTCAGCTTCTTTAGAAAGAGCTTGCACATGATTCAGATTTACTTGCTCTACTGAAATTTTTCTTCCTACAGTGTGTTTTCTATTTGGATCAAAAAATGGTGCCGCGAAACTCGATTCTTTAGAAAAAAGGCCATCACCAATTAGCTTACGATTTTCATCTATACTACAGATGAAAAGCTCAGGGCATACTAAAGCACTGCTATGCTTCTCTGAGTCTATATCCCATCCCACGAACTTTGTTATAGCAGCCCCAATTGGACCTAACCATTGTTTTCCAACAGTCGCCAAAGAACGTGCTCCTCGATCCTTTATGACGAACCAATCAACACCATCACTACCATCGGTGACCTCTTGACTTAGAGCCTCAGCCTGAATACTGGCACCTAAAGAGTACCCATAAGCAATTATCTGCTTTGCCTGAGGTCCTTTTATATTATCTCTAAGATAGCGTACGCAACCTCGATATGCGTGAGTCAAATTCTGAACTGATACGGGACCTTTGCTGAATACAACCCCAGGATAATTAAACAAGAGTACGTTCGCATTTGCTTTTCTTGCAATCTTCAAAGGCCCGCCAATACTAAATTTGATCGCGCAGCTCTCCACAGATTCGGCATTTCCCAAAGAGACGAGCATCCATCTATCTGGATGAGCATTAGGGAAAGTTAACTTTAGAGTATCTATCTGTAAATGATCATACTGAAGAACAACTCTATCTGCATTAGCAACTAAGTTGTTTCTTATCCATCCTTTTATTCTTTCTACGTATAAATTCTGTAGGTAATCATTTACTCTGCATTGGCTTCTGAAGAGGATTCCTCCTGCAGAAGGAATAATAATATTTTGACAAATTCCTTGTAAAAGCCAATAAACCCCTAACGGTATCAGCAAAACCAAGGCTAGAATAAACTTAGCGATTTTGAGAAGTATATCGACTACAGTATACAATCTTGGATGGGAACGTCTTTTAACCCAATCAACCTGGTGTTTTTCAGAGGAAAACATCAGAACTGATGGTTGAGGATATTTATCACAAAAAGGTTGCACACATGAAAAATCATTTAGATGCACCATAATAGGAAATCTATAATAATTTTATTTATAAAAACACACTAACCAACAATTATACAAAAAGTAAAAAAAAAATTAAAGGGAACATAAAAAGAAAGGAAAGACCTTTTATTAAAAAAATTTTTTCTTAGTATAAAACAAAGAATTTTATTTGATTAGGATTCATCTTCAGAAAGTTTGTTAGAATTTGATTCTAGAAATAATTTAGTCGCGGAAACTATTTCTTCTATAAGTTCTTTAAACAAGTTCTCTGCATGGCCTAAAAGAGGTGAGCCTATAGGGATTTTTTCACCACATGTAGAAGTAAGCTCACCGCGTGTTATAAAAGCTGAAGCAAAACTAAGCTCTGGAGAAAACTTTCCATCGAAGGCTACTGCTTTGCTATCAAGTTTTGAAGAATAAATAAAAATCTCGGGGCACATGGTTCTCCCACTAATCTCTACAGGGTTCATATCCCAACAAAAAAATCGTGTCAGCCACACCCCAAACTTCCCGAATAAAGACATTCCTATATCTCTCATAGAAGTGAATGCTCGATCCTTAATTAAAATCCACTTGACATTATCAGAACCGTCTAAAATTTCGTTTTTTAAAGCTTCTCCTTGTATTGCTGCCCCTAAAGAAATTCCGTAAGCAATTATTTCATTAGCACCAAGCCCCTGTTTACTATCTTTGAGGTAGCGTACACATCCTTGATAAGACTTGATTAAACCTTCTTTACTTACAGGTCCCTGGCTACTCATGACCCCTGGATAATTAAAGAACAGGATGTTTGCATCCAGTTGTGATGCTAATTCCACAAAAGGATTTCTACATCCAAATTGCTTAAATCGATTCTCCATACTCCAGTAGTTTCCTTCAGAGACGAGCATCCAACGTCCCTTCTTAGATCCTTTTAAGTGCATTTCTATGGTATCCACGATCATTTCGTCGAATTGTATAGGAGAACGTTCTAATCTCTCCACTCGAGTATCTCTGGCGATATTTTGGAACATGTGTACGCCTTCTTTACGATTTATATAACCAAAAAATCGAAAAATTTTATTTAAAGTCCCTATGGCGGCAGCAGGCAACACTAAATCCTGACAAAACCTACCTAAAAACAGCACTAAACCTAAGGGGAAAAACACAAGAGATAAAAGCCATTTGATAATGGTTAAAACAATTCTACAAATTAAAACAAAAACTAGATGCTGACGTTTGAAATTTTCAATCTTACGAATTCTTTCTGAAGAGTAATACTCGATCTTAGGCTTTGGAAAGGGCTCTAAAAAATAAGAAAATTGATCGGCTGTCAGAATGACATTTGGAACTAAAGAAACCATCACTAATTGTAATTCTTAAATTACTATGGAGAGGAGGATATATTAAAAAATTATTAAGCTATATTATAAAAATTCTATGGCAAAGAATTTTCTTGGAGAACCCGGAAATCCCGAATAAGTAAATGAACCACCCCAGAAGAAGATGATGAAGCTATTCTTGGAGTATAAGCTAACTCTAAAGGTAGATGCCATTGGGACTTCAATTCAACAATACGCTCCCCTATACCAAAAGCAATCCCTTCAAGATTCCTTTCTCCTTGGCTAACAAAAAGCTTCACATGGTTTCCTGGAAGTAATTTTGGATAGCGAATTTGACGCACTTTTGTATAAAAAATCGGCATAGGATTTCCTTTTCCAAAAGGTTCTAACAAATCTAAAGAAGCTAGAAAATCATGATCTATCTCATCAAATCCCACATGTGCATCTAATGGAAGAGTCAAAATTGTATCAACTTTCTTCAAAGAAGACTGAACTAAATGTATAAATTTCTTTTTAAAATCATTGATTTTTTCCTTTTTCAAAATAATGCCGGCAGCAAAGTCATGCCCGCCATAGGACATAAATAAAGATGAACATTTTTTTAGAACTCCAATAAGTGGAAAAGATCCTATAGTCCTTACCGAACCTTTTCCTATGTCTCCCTGAATTGCAATAATCACTACAGGCTTATTATAAGCTTTTGACAATCGCGCTGAGATAATTGGAATCACTCTGGCATGCCATTCTGAAGATGCAAGAACAATAGCTGCTTGTTTTAAAAGTTTAGGGTTTTCCGCAAGGATTTTTTGAATATCTTGAAATACTTCTGCTTCTATTTTCTGCCTTTCTCTATTGAGAATATCAATCTTTTTTATTAAATCATCAGCTCTCTGATTATCTTGGGTCAATAATAACTCTACACCTTCGGCAGGATTTGAAAGTCTTCCCAAACTATTAAGCTTAGGCGCAATTTTTAGTACAACATCCATAGATGTGATTTCACTTTTTTCTACTCCGGACAAAATACTAAGTTTATTCAAACCCAAACGCATGCCTTTAGAAATTTCCTTGAGTCCATAGCGAACCATCACACGATTTTCTCCTAAGAGCACACCCATATCTGTTAAAGTTCCTAAAGTCACAAGATCCAGATAACGCTTAAGATCTATTTGATTTTTTTCTAAGTCACCTCTTGCAATTAAAGCATCAACAATACCTCTAGCGAGCTTAAAAGCGACTCCAACTCCTGTAAGATCTCGATTAGGATAGTTATGACCTCGTAATTGTGGATTTAGAGTTGCAATGCAATGAGGAATTTTTCCTGTAGGCATATGATGATCGGTAACGATAACATCGATTCCCTCTTTTGTGATATCATTCACTTCTTTTCCTGCTGCGATTCCACAATCTACGGTTATCAATAAGGAAACATTCTCTTCTTTAAGCTTATTGATAAGCGTTATAACTTCTCCATGCTGCTTCAACATTGCCCCGAGGAAAAAATAGCTCACGCGTATTCCAATAGATTGTAAAAACTCTACAAGCAATGCAACACCGGTTATACCATCAACATCACTATCACCATAAATCATAACGTGTTCTCCTCGCTCTCTAGCAGACAGAAGTCGATCTACAGCTTTTGACATATCTAAAAAGAGTTCGGGGTCATAGAGATTGGATAGATGACTATAAAGAAAATTGTGAATCTCCTCGATAGTTTGAAATCCTCGAGAAACAAAAATTTGTGCTGCAATAGGATTAAGATGAAATTCCTTAATTATCATCGCACGAAGCACAAAGTCTTGCCTAGGATAAATCCATTGTAAAGGGTCTTGAGAAGAGTTTTTATTATTTGCCATAAATCAGGTACTTCAGACTTTTTGAAAGTTCTCACTTAAAAAGTCTTTATTCTTTTTCTACAAACTCAAAAAGACAACCGTGTTATTGCCTGCTTTTTTCTTTACGTATCATAAAAAGCAAAAGAGGTGGGGCAATATACAAAGATGATAGTGTTCCTAAAAGAATACCTATTGTCATAATGAAAGCAAAGTTAAAGACAGTCCCACCACCAACAAATAATAAAATAAGTAGAACAGAAAGAGTCGTAACTGTAGTCATCACAGTGCGACTTAAGGTTTTCTGTAAAGCATCATTGATTAATTCTCGCATAGGAGTAAAAAGTTTTTCCTGACGATCTTCACGAATACGATCAAAAATAATGAGAGTATTGTTTAATGAATAACCCAATACAGTCATCAATGCTCCTATGGCTTGTAAATCTATTTGGATTTTCTGTAAGAAAAAGTGTGTTGCCACCAATACAGCACATGTAGCGATAAGATCGTGTAACAAAGCACATATAGCACTAAAAGCATAACGCCACTCAAAACGCAAGCTAACATAGAGTAAGATAATAGCGAGAGCTCCTAGCAGACCTATGAGGGCTTGCTGACGCATTTTATTAGAAAATTGACCGCTAACTTTTGACCAAAAATTTTGAATATTTTTAAGGCCTTCAGAAGAAACATCTAAACCTGTTTCGGATAACAATTCTACGGCAACTGCCAATTCAGGATCTGAAATTTCTATAGTTTGAACTTTAGGAAGGTGTGTTCGAGATAAAGCTTTTTGGCTAAAATAAATTTTGAGTTTTTCCGAAGAATTTAAAACTTTTATACGATAATCTCGAGAAGACAACCCTGCTTGCTTTAATTTATTTGTGACTTGCTTACGTATTTGAGCAAGATCTACAACATCACGATTTTCTGCTTGAACTGTAAAAGCGTATCCTCCCTTAAAGTCCATTCCCAATACAGAATTCCAAGCACCAAAGCTCAAAGCAACACACCCTAAAGCAAAGATACTTCCTGAAATGATCCAAATTTTTTTACATTCTTTTAGAAAATCATGTTTTATACCGATGAACTTATTCATCATATGTAATTGAGTTTCTTGAGTTCTACGCATCCATATTGTAAAGAAAAATTTAGTCATGAAAAGAGCGGTGAACATGGAAGAAAATATTCCCAAAACTAGTGTTAGAGCAAAACCCTTAATAGGTCCAGTATCTAGTAAAAGTAGAAGAGCTGATGCTAATACAGTGGTCAAATTAGAATCAAAAATTGCTCCGAAAGCTTTCTTATACCCAGTCTCCACAGAATGAGAAAGACTTTGCGACAACACAAACTCTTCTCGTATTCTTTCGAAAACAAGGACATTCGCATCTACAGCCATACCCATAGCGAGGATAATACCTGCAAGTCCTGACATAGTGAGGGGGGCATCTAAATACTGTAAAGCGGCCCAAATCAATAGTAAGTTGAGCAACACAGCAAAAGACGCTATTACTCCTCCGAATCTATAATAAACACTCATTAAAACAATCAAGACAGCTAAACCAAGACAAACGGAAACAATCCCTTGAACTCCTTGTTCTTTTCCAAGTTCTGAAGAAATCGTTTCCTCACTAAGGACTTGTGGAACAAAAGAAATCACTCCAGATTTCAAATCTGCTGCAAGTTTACTAACTTCTCGATGAGTGAATTTTCCTGAGACGCTAGCATTATTTCTTAAAGGAGCATTTAACACGGGACTGCTAATCACATACCCATCAAGGACAACAGCCATACGCCAACCACGATTTCCAGAATATTGACTATTTACAGTTCCAGAAACTCCTTCTTGACAGAAGGCCGATGTCCAAGCGAAAAAGCTTTCTGTTGGTGAAGCTGTTTTCAAAGATTTAGAAGAAACTTTATCTTTTACGGAAAAATTTAGAATATATCCTTCTCCAGAAGCAAATTCGGGGCGAATATCTTTTAAAGAAGCGCCATCTAAAGCATAATTTCTGAAAACAATCATTAAAGGATTTGCTTTTCCTTCTGCATCTCTTTCAATAGCAATCATGGAGAAATTTGTATCAAACTCCGAGGAAGAAAAATTATCCTTCTCAGAAGGAAAAGCCAAACCTTCTTGTTTTAGCTTACTAATAGCATCTCTAACACTGGTAGGCAAAGATTCCATAGAGCCATAGAAAATATGACTTGCTAAAGAGTTTATAGCTTCTGGAGAGATTTCTCCTTGAGATTGAGCAGAAAACCAAAGATAGTCTAAAAATCTCTGCACTTCATAACGTAAAACATTGTATGGAGAGAATTTCTCATTAACAACATGAAAACTCATTTTCGATGTACCGAGAACGTCTGAAGGAGAGACCTTTGCAGATCCCGGCACACTTAAATATATGTATTCCCCTTCGCGACGAATTTCAATTTCAGACACTCCAAGTTTGTTTAAACGCGAATAAAGCTCATCAGAAACTTTTAAGATATCCTCTTTATCGGACAGTTTTTTTCCTTGATGATCTTTAAAAGCGAGAAGAAGCTGTTTTCCCCCTATAAAGTCTATTCCAAGACGAAGAGCGTTCTCCCCTCGAAAATACTTTCTTAAATTCAATTTAAAGTTTTCGATTAAAGGGTTGCGGAATGGGATTGGAGCATGTAACTGCTCGTGAGGATCTATGGAGCAACCTGCTTGACGATAGAGTTCATGCCAACGCACTAACTCATTTTGGTAATTTTTTTCTATACTATTTAATGTTTCCAAACGGTCTTTTACAGTTCGAACATCTAGAAAAGCACATTTTTCGGAACAAGAAAAACTCTCTCCCCAGACATCAATATTTGACTGAAGAGGCTGACATATTTCTAGAATTTGATCTTCTTCAATAATTCGAGATGAAGCTTCTACATGAGAAAAACAGTTATAGAGATTTTGTAAATCACGTTCAAACGCATGTTTTTCCTTGCTAGGGTTTTCTTGATATTTAGCTAAAATAGGTCTCAAGCCTTTGAACACAACATAGATAGATCCCTGAGAAAAGTGCTGACAACTTTTTTGAGGAGAAAAAATAAAACAGCCTAAAGAATCATGCTCCGTTGGGAAGCGGCTGTGTACAGGAAAATGCTCCAAAGAGAAATCACAAGTCTCAGCAGAAGGACGTTGTAAAACAAGAGCCTCAAGCTGTTTTATTATATTTTGAGAAACTCTTTCTCCTTTTAAGACAATCCTTCCACTAGTTTTTTTGTCTATAAAATAACATGAAAAACCTTCAGGACTTTCTTCTAAGTTTCTATTTAATTTTTTGGAAAGACGAAGTTTCTCTGCATTAAGCCAACCATCTAGATCTAAACGCTGCTCTGCAGAAAGGCTCTTTTTTTTAGTTACTAAACTAGGATGGAAGATAAAAGTTACCTTTCTCTCTTTAGGGAGAAAACTTACGGAAGAGAAAAATTGAGAAACATTATTACATTGAATTAAACTCCCTTCTATATAAGCTCTCTTCGAGATCTTTTTTTCAGAAGAAAGTCGTGTTAGCTGGCTTTGTATATCCGCTAATAAAGAGAGTTGATCATCAGGAATTGTTGTATCTTCATAAAGACTGACCAGCCTGTTAAGAAATGCGAAATAATCTTTATCGGATGGAAAAATAGTTTTTATAAAAGATAACAAATGCTCGTGGGGAAAAATTTCAAAACCTGAGGAAAGTTGCTTTGCATATCGAAGAATTTGTTCTTTTGGAGCGGTCTCCCAAAGTGAAGAATAATCACAACAACAAGTTGTTGAAAAATCATCAAAAACAGTTAGAATTTCGGAAAAAACCTCTTCTGAGAATTTCTTTTCATCATTAATAGAGTATGGAACAAAATCGAAATCATTT
Organism: Chlamydia sp. 17-3921; assembly: GCF_902705545.1. Lineage (GTDB taxonomy): Bacteria > Chlamydiota > Chlamydiia > Chlamydiales > Chlamydiaceae > Chlamydia. Next base: position 1,772 of record NZ_CACSHH010000008.1, on the reverse strand, counting down.
TTAATTACGGGAGAAATTTGAGACCCTGACACTCGAACAATAGTTCCGCTCGTTGCTTTCTCATAACCAAGAACATGAAGCTTTGCAGATTTTATAGGAACACTCGATTCACCATAAATGAGATTTTCCATAAAAATTTGAGCGTCTCTTTCCTGCTTAAAAAATACATTAATAACACCTGGTATTTCAGGATGAGGCTCTACTTTTCCCTTGAGATGCAAAGCAGAAAGGGAAGAAGAAATTCGAGATAGCACATCATTACAAGCCTTTGAAGACTGCTTTACAAAGCTTTTAATTATACGGGAAGCTTCTCGATCACTAATATTTTTTTGTAAAGGACGAGTATAATAGAAACATGTTGGCAATACATAGTATAGAGCCAGGGCAAAAACACAAATTATTATACAGAAATTTCGCCGAACATTACGTTTCATAATGGGTTCTACTTTTTTATTACCAAATTATTATCATTAGAATCAAAATACCAATTGAAAAAAAAATCGTCAAACGAAGAGGGGGAACAATCATTTTTGTTACACAAGATAAGACTCCTTTTCAAACAAAAGCCAGCTTTGTTTACAAGGGTTACATAACACAACAAAAACACTCTTCAGATCCGATATCAGCAAAATCTATGGCTGAATAATCTAACTTTAATTGAGAAGAACTTAGAGGAGAGACACTACAAGGATCTGTAAGCACAAGAGTGATTGGAAGAAGAGCTTTATCCAAGGGAAGGATAGATTCAGAAGCCAAACGTTCTGCAGCTTGTAAAAAAGCAATTTTTGAAAGCAAAATCTTACGATTAGTTTCTTTTACAGAAAGATTTTGAGAAACACCGAGAATTGGCGTAAGGATACATATCCCCATCTCTTTTACAACGGGAGAAGTAGTGGCCTTGTCAATAGCAGCAAGAAACCCCTGAAAATAGCTCCAAGAATAATAATTAAGCTCATCCTTTTCTTCTAGAGTTTCCATACAAACGGAATTAGGAATATCTACACAAATGATGCCTTCTGGACATATTCCTTCTGAAGGAGAGTTCCATAAAATAGTTAAAGGGGAAGAGGTGGCTCCAGATTGTTCTATATTTTGCCGAAGACTATTTTTTACGTTTTGAGGGAGATCAAAAGCTTGTTGAGCAAGAGTTTCTGTCTCTTCACAATGACATCGGATAGCCTTATGATCTAGCTCTTGTATCAAAAATACACCATTATTCTCCCCACGTCGTTTTCGCAATAGAGACTGCAAAATTTTGGGAGAACCTTCATAAATATAAAGAGTTTTTGTTGGGTGGCGAAATCCCCCTATGGAAATCCTGTCCCAAAGACGTAATGAAGATAGGAAAGAAGCCCAATCTACCTGGGTAATTGTTTTACGAACAGTGGGCAATTGAAAGGCTGCCCAGCCCTTCACATATTGGTAGTAAGCCAAAATAAAAAGACAGAAGGCAACAAGAATCAAAGCTACAGCTGGCAAGAAGGTCTGACAAACTCCCATAGAAAAGGCTGCACATCCTAAAAGACTCAATCCCAAGCAGAAAAGAACCGCAGAAACTAGCTTTTTTGTGATCAATTTAGAATTTTGTAAATAAAATATTTTGTTATTGCCTTTGAGCCAAGAAAACGAAGGTTTTGTAACAAATTCAAAACAAATATGAGGAAACTTCATACAATAATTCCTAATTAAACTTTTCCTACTACAGAAAATTTCTATTGAAAGTTATTAGAAAATGTCAAAACAAGGATCTAATGTATCAGATTATTCAATAA